>NZ_JBFRDV010000027.1:0-77634 GCF_052113945.1 Paenarthrobacter sp. RAF54_2
ATCTCCTCGGCGACCATCTCCTCGGCGACCTGTTTCACCGACCGGTTCGTGGACAAAACAAGCCGCACAGCGTCCTCACGGAAAGCGGCATCGTATTTTCTTCTGGGCGTGGTCATCTGAAGTGAAGCTCCCATCAAGCTGTCTCACAAAACCATACGACCGCATAGAACATCCGGTGGAAAGCGGCAGGATGTGAGAGAAGATCGGGTGGAAAGCGGCAGGATGTGAGAGAGCGTTGCTTAGGCGGCCGCTGCGCGGCTCTTCACAAACGCCTGGACGCAAGCTTCGACGTCTTCACTGCTGTGCGCGGCCGAAAGCTGGACGCGGATGCGGGCCGCTCCCTTCGGCACCACGGGGTAGCTGAAGGCGGTGACGAACACGCCGTGACCAAGCATCTCGTCAGCAACCTTTGCGGCTATTACGGCGTCACCGAACATCACGGGAATGATGGCGTGCTCGCCCTCGAGGAGCTCGAAGCCTTCCTCGCTCATGCGGCGGCGGAACAGGGCTGCGTTTTCGAAGAGGCGGGTGCGGAGTTCGCCGGATTCCTGTACGAGTTCGATCGCCTTGATGGTGGCGGCCACGATGGCAGGCGCCAGGGAGTTGGAGAAGAGGTAGGGTCGGGCCTTCTGGCGCAGCATCGCGACGATTTCACCGCGGCCTGAAACGTACCCGCCGGATGCCCCACCCAGGGCCTTGCCGAACGTGCCGGTGTAGATGTCCACGCGCTCCGAAACACCGGCGTGCTCAGGAGTACCGGCACCCCTGGATCCCATGAAGCCGACGGCGTGGGAGTCGTCCACCATCACCAGGGCATCGTGCTTCTCGGCGAGGTCGCAGATGGCTTCAAGCGGGGCAAGGTAGCCGTCCATGGAGAACACGCCATCGGTGACGATGATCTTGCGGCGGGAGCCCTCGGCCTCAACGAGCTTGGCCTCAAGGTCAGCCATGTCCTGGTTGGCGTAGCGGAAGCGCTTGGCCTTGCTCAGGCGGATGCCGTCGATGATGGATGCGTGGTTGAGGGAGTCCGAGATGATGGCGTCTTCCGGGCCGAAGAGGGACTCGAACACCCCGCCATTGGCGTCGAAGCAGCTGGAGAACAGAATCGTGTCTTCGGTGCCCAAAAAGGCCGAGACGCGGGCCTCGAGCTCCAGGTGAAGATCCTGGGTGCCGCAAATGAAGCGCACAGAAGCCATGCCAAAGCCGCGCTCGTCCATCGCGGCCTTGGCTGCGGAAATGATGTCCGGGTGGTCGGCAAGGCCGAGGTAGTTGTTGGCGCAGAAGTTCAGCACAGTGTTGGCTGGCTGGCCGAGTTGGCCTGCGGCGATGTGGCTGGCCTGCGGGGAATCGATGTGGCGTTCGGTCTTGAAGAGGCCGGCGCTGCGGATCTCGTCGAGTTCGCCTTGGAGTTGGTCTTTGATGGCTGAGTACATGGTGTGCTCCTGAATACGTCGGGAAAGGTTCGGTGGCGGAAGCGGGGTTACAGTTCGGTCCAGTCGAGGACCACTTTGCCGCCGGTTCCGGCGCGGGCGATGTCGAAGCCCTTCTCCCAGTCGGCCGCGGACAGCTTGTCGGTGACCACTGCGGAGATGTTCCGGTGCAGCACAGGGTTGGAAGAAAGCATGGCGCTCATCGCGTACCAGGTCTCGAACATTTCGCGGCCATAGATGCCCTTGAGCGTGAGCATGTGGGTGACCACCTTGCCCCAGTCGATGTCGATGGACTGGCTGGGAAGTCCCAGCATGGCGATCCGCCCGCCGTGGTTCATGTTGTCGATCATCTCAGGCAGCGCCGTGGGGTGTCCGGACATTTCCAGGCCGATGTCGAATCCTTCGCGCATACCCAGCTCCCGCTGTGCGTCGCGGACGCGCATTTTGGAAACGTCGACGGCGAGGTCCACGCCCATCTGTCGGGCCAGTTCCAGCCGGGGAGCGGAGACGTCAGTGATGGCGATCTTGCGGGCGCCAGCGTGGCGGGCGACGGCAATGGCCATCAGCCCGATGGGTCCCGCGCCGGTGATGAGGACGTCTTCGCCCACCAAGGGAAAGCTGAGGGCCGTGTGGACGGCATTGCCGAAGGGATCGAAGATGGCACCGAGTTCCGGCGTGACGGATTCGTCGTGGTGGACCCAGACGTTGGTTTCCGGGATGACCACATATTCGGCGAACGCGCCATCGCGCTGCACTCCCACGGAGACGGTGTGAATGCACATCTGCCGACGCCCGGCACGGCAGTTGCGGCAGATTCCGCAGACCACGTGGCCTTCGCCGGAGACCCGGTCTCCTACTTTCACATCGCGGACGTCCTCGCCGACTTCCACTACTTCACCGTAGAACTCGTGGCCGGCGATGAGCGGCGTTTCGATGATGCTTTGGGCCCAGGCATCCCAGCTCTGGATGTGGAGATCGGTACCGCAGATGCCCGTGGTCATGACACGGACCTTGACGTCGCTTGGTCCCGCTTCGGGCTCGGGACGGTCAACGAGTTCGAACCCTGCGTGTGGTCCGGATTTGTAGAGAGCCTTCATGGGATTCCTCACTGCTGGGGCTGCTTGGCTGCTGCTGACTCCATTAGAGCGCCGCTAACGATTTAGCACAACTAGATTCTTCTCAATCAACGATTTAGGATTTGCTAATGGAAATCCATCAGTTGCAGATGCTCCGTGAACTCGGCGACCTGGGCAGTGTTAAAGCTGTGGCCGAGACTCTTATGGTCACCCCATCTGCGGTTTCGCAACAGCTCGCACTCCTGCAGAAATCAGTGGACGTTCCACTGACACGCAAGGAAGGGCGCGCCCTGGTGCTTACCGACGCCGGAAAGGTCCTCGCCGAGGCCGGTGCCGCCGTCGTGAACGCCATGGCGGATGCGCGCGCAGCAATTGGTGCGTATCACGACGCTCCCGACGCGCCTGTCAGTGTCAGCGCCTTCCACAGCGCGGGGCAGGCGCTGTTTGCGCCGTTGGCAGCGTTGTTGGCGTCCGACGGCGGGAAGTCGCCCAGGCTGCGACTCTCGGATGAGGATGTGGCCCAGGAAGATTTCCCGGGCTTGGTTGCCCGCTACGACCTCGTGCTGGCACACAGGATGGATAACAGCCCGCCATGGCCTGGGGACAAAGTGGCCGTGATCCCGTTGGCCGACGAACCCTTGGACGTCGCCCTGCCTGCGGACCACCCGCTGGCATCCCGGCGCGAACTGAAGCCGTCCGACGTCGTGGGTGAAACCTGGGTGACCAGCCGCGATGGCTACTCCCCCGCGGACGTGCTCGCCGCCGTCGTCGCCGTGAGTGGACGGCCCGCCGAAGTGCTGCACCGCATCAACGACTACTCAACTGTTGCCGCGCTTGTCGCGGCGGGCGGCGCGATCGGACTCCTGCCAAGGTTCACTGCGCGGCGCGTCCTGGATGCCGGCGTTGTGCTGCGGCCTCTTTCCGGCGTGAACTCGGTGCGCAAGATCGACATCCTCGCCCGGCCGGAAACGCTGAAACGGAAATCGGTCATGACGGTTTGCGAGTCACTTCAAACCGTCATGACCGAACTTATCGAGCTATCCAGCCCCCGCTAGCCAAGTAGCTAGCCACGGGCCAAGGCGGGTTGTCCGGCGTCGAAGTACGCCACGAGCCCGGCGGGCAGGGCAGGGACTTCCCGCGCGCAGCCGTCGCCGCGCAACGATTCGGTGGCTAGGATACCGGCCACCACGGCTTGCCGGGCAGCCACGGGACTTGTTTGCGTTTGGCCGCCTTGGGAGGCGAAGCGCAGGAACTCCTCGATGAGACGAGGGTCTGCACCCCCATGGCCTCCGTCACCGTCCTGGATTGTGTGCACCTCGTCTGGTGCCGCGTAGCCGGAAGTCCGGCTGGTCCAGACGTTGATTGTGTTCCCGGGGCCGTCGCCGAAGTTCTCGATTCTGCCCTTGGTGCCGATGATGGTGTAGTTGCGCCAGTAGTCGGGTGTGAAGTGGCACTGCTGGTAGGAGGCCAGCACGCCGTTGTCCAGGACCATGTTCATCATGGAAATGTCCTCGACGTCGATCACCTCAGCCAGGCCTTTCTGCTCCGTGGGCGGCCAATTGTCCACCGAGTACCATTCGCCCATGCGCTTGCCCGCGTTGTTGCTGCGGTTGGTGACATCGCCATAGACCGCGAGATCACCGACGGCGGCAACCCGCTTGGTGTACCCGCCGGCCAGCCAGTGGATCACGTCGATGTCGTGCGCCCCTTTTTGGAGGAGCAGGGAGGTGACATTGGCGCGCTGGGCATGCCAGTCCTTGAAGTAGTAGTCCCCGCCATCGCCGACAAAGTGCCGGCACCAGATGGCCTTGACCTCGCCGATCTTGCCCTCCTGAATGATTTGGCGCATCTGTACTACAACCGGCATGTGCCGCATATTGTGCCCAACGTACAAGCGCGTTCCGGTCTCATAGGCCGTCTTCAAGATCAGGTCCGCTGCCTCCACGGTGATATCCAGCGGCTTCTCACAGAAGGTCGCAATGCCGGCCTTGAGCGTACGGACCGCGACGGCGGCATGCTGGTTATCGGGGGTTAACACCAGGACGGCGTCAAGGTCGCTGGCGAGCACTTCCTCGAGGTCGCTGGTGATACGGGCCGAGGGGATGCTCGCCGCGGCGTCCGCCCGTCCCCTCTCGCTCACGTCACAGACGATGGTGACTTCAGAGCCGTTACCCGGTTTATGGGCGTGTCTCCACAGCCCGGAGCGCAGGCCGAAACCCACGATACCGACCTTCAAATCCTTTTCCATGAGGTGCACTTTCCTTCTGCTGGTTCGTTAGTAAAGTCTGGTTGCGGAGCTGCGGTGAGGTGCCGATTCACGGACGAACAGGTGCCATGGGAAGTCCAGGACCGCAGGCCCGCCCTTGGCCTCCGGGGCAGCGGGTGACGTGGCCCGCTGCAAGAGAAGCCGGGCCACTTTGCCGAAGAAATCCACGGGGCCCACCGTGCTGAGCGAAGGCGACATCCGCTCCCCCTCCACTGTGTTGCCCACACCAATGATGTCCACGTCCACACCGACGGCGAGCCCAAGCCGTTGGGCCGCATTGATGGCTGCGACGGCGGCGAAGTCCGTGGTGGCGTAGATGGCAGTAGGCCGCTCCGGCAGGCTGAGCAGCCGCGTTGTGGCAGCATACGCACCGGCGGACGTGCCATCGAAGAGGCCCACATAATCCTCGTTTTCAGGGATGCCGGCTTCCACCAGGGCCTCTGAGTAGGCCCGGTAGCGGGTGCCGCCAGAGGCGCCTGCAGCCGTGGCCGGGGTGAGGCAAGCGATCCTCCGATGGCCGTGGAGTAGGTGCTCCACGGCCATGCGGCAACCCGGGCCCGCAATGGACCTGATGACGTCGAAGCCCTCCGGTTCAAGCTCTTCGTCAAAAACCACGAGCGTGGTCCCATGCTCCGCGAGCTTCCGAAGGGCGCCCCGTTGCTCAGGGCGGACTGCGTCCACGAACACAGCGTCGGCGTTATGAGTGCCCAGGACCTTCACCCAGTCGGCGTCGCCGAGGATCATCGGCGTAATTCCGAACGGAGCTGCCGCCTTTTGCACCGCCTCGATGACGGATAACGACCAAGGATCGGACAGCATTGTCAATGACAGGATGACGGTGTTCGTCTGCCCTGTCCGGATAGCACGGGCAGCCTGGTTGGGGCGGTAGCCAAGCCGCTCCGCAACTGCCTTGACCTTCTCCGCCGTCGGGTCCGAAACTCCCGGTCCCGCATCACCCCGGCGACCCGACAACACATAGGAAACCGTGGCCGTGGAAACACCCGCGAGTTCGGCCACCATGCGGATGGTGGGCCGGACGCCTGTGTTACTCGCTTTTGCCATGATTTCCCCTGCTTGTTGGTGTTTCTTCTGGTTTTTTGAGGCTAGCTCCTGAACACGGGAGCTTCGGGATCCAACGCGGCCTGGTATTCGTCGCGCATCTTCTCACCACCTTCGCTCTTCCAGCGCTTGACCGCGTCCTTGAGTTCATCGATCTTGGCCCGGCCCGTGATGATGTCCACCACCTTGTCGCGGAGCTGTTTGGTGATCTTCGCCCCCACCTTGGCGTTCGTATCGGAGTAGGAACCATTGGTGGGGTTGCGCCATGCGAGCTCCAGCAGCTTCTCTTCCTGCTGGCTGACATAGCGGGTGTCGTCGTCGAATCCCGGATTGAAGAGGACGTTTTCGGGGCTGGACATGATGTTCAACGCCGATACCAAACCGGGCGCATTGGTGGTCCCAGTCTCCGTACGGACCGGGTTGCCCGAACCATCCAGGGTGTAATCCTGGCCGAGCTCGCCGAAGTTCTTCTGCATGTACTCCACCGTGCCGAACGGTGCCGACAGGTAGTTGATCAGGGCCAGAAGCTCGCGGATCTTGCCTTCCTCAGCCTTCTTGAACGGCGTGAAGCCCACCGTGCCATAGCCCATGTCGTAGGTTGGCTTGACCTTCCCGTCGGCGCTGAAAGGAATGAGGATGTCGAACTTCGCGGTCTTGTTCAATGCCCGGTAGCTGCGGAGGTCATGGGGACCCACCACCACCTGTGCCGCAACACTGCCATTGGCAACGCGGGAACGAATGTCCGTGGCCTTGGAATCCGGGTAGAAAACGCCGGCTGCGAACATCCTGGCGGTGAACTCCACGCCGGCCATGTACTCGTCGGTTTCGTACAAATGCGTCAGCGTACGGTCCTTGTTGACCGCCCAGCTGTTCGGGGCGCCAAACCACTCGGTAACCATGTGCAGGGCATTGATATAGGCGGGCTCAAGGGCATACTTCTGATCGCCAGGACGCGTCAGTTCCTTGGCCTTGTCCAGGAACTCGTCCGCGCTGGCAGCCTCGAAACCACCTACTTGTGCCCATACGTCGTGATTGCCCAGGTACACCTGGCCGAACGGGGTGCTCGGAATGGGTGCTCCCCAGATCTTGCCGTTCACGACGGCGGTCTTCCAGGAATCGGGCTTCAGCGCGGCAAGGTTGGGGTACTCGAGCACTGCATCACCGGAGAGGTAGGGCGTCAGGTCCTGGAACTTCGCCTCGAGCATGGGGCCAACATTGGGAATCCCCTGGTTCGGCGGCACCCACATCATGTCCGGCAGTTCATTGCTGGCCAGGACAGTGGCGAACTTGGCCGGATAACCATCGCCGATGTCCTCGGCGATCTGCAGTTCCAGGTCGCCTCCGAGTTTGGCGTTGAGGCGCTGCCAGAAGGGGTTGTCCTTCAGGCCGGGACTCATGGTCTCGAAGGTTTCCGTCAGGCCGGTCACCTTGCCCTTAAGCGGCGGAGTCTTCACGGACTGCACGGCGGTGGGCAGTTTGAAGTAGCCGGCCTGCAGGCCTTTGGCGTTACCGGCAAGATCCGGACTCACTCCGGTGAATTCCTTGTAGGTGGGCAGCTTGACCGAAGCGGAGGCAGCTGCGCCTCCACTGCTCGCAGCTCCACCACCCCCGCACGCAGAGAGGCCGACGGCGGTGACGGTCAGGCCTGCGAGGCCAAGGAAGCCGCGACGGCTGAATCCAGCCTGTCCTGAGGTAGTGCTCGTCATGGCATAACCCTTTCTGGTTATTTACTGGTAGTTGATGCTGTTCTTAGTGGTCAGGGATGCCGCGTCAACGGCTAGCCCTTCACTGCGCCGGTGATGACTCCCTTGGCAAAGTGCTTTTGAAGGAACGGGTAAACCATCAGGATGGGAACCAGCGCCACCACCACTACAGCCATCTGGATGGATTGCGGCGGAGGTGTGGTGGTGATTCCCAACTGGTCTGCCGCTCCGCTGCCCTGGACTACGAAGTTACGGAGCAGCAACTGGATGGGCCATTTGCTGTGGTCATTGATGTAGAGCAGTGCGTTGAAGAACGAGTTCCAGAAACCAACGGCATAGAACAAACCGACGACGGCGATGACGGCCTTCGACAGCGGCATGACGATCCGCCACAGGATCTGCCAGTCGTTGGCACCATCGATCCGGGCGCTTTCGATCAGTTCACCCGGGATGTTCATGAAGAAGGAGCGCATCACCACGAAGTTGAAGGCGCCGAATATACCCGGGAGGATCAGCGACCACAGCGAGTCCAGCAGCCCGAGCTGACGAATCATGAGGAAGGACGGGATGAGGCCCGGCGCGAACAAGAGTGTGAACAACACGGCGAGTACCACAGGACGGCCGAAGAGGACTGATCGGCTGGTGGCGTACGCCATGGTGATCGTGACGAACAGCGCAAGAAGGGTGCCCACGGCGGTGATGACCATGCTGACCCCGAGGGACTGCAGAACCATGGGACCTTTGAAGATGGTCGCGTAGGCCTCCAAGGTGGGCCGCTCCGGCCAAAGCACGAATCCGCCTGCCTGTACGAGTTGTTCCGTGTCCGCCAGGGACGTGGACACCACGAGGAGCAGCGGCGTCAGGATGGACAGGCTGAAAAGGACGAGGACGACGGCTTTTACCGTCTGGTAGAGAGGAGAAGGGCGTTCCTTCCATACGGGTCGTTTGGGGTTGTAGCTCAATTCCCGCGGTTTCCTCGTGAAAAGTGTTGTTGCCATGGGTTTCTCCTTGTGCAGCAGCTTGTGCAGCAGCCGCGTGGGCTCAGCGTGCTTGCTTTGCAAAAATTCCGTCTTCGCCAAAGCGGTGGGCAAGTTTGTTGGCGCCGTAGATCAGCAGGGCACTGACCACACCCTTCGCCAGCCCGGCCGCGGCACCTGAACTCCAGCCGCCACCGACCACGCCGGTGTAGTAGGTAAAGGTGTCCAGCACTTCCGCCGCCCCTGCACCCACGGCGTCGCGTTGGAGGATGAACTGCTCAAAACCGACGGAAAGTATGTCGCCAATGCGCAGGATCAGGAGGAGCACGATCACGGGCCTTAGCCCAGGCAAGGTGATGTGCCACATCCGGCGCCAACGTCCCGCACCGTCAGCAGCGGCTGCTTCATACAGCGAGGCATCGATACTTGCCAGGGCGGCGAGGAAGATGATCATGGCCCAGCCGGCATCCTTCCAGATCATCTGGACGACCACCATGACGGGGAAGGTTTCCGGATTGGTCATGAACGGAATTGGATCCATGCCCATATCGCGAAGCAGGTTGTTGACGAAGCCCGCACCGCCCAACATCTGCTGGAAGAATGCGATCACCAGGACCCAGGACAAGAAGTGCGGCAGATAGGCGATGCTCTGGAAAATCCTCCGGATCCGTGTGCTGATCAGTGAGTCCACAATCAGTGCGAGCACCAGCGGCACCGGGAAAAGGAAAACCAGCTGCCACGCCGCAAGGTAGAGCGTGTTCCAGAATGCATGGATGAAGTCGGGGTTGCCGAACAGGTCCACGAAGTTCTGCCAGCCAACAAAGAGGCTGTCCCCGATGCCGAGGTAGGGCTGGTAGTCCTGGAACGCGATGACGTTGCCCAGGATCGGGATGTAGAAGAAGAGCAGCAGGAAAGCAACACCCGGGAGCATCATCAGGAGCATCTGCTGATCCCGCCTCAGCCTTGACCGGAAGCTTTGCTGGGGCCCCCTGTTGCCCTTGCGCCTCCCCATGCCGGATTTTCCGGGCAATGCCTCCGGGACGCGGCGCGCTTCCGGCAAAGCCGGAGCTTGTTGCGTCGTCGAGTTCATACTGTCTCCTCAGTGCTGGGCCAGAGTCATCAATGGTGCCGGGAGAGTGTGATTCAAAACACGCTCGTTAACCGTTTAACAAACCATAAGCGACCACCTTCACGTTTGCAAGATCATGATTGAAACTGACGATAGAAATCAGCTTTGATCATTGTTGGGGCTGTGGCCGGTCCCACTAAGATTGATGGAGAACCGCAGAGGAAAGGTTGAATATGGCAGACTGCTGCAGCCCTGGCGCCGGCGCCCGGGAACATTCGAAGCCGGGGCTGACGCTCCCCCTGCGTGCGGTGGGCGAACATCGGAACCCGACGGCCGGCGTCGTACGTTCCGGCAAGGATGCCGCGACGGCGGGTAATGGAGACGTCGAGATCCCGTCCGGGACCTTCGCCATGGGCGATCCTTTCGGCGAAGGCTACGACGGCGACGGCGAGACGCCAGTCCACGAAGTGTCCGTTTCCGGATTCACCATCAGCGCCACCACGGTCACCAACACGGAGTTCGCGGCATTCGTGGATGCCACGGGGCACCGTACGGAATCTGAAGAGTTCGGGACCTCGGCAGTGTTCCATCTGGCAGTCAAGGCCGAGCCGCACGACATCCTGAACAGGGTGAACAACGTCCCTTGGTGGCTCAATGTCCGCGGCGCAGACTGGGCCCGCCCGGCCGGGCCCCTCTCCCATTGGACGGACATCCCGGACCATCCAGTGACGCACGTGTCCTTCAACGACGCCTTAGCCTACTGTGCGTGGGCGGGCCGACGACTGCCCACCGAAGCGGAATGGGAGTATGCAGCCCGCGGCGGTGCGGCCGGGCAGCGCTATCCATGGGGCAACGAACTTCACGATGACAGCGCGGAAGGCAACGCCCGGCACAACTGCAACATCTGGCAGGGCGAGTTCCCGGTACGCAACGACGTCGAGGACGGCTACCTCACCACAGCGCCAGCCAGGTCATTCGCCCCCAACGGGTATGGGCTGTACCAGACCAGCGGCAACGTGTGGGAGTGGTGCAGCGATTGGTTCCTGCCCAAGTACTACAAAGCATGCCTGGCCGCCGGAACCGTAGATGACCCACCAGGCCCAACGATTGGGCGCGGAAGGGTCATGCGCGGCGGCTCATACCTTTGCCATGACTCCTACTGCAACCGTTACCGGCTGGCCGCGCGGAGTTCCAACACGCCTGACTCGGCAAGCGCCAACCTCGGATTCAGGACCGTAGCGCTCTAAGATTCCCGGGTCAGCCAAGGATCCCCGTCAGTTGATGATTTCGCCACGTTCATCAGCAAGAATTGCCGCCAGCCGTTCCTTCCACGCTCGCAGCGCCTCGGGCTCCAGCCGTGTCCAATCGGTGACTTCTCCGAGGACCCTGAGTGGGGCCGTGCTGCGGTATGACCGGGTGGGGTTCCCAGGGAATTTCTTGTCAGTCACGTTGGGATCGTCCTCGAATGGCCCGGTCGGCTCGACTGCGTAAACGCGCGGAGCCCCGTCGCCGGCCGCGAGTTCGGCAGCCAGCCCTGCGCCATCCCGCAGAGCAGTGAAGTAGATGTGGTTCATCACGACCTCGGGCCGGTAGTTCGACCTGAAGCCCGCGCTCAGGAGATCACCTTCCCGAAGGTTGGCCTTTGTGCCATGAAAGAACGGACCCTCGTCCAACGGTTGATTCACAGTTATACCCTAATCGCATGACGCCGACCGACTGGTTACGTTCTGTCGTTGGCGGCGGCCAACTGTTCCAGGGCAGCCCTTGCTTCAGTTTCCGCCTCTCCTGAGGGCACCGACTCCGGCTTCCGCGCCCACAGCCCCTTTGTGAGGAGATGGGTCTGCTCGATGTGGACCAGACCTGCGTCATATTTCCGGAGGTTATCGTAGGTCTTCCGCATCTCCCCACGGTCAGCGATCAGCCCGCGAGCAACCGCGCTGCCAAGTATCCATGCGGAGTCGATGACTTTGATACCGAACTGGGTGGCCAGCTTTTGTCCCCGATGTTCGTCAATAACTACGTACACATCCTCGCCCCGATCCTTGCGGACCATGGCGTGAGCGATGACCAGGATTTCGCCTAGGTCCTTACTGTTCGTGAGGCGTTCGGCCAGCGGTGTGCCGGATAGTTTCTTGACGGCATCCGATAGGGCTTGGGCATCATCAGAAGACACCGATGAGTCAAGGATTCCGACGTGCTCATGTTCGGTCAGTAACCGCCAGTTGCTTACTGTTCCGGGCGGGAAATCCCGTCGGTTAGAGCCGCGCTTGCCGACCTCATCATCCACAACATCCGGGACGTGGAGCTGGTTTGAGCCACGTTGCAGGACCGCGACCAGTAGGGCCTGCTTGGAAGCCGCGCAGAAAGTGATGCACGGTCCTGCGTCCAGAATCGTTATCTGTGTGGGCATGGGTCAGGCCGGTCCGAAGGCGTCCAGATCGGCCCATGCCACTTCGATAGTTTCAGGCCTGATCCCTGATTCTTCGAGCTCCTGGAGCTGACGTTCGGGATCCACCCCACTAAGTGCTGCAAGGCCCTGCACGGAGATCAGATTCCGGATGTAGGCCTCGGTGGCGTTTTCGATGAGCCGCTGCGGTGGCCGGGGTGTCTGACTTTCTGCAGCCATGGCCCGATAGTCACCGATCCACCCGAATCGCAGCGCCAGTCCTTTGGCAGTTTCACCCCACCAATCCGTCTTTTGCGCAGTTGCGATCCATCCACAGGCCTGCATTTGGATCAGGGCAATGGCAGGCGACACTTGGAAGTGGTGTACGACCGAGGAAACGTGGCGAAGGGTTAACTGGCCTGGAACGGCACGCAAGTCTTCAAGGAATGCTACAACGCCCTGAAGAGGAGCCAGTAGGTGTCTGGCAAAGGTGTCAGCGCGCATTTCTTGGGGCGTCCGCTCAGACGGGTCATGCCGCAAGCCGGCTTCGTAGTCTGCAAAAACGATGTGACCGAGTTCGTGTCCGAGTGATGATCGCTGGCGCTCGGGAACAGAAGTGGTGGCCACTCCAATCACCGTCTTTGCGCGCACAGGGTCCGTCGCCACCATGCCGTCCATCCCCTCGGGCATGTCCAGGATTGCAACGTCGGCTCCGGGTGAGACAAGGCCGATAAGCCCGTGGAGATCAGCGATTGGCCCGCTGCCCAACCCATGCTGGTCACGGATCTTCCTCGCCGCGAGATAGGCCGGCCGCTCGCTGTGGCCGACGCTTGCAGGAATGGATTCCTTTTCCGCCATTACGCGCCGATGCCGTGCATGGCTAGGTAGGCGTCCATTTCCAGGAATTGTGTCAGCCGCGCCTTGACAGCCGCAGCGTCGGCAGTGGATGTGCTGGCACGGCTTGCTACCAGCACCCGGTCCCGGACCGGCGTCTCGTCCAGAATCGCTTCCACCGGGCAGCCTAGAGCCCAGGCAATGGAGATGATCTCGTCCATGCGGGCAACACGATTACCGGACTCGATACGCTGCAGCGTGCTCTGGGAAATCCCAGTGAGACCTTCAAGATCGCGCTGACTGAGGTCCGTCTCAAGCCGCCGGCGAGCTATCCTCTCCCCGACATTTACTCTCACACTAATCCCCGACCTTGAATCAATATTTAAAAACTTGATTCAAGCATAGCTGATTTTGGTCTTGACCAACACGGCGGCGCGGGCCAGGTGGCACTGGAGGCGGTGCCCACTCCGCGGTCAAAGCCCCTTGTGTCCGTGCCCCCTGAGACCATGCCCCTTGAGGACAGCTGGAAGCTCACCGGCCACAATGCGCTGTGCCGTCACAGTGTCGCCGTCCTTGGTCCCTGCTATCCGTACGGTGTCGCCGGACTTGAGATCCGCCGCGGTAGCCGAAGGTAGCGTGGGCTTACCCTTGCCATTGCGCAGTTCCGAGAGGTCGGTGGGCATGCGTGAGATGCTGGTCCCGGAGTTGATTGCGTAGCTCTGCGTGAAGCCATCCTCGCTCTTGACGGTAATGGCGGAATCACTCACGGACTCGATCTTGCCGGTCTGTGTGACCACAGTGCGGAAGGTGCCGTCCTGCTCTTTCACAATGTGCTCGCCATGGATCCCCTGTGCCCGCCCCTCAGCGCGCTTGGCGCCGTCAGATGCCGAGGGACTTACTGAGGCAGTAGCGCTCGACGGCGATGGGCTGGGCTGAGTGCCTGCCCACACTGCGGCAGCCCCGCCGCCGGTCAGGGCGACGGCAACGCCGCTGGCGATAAGGGCCTTGCGAAGGCCTGGTGTCATGGTGGCCATGTATCCATTCTGCGCCCCTTACAGAAAAAAGTAGCTCGCAGTTGCGGTTGTTCTGAGCTCTCAAAACAACCACAACTGCGAGCTACTTGGGCAATTCGCCGCCGAATTTAGCCTTCGACGCCGAGCTTCTCCAGGATGAGCTCGCGAACGCGGTTGGCATCAGCCTGGCCACGCGTTGCCTTCATGACACCGCCCACAATCGCGCCGATGGCCTGGACCTTGCCGCMACGGATCTTCTCCGCGACGTCAGGCTGTGCCGCGAGGGCGGCGTCGATGGCTTCCAGCAGCGGACCGTCGTCGGAAACCACCGCGAGGCCGCGCTTTTCAACGATCTCGGCCGGTGTACCTTCGCCGGCAAGAACGCCGTCCAGGACCTGCGTAGCCATCTTGTTGTTGATCTTGCCGTCCTCGACCAGCTTGTTCAGCTCGACGATGACCTGCGGTGTGACACCGAGAGCGGAAGGATCGACGTCGGCGACCTTGGCGCGGCCAACAATCTCACCCATCCACCATTTCCGGGCAACATCTGCGCTGGCACCGGCTGCGATGGTTTCTTCGATGGAGTCCATGACGCCGGCGTTGACCACATCGCGGAACTCCAGATCCGAGTAGCCCCAGGCTTCCTTGAGCCGCTTGCGGCGTTCGGCCGGCGGCTCCGGAAGGGTGGCGCGAAGCTCCTCCACCCACTCACGGGAGGCGACGACGGGAACCAGGTCCGGCTCGGGGAAGTAGCGGTAATCGTCGGCGTCGGACTTGGCGCGGCCCGACGTCGTCGAACGCGTGTCCTCGTGCCAGTGGCGCGTCTCCTGGATCACTGGTTGGCCGGAGTCCAGGACCGCAGCGTGGCGCTGGATCTCGTAACGAACGGCGTGCTCGACGGCGCGCAGCGAGTTTACGTTCTTCGTCTCCGAGCGGATGCCGAAGCGTTCCTGGCCGTGCGGGCGCAGGGAAACGTTGGCGTCGCAGCGGACGTTGCCGCGTTCCATCTTGGCGTCCGAAACACCAAGGTTCTTCACGATTTCGCGGACCGCGGCAACGTAGGCCTTGGCCAGCTCCGGGGCGCGGCTTCCGGCACCCTGGATCGGCTTGGTGACGATTTCCACCAACGGAACACCCGAACGGTTGTAGTCCACCAGCGAGTAGTCGGCGCCTTGGATGCGGCCCGCGGAACCACCCATGTGGGTGAGCTTTCCGGCGTCCTCTTCCATGTGGGCACGCTCGATCTCAACGCGGAAGATCGTGCCGTCCTCAAGCTCGATGTCGAGGTAACCGTCGTAGGCGATGGGCTCGTCATACTGCGAGGTCTGGAAGTTCTTCGGGGTGTCCGGGTAGAAGTAGTTCTTCCGGGCGAAACGGCAGTACTCGGCGATCTTGCAGTTCAGGGCAAGGCCGATCTTGATGGAGGACTCCACAGCCGTCTTGTTCAGCACCGGGAGGACGCCGGGCATGCCGAGATCCACCTCGTTGACGTTGGTGTTCGGCTCATCGCCGAAGACGTTCGGTGCGGAGGAGAACATCTTGGTCTTGGTGTTGAGCTCCACGTGGACCTCGAAACCCAGAACAGGATCGTACTTCTCCATGGCCTCTTCGAAGCTCAGGGTTGCGACGACGGACATTAGTTTGAACCTCCGGCGGAGTTGGATGCGGCACCGAGAGCGGGTGTCTTCAATTCAGGAGCCTGCGCAAGGAGCGGGCCGCCCCACTTTTCTTCCAGGATCGACTCCAGCACAGCACCGACGCGGTACAGGCGGGCATCCTGGCGGGCAGGGGCCAGGAGTTGCACGCCAACGGGCAAGCCGTCCTCGTCAGCCAGGCCACCGGGCAGCGACAAGCCCGGGATACCAGCCATATTGGCGGGAATGGTGGCGACGTCGTTCAGGTACATTGCCAGGGGATCGTTCGCTTTCTCCCCCAGTTTGAACGCTGTGGTGGGAGCCGTAGGCGAAATGAGGACATCCGCCTTCGAGAACGCGGCGTCGAAGTCGCGCTGAATGAGCGTGCGGACCTTTTGCGCCGAACCGTAGTAGGCGTCGTAATAACCAGCGCTCAGGGCGTAGGTGCCCAGGATGATGCGGCGCTTGACCTCATCACCAAAGCCAGCGGCACGGGTTGCACCCATGACACGCTCGATGGTCATCGGGGCGTCCTTGGGCAGGGCGCGCAAGCCATACCGAACGCCGTCGAACTTGGCCAGGTTGCTGGACGCCTCGGACGGCATGATCAGGTAGTAAGCGCCCAGGGCGTACTTCAGGTTGGGGCAGGAAACCTCAACAATTTCCGCACCTGCATCCTTCAGCAGCTGAAGGGACTCGTTGAAACGGTTCTCGACGCCGGCCTGGTAGCCCTCGCCGTGCAGCTCCTTGATGATGCCGATCTTCATGCCAGCAACATTGCCCACGCGGGCAGCAGCAGCCAGGTTGTCGAACGGATCAGTCAGGGACGTGGAATCGAACGGATCATGGCCGCCGATGACTTCCTGCAACAGAGCCGCGTCCAGCACCGTGCGGGACACCGGGCCAATCTGGTCCAGGGAGGATGCCATGGCAATCGCGCCGTAGCGGGAAACTGCACCATACGTGGGCTTGACGCCGACGGTTCCGGTGACAGCACCGGGCTGGCGGATCGATCCACCGGTGTCCGTACCCAGCGCCAGTGGCGCTTCAAAAGCAGCGACGGCGGCAGCCGAGCCACCGCCTGAACCACCAGGAATGCGGTCCAGATCCCAAGGGTTGCGGGTGGGCCCGTACGCCGAATGCTCCGTGGAGGAACCCATGGCGAACTCGTCAAGGTTGGTCTTGCCAAGGATGGGCATCTTGGCCGCGCGCAGCTTCTTCACCACGGTGGCGTCATAGGGGCTGTGCCAGCCCTCAAGGATCTTCGAGCCAGCCGTCGTCGGCTGGCCAATCGTCACGATCAAGTCCTTCACCGCGATCGGCACACCAGCCAGGGCATGAAGTTCCCCGGCAGCGGCGCCACCAGCGGCACGCGCGGCGTCAACCTCGGCCGCGACAGCCAAGGCTTCCTCCGTATTAACGTGCAGGAACGCATTAATCTGGCCGTCCACGTCAGCAATACGGTCAAGGTGCGCCTGCGTCACTTCAACAGCGGAAACCTCGCGGGCAGCAAGCTTCGCAGCAAGATCGGCAGCGGAGTGGCGAATGAGTTCGTTCTTAAGCTCAGTCATGGTAATTAGTCCTCATCCAGGATTGCCGGGACCTTGAAACGGTTCTCGTAAGCATCCGGAGCGCCGGACAATGCCTGCTCAGCCGTAAACGTGTGGCCCACGACGTCCTCACGGAACACGTTGGTCAACGGAATCGGGTGGGACGTGGCCGGGACATCCTCCCCGGCGGCTTCGCTGACGGACTTCACCGAATCCACGATGACGGCAAGCTCAACCGCCATCCTGTCCAGCTCTTCGGCACTCATTTCAATGTGAGCCAGACGCGCAAGATGCGCGACGTCGTCACGGTTGATCGCAGCCATGGATCTCCCCTGCAAAGTTCAAATGGTTTTCCGAACCAGTCTACTTGGCCACGCACGGCCTTCAGTGCCGGTGCAGGTGCTGCGCGTTCAGCTCGTCCAGTTCCGCATCAGTGAGCTCATCGAAGCCACGCGCCTCGCGTTTGTCGCTCCGGGAAAACCTGATGAACATGAGGATGATGAGTGGCAGGTCAACGATTTCACAGACAAACCACAATGCGTCCCCAGCCAGTTGCTGGTCACGGAGCGGATCAGGGAACCAGCCAAGCATGGCCTGGGTGCTCATCACATGGTCAAGAACCTGTCCGTTGAGGCGCAGGAGGATGCCGGGCACAGCGTCGACCAGGAGTTCGATGAAAACAAACACGAACTCCAGCGTGATGTACACGCTGGAGCGCTGGAAGTCCGCTTCTTCGATAATGGGCAGCGCCATGAGGAGGCCAAGCAACGGAATGGTGATCGTCAGGAGTGTTTCAGCCAAGGGATCAGCACGCAAGGTGTAGAACGCCGGCGTGAGGAAGGTGGAGAACAGCGCCAGCCCCAGCAGCGGCGCTGCCAGCGAATTGCTGAAGAAACGGACTAAACGGTGAGCCAGTACCCTGTTGAGCACCTCGATACCGTCAGGAGGCAGGGCAACGCGGGCAAGCGTGATGGGCCGGCCCAGACCCATCAGGAGCGGAACCACAAACAGGAGCAAGGCAACCTTGATGGTGAAAGCCCATCGGAGGTCCGCACTGTAGACACCAGTGAATCCGCAAGTGAGGACCGCCATGGATCCCAGGCCCAGGAGGTAGAAAGCTACGGCCCGCCACAGCGGCCACTGATGCCCGTTCTTTGCGGCAGCCTTGATACCAAGGCCATAGAGCACGCCTAAGGCGGTGATCATAGCGAGGGCTGCCCAGTCGATCCGCCAGGCACTGAGAACTAGTTCAAGGGGTGGCACCCGCCAATGATATGCCGGTCTCCTGATAAGGGACGTTCGCAGGATCGGTCAATACCTCCCAAAAGGATCAGCCTGCCGGGCAACTAACCCGGCAGGCTGATCATTCATTGTGCTGCTTCCGGTTACCCCGGGCGCTTTGTGCGATCAGCCGATGCCGATGGCTCCGGTCAGGACTCCGACTGCCAGCATGACGATCGAAATGACTGCAGTGCGCCAGAGGACCTTCTTGTGGTGGTCGCCCAGGTCTACCTTTGCCAGGGACACGAGCAGCAGGATCGCGGGAACCAGGGGGCTCTGGAGGTGGAACGGCTGGCCGGTGATGGAAGCGCGGGCCATGTCCGCTGCGCCAACGCCATAGTGGGCTGCGGTTTCGCTGAGGACCGGCAGTGCGCCGAAGTAGAACGCGTCGTTGCTCATGAAGAAGGTCATCGGGATGCTCAACACACCGGTGATGACTGCCATGAATGGGCCCATGTCCGCGGGGATGATCTGGACGAGCCACTCGGACATTGCCTTGACCATGCCGGTGCCGTTGAGGACACCGGTGAGGACTGCAGCCGCCATGACCATGCTGACGACGGCGACGATTGACGGTGCGTGGGCGATCAGCTGGGCGCCCTGGTCCTTGACCTTGGGGAAGTTGACCAGCAGTGCGATAGCCGCGCCCACCATAAAGACGAACGGGAGCGGGACGATGTTCGCTACCAGGGTGACCATGACGGCGACCGTGAGCCCAAGGTTGAACCAGAACAGTTTGGGCCGGAGCGTGGCGCGGTTGGGATCCAATGCAGTATCAGCCATGGCGGTGTCGTGGTCGTCCACCAGCTCTTCAGTACGTTCAAGAACTGCGACGCCGGCCCCTCCGCCGGTTACCGGCTTGGGTGCGGTGCGGCCAAAGCTGAAGCGGCCCTTGCTGAAGCCTGAACCACCAGCACCAGTGGCGGCCGAACCGCCGCGGCCATTGCCGCCGTCGAACGCGTCGGAAGGATTGGCGACGTCGCCCCAGATTTCGGGAGCGGTGGTGCGGAGGCGGTTACGTTCCTGCAGGCCGAGCAGCCAGGAGAAGACGAGCACGACGATGAGGCCAACGATGAGGGACGGGACCATGGGGACGAAGACGTCGTTGACATCCAGCTTCAGCGCGGTAGCGGCACGGGCTGTGGGTCCACCCCACGGCAGGATGTTCATGGTGCCGTTGGCAAGACCCGCCACGCAGGTGAGGACCACGGGGCTCATCTTCAGGCGCAGGTAGACCGGCAGCATGGCGGCGGTGGTGAGGATGAAGGTGGTTGAGCCGTCACCGTCCAGGGAGACTGCCGCGGCGAGGATAGCTGTGCCCAGGACTACCTTGGCGGGATCATTGCCGAGCTTGCGCAGAATGAACTTCACCAGGGGGTCGAACAGCCCGACGTCGATCATCAGGCCGAAGTAGATGATGGCGAACATGAGGAGCGCGGCCGTGGAGGTCATGGACTTCATCGAGTCCATGACCATGGGGCCTATGCCCAAGCCGGCCCCCGCGAAGAGACCAAAGATGGTGGGGACGATGATCAGCGCCAAGACGGGCGTCAACTTTTTGGTCATGATCAGGACCATGAATACCGCAATCATTGCGAATCCAAGCAAAACCAGCACGGCCGGCTCCTTACTACTGTGAATGGCACCACTTCGGTGTGATGCGCACTACAGACGTTATAGTGGCGCCCGTCACGGGCTGGGGTTTCCGGGAATTGTTGGGAATACTGATCATTGCGAGCGTTTTGCGCATTGTGCTCAGTGCTTCAATGGAGCTGGAGGAAAGGAGTCACGGTGCCGCGCTTTACCAGGGTCAGTATGCGTTTCTCCACCCAGACGCTCCTTCTCCAACTGGGGGTAGTTCTGCTTGTAGTGCTCCTGAGCGGTGCCGTCCACGCATGGCTGGTCTACGAACGGATCGGCGACGAAGCCGAAAACCAAGCACTCACCCTCGCCCGCACAGTTGCGGCGGATCCCGATATCAGGGAAGACGTCCAGGCCATCAGCAAAGAAGAAGGAACGCCGCCGCCCAGCGTCCTTGCCGCCGGACCCTTGCAGGCAGCGGCAGAAGCAGCCCGGATCCGCACTGGGGCCCTCTTCGTGGTCATCACGGATGAAACCGGGCTCCGGTTGGCCCACCCGGAAATTGCGCGGCTCGGTGAACGCGTGAGCACAGATCCCTCCGTAGCATTGGCCGGCCAGGAAATCACCACCCGCAACACCGGCACTTTGGGTCCATCGGCGGGGGCCAAGGTGCCGGTGTACGCGCCCTCGTCCGGCGGCGTTGCAACCGCTGGCACGATCGTGGGTGAAGTCAGCGTGGGCTACTCCATGGAGTCCCTCAGCAAGAGCCTGGCACGGGACATTGTGCCCATCGCCCTGACCGCCGGAGGGGCACTCCTGGCGGGCGTCCTCGCTTCATTCCTGCTCCGGCGCCGCCTGCAACGACTCACGTTGGGCTTGGAACCTGAGGAAATCAGCACTCTCGTCCACGACCAAGTGGCTGTGCTCCAGGGCGTGGATGAGGGCGTGATCGGTGTCGCCGCTGACGGACGCATCTCCGTGTTCAACGCCGCCGCTGCCAGGCTCCTGGACCTGCCCGACGCCACCGGCCAGGATTGGGCCACGGCCAACGTTCCTGCCCAGCTCAAGCAACTCACCCAACCGGCAGCCCGTGATGCCGAAGCCGTGGAACTCGTAGCCGGCGGAAGAGTCCTGGTGGCCAGCGCCCGAAAAGCCTGGCACCGCAAGGAAGACCTCGGCTGGGTGGTCATGCTCCGAGACCGCACCGAACTGCAGCAACTGACCCGCCAGTTGGACGCGGTGGGAACCATGTCCACCGCCCTGCGCGCCCAGCGCCACGAATTCGCCAATCAACTCCACACCATCGCGGGCTTCATGAGCATCGGCCAACACGAGCAAGCCAAGGAATACCTGGCCCGGATCTCCGCCACAGGGCCGCTGAAATTCCCCGTGGAGCAGGCAGAACTCCTTCAGGACACGTACTTGCAGGCTTTCGTCGGCGCCAAGAGCGTGGAGGCCTCCGAACGCGGAGTGGCACTGCGGATCGGGCCGGAAACGCTGGTCCGGGGACACGTGGCCGATCCCCAGGACGTCACCACAGTGCTCGGCAACCTGATCGACAACGCCGTGAGTGCCGCCGTCGCCGGTTCCGCATCGGAGCGCTGGGTAGAACTTGAGTTACTCGATGATGCCGGCCAGGACAGTGGAACGCTGCACATCGTCGTCGGCGATTCCGGGGACGGTTTGGGTGGCCTGGAACCCGAGGAAGTCTTCGCGGAAGGATTCACGACGTCCGAACATCCGGTACGCCCGGGGGCCGGACAAGGTTTGGGCCTGGCTTTGGTGCGGCAGTTGGCCCGCCGCAGGGGTGGGGACGTCCGCGTCCTGGAGACCGGCAGGAAAGGCGGCCCCGGAGCTGTCTTCATGGCGACAATACCTGGCGTGATGGGGCGATCGGGCGACGGCGGCGCTGAAGCCGGCACAACAATGCGGGAGGACAGCAGTGGCTGAGGATTTGAGGGTGCTCATTGTGGATGACGACTTCCACGTTGCCAGACTGCATGCCGCCTACGTGGACTCGGTGGCCGGATTCATGGCGCTCGCTCCGGCCGGTTCGGTGTCCCAGGCTCTGCAGGCGATCCACAGTCTGCGTCCTGACCTGGTTTTGCTTGACGTATACCTGCCGGACGGTTCAGGGCTTGATTTGCTGGGCCAGCTGGATATCGATGCGATCATGCTGACAGCGGCCTCTGATGCTCCGTCCATCAGGGTTGCGATTCGGCGTGGCGCCCTGGGGTACTTGTTGAAGCCCTTCACCGCGGAATCCTTGTCCCAGCAGCTGAGGTCCTATGCACGGTATCGCCGGATCCTTGGGCAGCAAACGGGTGTTGACCAGACCACGATTGAGCGTGCCAAGCGGGCACTGATCCCAGGTGATGTGACGCCCACTCAAAAACCGCGCTCGGCAACCGAAGCAGCAGTCCTGGAATCGCTGCTTCCCGGCGAACAGTACTCAGCCACCGAGGTCGCAGACCGGGTGGGCGTTTCCCGGGCGACGGCCCAGAGGTACCTGTCCTCGCTTGCCGACGACGGCGCCGTCGAAATCCAATTACGCTACGGAAGCACGGGCCGCCCGGAACACCGCTACGGCATTCCGGGCTAGCCCACGTAGTTCGCAGTTGGGTGAACTACGCGGACTTCTGCGCGACGAGCTCGATCTCCACCAGCATCTTGGAATCCAGGAACGGCAGCACGTGCACCAAGGCCAGGGTGGGACGGATCTCGCCGAAAACCTCGCCGTGCGCGCGGCCAGCGTCTTCCCACTTGCTGATGTCCGTCAGGTACAGCTTGGACTGAACGACGTCCTCGTAGGAGAACCCCGCTTCTTCCAGGACCGCTCCGAGCTTCTCAAGGATGTATTTGGTCTGCGAGTAGAAGTCATCGCCGACGATGCCATCAGGCCCACTGGCCGCCGTGGCAGAAATGAAGAGTGTATTGTCCACCTGGACCGCGCGGGAGTAGCCAAGTGTCTGTTCCCAGACGGAACCCGTGCCATATGTCTTGCGCATGCCGCGCCTTTCCTGATCGCTGTGCCCGCACCGGTAGTTCAAAGGTGACGGGGTTTACGAAAGGAAACTTTATGACTGCGGAAGGTCCAGCCGGTAAACGAACAGCTTTATGTCGGTGCCGGGGACGAACCAGTCGCGGTGCGGAGCGCGGGCAAAACCGGTCCGGGCGTAGAGCGCGTTGGCACTCGCCCACGTGGCTCCCGTCGTGAGGGAGACCGCGCCGATGCCGTCCATCGCCTTGGCTTGCTCGACGACGGCCTGCACCAAAGCCCGTCCGGCGCCGGAACGCTGCACCGCGGGATCTACTACAAGGGTGCGCAGTTCCAGTTCGTCGTCCAGGCCGATGTCAGAGAAACCGCCGCCAGCTGGTGCTGCAGTGACGGAACCGATCACCTGGCCGTTACGTTCAGCAACGAAGATCTCGGCGTGCTCCGCGCGCGCTGCCACGTCCTGTAGTTGCTGCAGGTACGGGTGGTCCGCGCTGCCATAGTACCCCGCGGTGACGTATGAATCCTGCGTGATGCGGGCAACGTCGTCATAGTCTTCGGGCAGGGCTGGGCGGACAGTAATCGACGAATGCACTTATCAATGGTAGTGGCGCGGTCACCGCCCCAAACGCCAAACAGCCCTTTCCGTGACCGAACTATCAGTCCGGCGCTGAACTCCCGACGGCGGATTGTTGCGTCATGTTGATGAGGCCGGGTATCGCTGGACTGCTTTTCTGTTGCCTTCTGTGGCGCTTGATTGAGTCCTATGGCGTGCTGTGAAGCCCGGTTTCCCGGTGTTGCGGGCACGTGTCGAAGAGCTGGCGAAGGGCGCTGCGACCGTGCTTGAGTTGCCACACTCAGCCCTCACCCGAGCCCCAAACCCTCAGCAAAACCAAGGAGAAATCCATGTCCACGCCACAACGCCAACTCCACCTCAACGCCTTCCTGATGAGCACCGGCCACCACGAAGCCTCGTGGCGTCTCCCGGAAAGCGATCCTTTCGCCTCCACCAAAGTGCAGCACTACCAGCATCTGGCGCGCACGGCCGAACGCGGGAAGCTGGACTCCATCTTCTTCGCGGACTCCCCTGTGCTCTTCGGCGAGGTGGGTCGTCGCCCTGCCGGCAAGCTGGAACCCACCGTGCTGCTGACCGCCATCGCCGCCGCCACACAGAAGATCGGCCTGATCGCCACGGCCTCCACCACCTACAACGACCCCTTCAACCTGGCACGCCGCTTCGCTTCGGTGGACTGGGTGAGCGGGGGCCGCGCCGGTTGGAACGTCGTCACGACGGCGGGGCCGGACGCTGCGCGGAACTTCGGCGTCGACGACCAGCCAGCACACGCGGTCCGCTACGAGCGGGCGGCCGAGTTCATTGAGGTAGCCCAGAAACTGTGGGACAGCTGGGAGGATGACGCAGTGCTCGCCGACAAGGCCGAGGGCGTGTGGGGAGACGCACACAAGATCCGTGCCATTGAGCATGAGGGCAAGCACTTCCGCGTTCGCGGTCCGCTAAACGTCCCCCGTTCCCCCCAAGGCCACCCACTGATCGTGCAGGCCGGATCCTCGGAGGACGGCAGGAAGCTCGCCGCCCAGTACGCCGAGGCAGTCTTCACCGCCCACCAGACAGTGGAGGATGCGCAGGCCTTCTACGCCGATCTCAAGGCCCGCACCTTGGCCGCTGGACGGGACCCTGAAGGCCTCAAGATCCTTCCGGGCATCGTCCCGGTGATTGGTTCCACGGTGGCAGAAGCGCTGGAGCTCGAGCGCGAACTCGATGAGCTGATCAAGCCCGAGTATGCCCGGGAGCAGTTGGCGAAGACCCTGCGTGTGGCACCCCAGGACCTGCCCCTGGACCAGCAGCTGCCAGCAGACCTTCCCGCCGAAGACGACATCGAGGGTGCGAAGAGCCGCTACACGCTGATCGTGGAGCTTGCCCGTCGCGAGCAGCTCACAGTGCGGCAGCTGATCGGTCGCTTGGGTGGCGGGCGTGGCCACCGCACCTTCTCCGGGACACCCGAGCAGGTAGCCGACGCCATCCAGGACTGGTTTATAGCTGGCGCAGCCGACGGTTTCAACATCATGCCGCCGGTCCTCCCCTCCGGTTTGGAGATCTTCGTGGACCAGGTGGTGCCGATCCTCCAGCAGCGTGGCCTCTTCCGCACCGAATACACGGCGTCGACGCTGCGCGGGCACTACGGACTTGCACGGCCTGCGAACCGCTTTGCAGGCTCTGCGGCGCAGAAGCTCACGTCCATCGGCTCGGCGTTCTGATGACCTTACGGTAAAACCCGGCTGTAGCTGTCAGCGCTTTGGCCAGCTCCACAACGGGCCTTCCAAGGAACCGAGTCCCTTGATCCTTGTCTCGCCCAGGTCCTTGTAAAGCTCGTGCTCATGGGCCGCTCCACTTTCCCGGAGGGCCCCGAGCAGTGCTTCGGAGTGTGTCACCACGATCATCTGGCTGTTGGCACTGGCTTGGACGATGAGTCCAGCCAGTGCCGGCATCAGATCGACGTGGAGGCTCGTCTCGGGTTCGTTGAGGACCATCAATTCCGGTGGGCGCGGAGTGAGCAATGCGGCGGTCAACAGCAGGAACCGCAACGTTCCATCCGAGAGTTCGGCTGCCTTCATGGGCCGCAGCATGCCAGGCTGCCGCAACTCCACACTGAAGCGGCCGTCGCTCACGGCAATGCCGAGGCGGCTCCCCGGAAAGGCGTGATCGACGGCGGCATCCAACTGCCGCTCAAATCCCACTTCACGCAGGGTCTGCAGCGCCGCCGCCAGGTCCTTCCCGCTATGGTGCAACACGGGAGTGCGGGTGCCGAGCTGCGCTTGCCGGGCCGGCGCTTCCGCATCTGTCCGGAAGTGATCGTAGAATCGCCAAGATCGCACAGAGTCTCTGACCCGGAGAACTTCAGGCGCCCGGTCCTGGTCCGATACTTCCGTCAGCATGCTCTGGAAGGTGTCCAGCCGCCGCGAAAGTTCAGTCCAGTCCCCGTCTTGTCCCCGGAGCTTCGCAAGGCTTCCTTTGCGATCCACCAACAGGGAACCCGGCCTTGCTACTGGTCCGGAAAAGATCTGCTCGCGCTTGATCTCGGGATCCAGGCTAAAAGCTGAGGGCCGGGGCCTGCCTGTTTCCTGGTCGAATCCGGCGCCACTGGACACGGGCATGCCCAAGTCCACGAGGTAACCGAAGTCGTCCCCCGAATACCCCAGTTTCAGGTTGACGGAATCCCGACGGACTGTACCCTGGACTGGAACTTCGCCACGCCGCATTGCCTCGCTGATTGATTCAGGACCGGCCCAGAGTGTGGACGCCAGTCCGCCATCCCTGGCCAAGGATCCCACCACGTTTCCGGAATCGCCCCCGGCGCATTCGGCCAGCAAGCGCAGTGCACGGTACAGCGAGGATTTGCCGCTGCCGTTGGCACCTGTGACCACGTCAAGGCCATGCAGCTCCACCGCGAGATCGCGAATGGAGCGGTAATTGGCGATCGCAAGGGTCCTGATCACGGCGAGTGGACGGTGGTCATGGGTGCAGGAGGGTCACAGACACAGGAAGGTCACAGGGGAAATTTGCCGGAGAGCTCCAAGGCCCCTGCGCACGTCCACGCGGCCAAGCGATCCTCGAGGGTTGGACCGCCGTCGAGTGGGCTCTCAAGCCGTGGCCTGCGCACCCAACAGCCCGCTTCTTCAGCGATCAGGGCGCCCGCAGAGAAATCATGCTCGTTCAATCCGCGCTCCCCAAAGGCGTCATAGGTGCCATCTGCCACCAGGCACAGATCCAAGGCCGCGGAACCCAGCCTCCGAACATCCGCGAAGCCGTCCATCAGTTCGGCGAGGCCTTCCGCTTGATTGGCGCGGGTAGCGGGATCGTAACTGAATCCTGTGGCAAGGATGAGGCCGGTGCGTCCGGGAACGGGCCCAGCCAGCTGGGTAGTCTCCCCCGCAACTTCCAACCAGGCGCCCTCGCCCCGGGCCGCCGAATAGACGCGGCCCAGGGCCGGCGCGTGAACTACTCCCGCCAGCCAGACGCCGTCGGCATCTGCCACGGCCACTGACGTGGCGTAATAGACGATGTTGCGGATGAAGTTGGTGGTGCCATCAAGGGGATCAATGGACCAGCGGTAACCCGAGGCTTGCTCGGGCCGCGTGGTGCCATGCTCCTCGCCCGTGATGGCGTCGTGGGGCCGTGTCGCCAGGATAGCCTCGCGAACTGCGTTCTCCGCTGCGACGTCGAACTCGGTCACCCAGTCGCCGGCATCGCCCTTGTTGGACATTCCCAAACCCACGCCGCCGGTGCCCGCGGCTGACCTCCGCGACAGGACAGCGGCGCCCGCAGCAGCAGCGCGTTTGGCTACGGTGAGCAGCTCCATGGGGTCGGTCATTCTGCTTCTGCCTTCACTGTCTCGGTCGCGTCGGCTTCGGATTCGGCTTCGGATTCGGCGTCGGCCTTTATCGGGCCATTCGCCAACAGCTCCCGGAAGCCGTCCTCATCCAATACCGGAACACCGAGCTGCTCGGCTTTATCCAGCTTGGTCCCGGCACTTTCACCAGCCACGAGGTAGCTGGTGTTCTTGGACACGGATCCGGAAGCCTTTCCGCCACGGATGATGATGGCTTCCTTGGCCTCGTCCCGGCTGAAATTGGGCAGCGTCCCCGTGACCACGATAGTGAGGCCCTCAAGGGTTCGCGGCATGCTGGTATCGCGTTCGTCTTCCATCCGCACACCGGCAGCTGCCCAGCTGTCCACGATCTCGTTGTGCCAGTCCACGGCGAACCATTCCTTCAGTGCCGCCGCGATGGTAGGTCCAACGCCGTCCACATGCGCAAGCTGATCTTCAGTGGCATTCCGGATCGCGTCCATGCTGCCAAAAGCGGTCGCCAGGGCGCGGGAGGCAGTGGGTCCCACATGGCGAATGGACAATGCCACGAGGACACGCCACAGGGGCTGCTTCTTCGCTTTCTCCAGTTCGGCAAAAAGTTTTTCCGTGGTTGCCGTTGGCTTGGACGGCGACTTGGCCGTCCCCCTTGAGTAGAAGTAGGGAACGAGCTCATACTGGCCCGTGCCCACGCCCTTGGACCTCTTCTCGCGGCGGATCATGACATTCGCCAGATCCTCGCGGGTCAAAGAGAACAGTCCCGCTTCACTCGTCAATGGCGGAGTCTCCGGCTCTGCGGGCTGGGTCAAGGCGATGGCCGCTTCCCAGCCCAGGGCTTCGATATCGAACGCACCTCGGCCAGCCAGATGGAAAACACGCTCACGCAGCTGGGACGGGCAGGACTTGGCATTGGGGCAACGGATGTCCACGTCACTTTCCTTTGCCGGTGCCAGCGGGGTGCCGCACGACGGGCACTCGGTGGGCATCACGAACTCGCGCACGGGTGGATCCTGTTGGTCGCGCAGCGCCAGTACAGGTCCAACGATCTCGGGAATTACGTCGCCGGCCTTGCGGAGAATCACGATGTCGCCGATCATAACGCCTTTGGCCTTGACCACATCCTGGTTGTGCAGAGTGGCCATTCCCACTGTGGAACCCGCGACCTTCACTGGCTCCATCAGACCGAACGGCGTGACGCGCCCGGTACGGCCCACGTTGACCAGGATGTCCAAAAGCTTGGTGTGGACTTCCTCCGGCGGGTATTTGTAGGCGGCGGCCCATCTGGGGACACGGGAGGTGTAGCCGAGGGCACGTTGTGTGGCGAAGTCGTCAATTTTGACCACAATGCCGTCGATTTCGTGAAGGAGGTCGTGACGGTGCTCGCCGTAATGGGCGATAAAGTCCAGAACGCCTTCAAAGGAATCCAGAACTTTGAAGTAGGGGCTGACAGGCAGCCCCCAGTCAGCCAGCAGTTTGTAGGTTTCGGATTGGCTCTTGGCATCCAGGCCTTCCCGGGCGCCGATACCGTGAACGAACATGCTCAGGGGACGCTTTGCTGTTTCTGCCGGGTCCTTCTGGCGGAGCGAGCCGGCAGCCGCATTGCGTGGATTGGCCAGGGGGGCTTTACCTGCGGCAACCAGGGATTCGTTGAACTCAACGAAGGCCTTGGAAGGAATGAACACTTCCCCACGGATCTCAACTTCCGAGGGATAACCCGAGCCGCTGAGTTGACGCGGGATCTCCTTGATGGTGAGGACGTTGTGAGTGATGTCCTCACCGGTTGTGCCGTCACCGCGGGTGGCCGCGCGGACCAATTTTCCGTCCCTGTACAGCAGGTTGACGGCGAGTCCATCGATTTTCAGTTCAGTCAGCCAGGCAATGGGCGGGACGCTGTCCCCGAGTCTGGCCACCGACGCTTCAGCCTTGCGTACCCAGGCTTCGAGTTCCTCGAGGGAAAAGACGTCGTCCAGGCTGTACATCCGCTGTAGATGGGCGACGGCGGTGAAGGCGGCAGAGACTTCACCACCGACTTCCTGCGTCGGTGAGTCGTTGGAGACGAGTTCCGGGTGCAGCGCTTCGATTTCTTCCAGGCGACGGTAGAGTTCATCGAACTCGGCGTCGGAAACCGTAGGCGCGTCCTCTTGGTAATAGGCGTACCGGTACTTGCGCACGAGGTCCGCAAGCTGCTCATACTCATCCCGCAGGCTCTCCGAAGGAGGTGTTCCCTCTTCTGCGACCAAGGCCGCAGTGGCAACCTGGGTTGTGGTGCGGACCGGATCTGGATTCTCTGGTGTGCTCACAGGTCTATCTTGCCGCAACCCACGGACATTATTGACCCGTCCGGATGTGAGCCCATGCCAGCCAATTCCTAGCTGCGGTTCTCGGGCGGCATGGCGATCTGCAGCTTGCGTACCTTTCCACGTCCCACGATGTACCCGCGGCCAGGGATGAAGTCCTTGCTGATCCTGCCCAGCGAGGTGTTCAGGAGGGTATCCCCTTCCACATCTCCAGGGTTGAGCAACAGTCCACGCCTGCCCGATTTGAAAGGCTGGGCCAAGGACCACGCCTGGGACCACGTGGAGGTTTCGGACTCGCCCACCACCCACTGATCGGCCTTGATGGCAGCCGTGACCAACCGTCCCACGCCTGATTCTGCCAACGTGTCCGTGAACTCGGTGAGGCCCTCGATGAAGATGGCCATGCTGCCGGGGTTGTCCGTGGCTTTGTCGACGAGGTCATCTACCACGTCCGAGACCTCGTCCGGCCCCACCAGGGACCTGCTCCAGATGTTCAGTGAGGCAACGGCAGAGCGGCGGGAACCGATGTAGATGAGGTCTGCTCGCGGGTTGGATCGCCGCAGGGCGTATGCCAAGGTGACCAAGGCGACTGTGCGTCCGGCACCAGGCGGCCCCGCCAGCAGGAGCGAACCCTTGGCAGCGATGGTGGCCGAACCCAAGGTCTCGTCGTCCACACCAATAACAGGATTGTCCGGTGCACCGGTGGGCAGGATATCCAAGTCCACAAGTTCCGGAAGCCGCTGGATTTGTGGTGCCTGCTCCAGGCCCTGGCGCACCATGGCCTGGCTGAGTTTGGACACTTCGCGCGCCTGCAGCGCCAGGTTCGAGTTGCCACCCAGCACGGCCAGTTGGACTTCCAGGCCATCGAGCAAACCGCGGCCGGGAGGCGAGGCTGCATTGAGAACGTCTTTGGGCACATCGAGCGTCATGTAATCGTCTTCGGAGCTAAGACGCAGGACCAAACGCTTTTGGATCGAGGCAAGGAGCGACGCCGGAACAGAGTTGGTTCGGTCACCGCTCACTACCAAGTGGATACCCAGGGGACGTCCATCGGTTGCCAGCTGGAGGAAGATGTCCCACAGTGCGGACAGGTTGCTGTACTCATAGCCTTCACGGAAGGCGGACATGCCGTCCACCAGGATAAAGATACGCTTTTCGTCCGGACGGTTTGCGAGTTGCCGGTATTCAACAATCGTGGAAGCCCTGACCTCGGCGAACCGCGTCGCGCGGTCATCGGCGACCTCCTTGAGCCAGCGCAGCAGGCGGCCAACCCGCTCGACGTCGTCGCCGTTGATGACCTCCCCCACGTGCGGAAGTCCGTCCAGCATCTTCAAACCTGAGGAACCACAGTCGATGCCGTACACGTGGACGGGCCCACCACGCGGCGTGACGGCAGCGGCGATGGCGATTCCGCGCAGCGCCGCTGACTTGCCCGAACCACCAGTACCGTAGACGGCCATGTTGCCGTCCTTGTCCGGTTCGTAGAACACGGTGGGCTGGTCCTGGTGTGCGGGGTCGTCGGCCACGCCCAGCAGGAGTCGCTCGTCCGTGCGGGGGTTTGGCAGCTTGGAGAAATCGTAGGTCATGGCTAGTTCGTTCAGCCACGGCTTCCGTGGTGGTTCGATCGCAAGGAAGTCCGCCGCCCGGATGATGTTGCCGGTCATTCTGGCGATGTCGTTGGGGCCTGCGGGTTCTTCCTCCACAGCTGCGGCAGGCGGTGGCTCCCAGGAGAGACCGGATCCGAAGGCCATCTCCACGATGTCGATCCGGGGGCGCTGCGGCTTCTCGGTGGTCCAGCCACCTGCGTATCCGGTCTGGAACCCCTGGATGCGGCCTGGCCCGGTCTTCGCAGCACCGCGGCCTGGAATGGAAGGATCGAAGTAGGCCGCCGTGGGGACGCCAAGAATGTCCACTGCATCCACTTCATCAGCCATGCGCAAAGCAACCCGGAGGTTCGTGTTTGCCCGCAGGTTGTCCTTGATGACGCCCGCAGGGCGCTGGGTGGCGAGGATCAGGTGCAACCCCAGGGAACGGCCACGGGCAGCAACGTCCACCACGCCGTCAACGAACTCCGGGACCTCGGTGGCCAAGGCCGCGAATTCGTCCACGATGATGATGAGGTAGGGCGGCGCCTCGGGGTCCGCTTCCCGCTGCAGCGCCAGAAGGTCCTTGGCCTTTTTGCGGTTCAGGAGGCGTTCACGATAGTGAAGTTCGGCCCGCAATGAGGTCAGGGCCCTGCGTACCAGGTGCGGAGACAAGTCGGTGACGAGCCCCACGGTGTGGGGCAGGTGCAGGCAGTCCGCAAAGGCAGCGCCACCCTTGTAGTCCACAAACAGGAAGCTGACGCGGTCCGGGCTGTACGCCGCTGCCATTCCCATCACCCATGACTGAAGGAACTCTGACTTACCTGCGCCAGTGGTTCCGCCCACCAGCGCGTGCGGTCCTTCGTTCTTGAGGTCCAGATAGAAAGGTTCAACCCCCTTGGAGCCCACCAAAGCACGCAGGCTACCGTTGTCCTTGCGGTTGGGCACCGCCGTGGCATGGACCGAGTTGTTCTCCTGCCAGCGTTCGGCCACGGCCTGCGGGTTGTCCATGAGTTCCTTGCCGATCAAGGTGGCGTAGGAAACGGCACGCGGGAGGTCCGAATCGTCCTCGAGCGGATTTCCGACGTCCACCAGCGGCGACATCATGCGCGCCAGCTGCGTAGCGAGATCGGCGTCGAGGCTTTCGCAGCTCACCGGGTAGGTGTGGCGGCCAAGGCGGACCTGGCCGGTAGTGGTGCCGTGATCGCCGTCGACGGAGAGGAAGTCCCGGCAAGCTGCGGGCAGGGACTGCACATTCGCTGCCACCCACATTACGTGCACGCCGAAGTCCGGGCCGCGTTCCACGAGTCGGGTCAGCCGTCCCCGGTCCACAGGCGCATCGTCCTCAACGACTACCAGGACGGCAGGTACCACGGGGCCGGGAATCTCTTCGTGCTCGTCCTTGAGCGCGGGGCGTGGCTGCGGACCGGGTTCTTTGGCCTGGGCCTCGCGCTGCTCCACAAGGTCCTCCAGGCGCGAGAGCAGCGAGGCACCAGCAGCGGGGCCGGCGGCCAGATGGTCGCCGGAGAGCGGGCTGTGGCCGGAACCAACGTGCGGGAGCCACTGCAACCAGTCCCAACGCTCACGCGAGCGGGCCGAGGTCAATGCAGTCAACACCACCTCGGCGGGCGAATGGAGCCCCACCAACTGAAGCACCATGCCCCGGGCGACATCGTCCACCACGCTGCGGTCCCCCGCCACACCGAATGAACCCGACGTTCGCAGCTGCGATACGATCGGCACGCCATCAATAACGCGGACCTGCTGCAGGCATTCCTGGATTTCCCTCATGTACCGAGGTTCGGTTTCGTTGGCGCCGGGTTCTTCGAACTGAATCCGCGACGGCGAAGATCCGAGTCCGAACCGGACACCAAGGAAATGCTGATGCTCAGGACGGTTGGTCCACAGGAGCGGGCCGAGTTTGTAGATGGCATCCACGGTATCGCTGATGGACGGCGCTTCCTGAAGCCGCACTGCCCGTTCAATGTTCTGTTGCCGGTCAATGTCCTCGCGGAACGCAAGCATGGAAGCCTGGAACTGCTTATGGCCTTCTTTCGCCTGGCGCTTGCTCTGCATCTTGTGATCCACATAGTGGCCAACGATGAACAGCGGCATCATGGCCATGAAAAGCACCGAGAGCAGGTTCTGGGTGAATGCGAAAAGAACGCCACCCATCAGCAGCGGTGCGATCAACATGATGTACGGGAAGGGTTGATGTTCGGGGCGTTTGGGGCCAGCTGGCGGCACGCGTTTGGGAGACTCGAACCTGGGCAGCACACGTGGCGAGCGGTTGAAGTCGACCAGCGGCGATGACGGGCCGCCTCCATGGTTCCGCGACAGTGACACAACTCCCACGGTGGTATCGCCCAAGGTCACCGTATCCGAGGATTCAAGCGTCGCCCGGGTGACCGGCAAACCCTCCATGAGGAGTCCGTTGGCCGAGTTCGTGTCCACGATCTCCACGGTCTCGCCAACGGTGATGCGCGCGTGGCGCTTGGACGTCAGCGGATCCGAGAGACGGATGTCGGCGTCCCTGTCCCGGCCAATGTAGCTGGTGCCGAATGGCAGCGAAAATTCGCGTCCGACGTCGGGCCCTGACATAACGCGCAGGGTCGCCGCGGCTGGCCCTCGGTTTTGGCCGTTGGTACCGCCGTTGCCGTTCGACGCGAACTGCTCGCTCACCTGCGCGAGCGAAACCTTGGAGCCTGGCCGCAGCCCGGACTCGAGCAGGTTATCCGAGGGCCTGAGGACATGGCCTGAAAGCCCTCCGCCCACGAACGCTTCGTCCACGCTGATGGACAGGTTCGACGGCGGTTCGGTCCCCTTGCGCGCGGGGTCGGCGGCCCAAAGTTCGGTGGCGATGTCCGCCACGGTGGCGCGACCATCCACCGTAACGGCGAGGTCCTTTGCTTCCGCGGGGTCTCGCCGCAAGGTCAAGCGGAACTTCATGCTTCGTCTGCTCCCGACATGGTTTCCAGAAGGTACAGATCCGCGGCTGTCACCAGGTGTGAGGTCACCGCGTGCTCCACCAGGCGGGCACGGCGGTTGGTAGCGAGTTTGCCCACGCCACCACGCAGGCCCACGACGCCCACGCGATCCAATTTGTCGCAGACGTTGTCCAGCTTGCGGTTGAAGCGGGTCAGGGCCCATCCCAGCCTCTTGGCCGCCTCCGCCGACGACGGGATGGCGCTGAAGCCGGTGCCGTCCCGCCGCAGCATGGGCTCGGCGAGGGCGACGATCAGGGCTTTCTGCGAGTCGGTAAAGACCACAGGGCCAATGGTGGTGTCCCCCGCCTGGTCCTCATCCCTGGCTTCATGCCGGAAGGACGGCGTCTTCAGATGCACGGCGAACTCATAAGTGGTAGGCCCGGCTGTGAAGATCACGTTGGTGTGGCTGAAAACGAGCGGAATCCGTGCGCCCGGAGCCAACCAGGCCTGCATACCGCCCGATCCGTCCGCGACCGTGGCAGAGAGCATGCTGCCTACATTGCTGAGCCACCACATCCCGTCGTAACGTGCAATCTGCAAAAAGCGCCGGTGCAGGTACGGGTTGTCATCGACCTCCAAGTCCCCTTCGCGACCGATGTCAAAGACGTCTTCGTCGGATGGTTCGTACCATTCGCCACAGAAATCTATTGCTAGATCCCCCATGATCTGTGCCTCCTCAGATGGCCGTAAATGAGCTTCATGTGACTCCTGCTAATCCACGCAGGCAATGGATCCCTGTCCTCCGGACGAGGCACTGCCGTCAGCACGTACTATCAGCACTTGGATGCAAAGTGGCGATTCCGTGCCATAGGCCAGTGCATGGGGTTCCACTTCGGAACTGCTGTATTCACCGTCGAGGACGGCTGTCTTGTATCGCCATTTGTACGTGTCGCCCTTCTTGGGCTGCGGGTTCTTCCACTCGAAATCGGCGAAGTCGGGCTCGTCCGCCCTGCGCTTGCCGACCAAGCCTTCCACGTCAGGAACCCCGCCATCGCCCAGGGCGTCAACGGGCTGCTTGCTTGACGTCTCCGTGGGCGCCACTTTCGGCTGCGCCTGGGCACCCAGGACCACGCCAACCACAATGGCGACCACCAAAACCGTGGCACCGGTCGCCGCCAGCCAGAGATTGCGCTTGCCATGGTCCAGAGCGGGCGCATCGTCTTGGGACGCCGGCGATGCGCCTGCAGGTGCCTTCGAGCGCCGGACCGTTGCGCCTACGTCGTCCTGCGGACGCGAAGGCTGCCAGCCGCGGAGAACCGTCGACTCCGCCACCGCCGGTTCCCCGGCCTGTCGGTATTCCCTGATTGGCACGTGGAACTGCGGCGGGGTTTGCTGGGCCGGGTTTGACTGGGCGTGGGCCTGGCCAGGCTGTGCTGGAGCCTGGGTGGCGCCGGGAACCGTGGACGGGAAGGTCCGTGCCGGGAACGTGGGAGCCGAGCCAGTGGTAGCAGTTCCAGACGCGTCCGGATCGATCGAGGCGATGCTGCGGACGCGTGTTTCCTCGAAGTTGTCGTCAGGGTGTTGCTCGTCCCCGTGACCCGGTTCTTCAAGCACCTCGAAGGGCGTCACGGACAAGTTCAGCTCAGTCTGGATCCGCTGCAACGCCAAGGCAAAAGCGTGGGCCGACGAATAGCGGGATTCCGGGGACTTCGCCATTGACGTGGACAGGACGAGTTCCAGGGACTCCGGAACGTCGGCACGGCCGAGCCTGGGCAGGGGCGAGTTGGTAATGCGGGAAATCAGTTCCCGCTGGGAGTTGTCCTGGCCAGGAAGAACAAACGGTGAACGACCCGCAAGCAGCGTGTACAGCGTGGCACCGAGCGCCCAAATGTCCACCGGAACGCCATCGACGGCCCCGCCGCGGAATTGCTCCGGCGGTGACCAGGGGATGGACATTCCGGCGTCGTCCGCGGTATCTGCCCCAATGGTGCCGGAGATGCCGAAGTCGGTGAGGGCGGGACGGTTGTAGTCGGTGACCAGGATGTTGGCGGGCTTAATGTCCCGATGCACGATGCCGGCGCGGTGGGCCGTCTCGACGGCGGATGCCACCTGGATGCCGACGGCTAGGACCTCATCCACGCTGAAGCGCTGACGGCGGTAGCGGACATCGAGGCTGGGCCGGGAGCAGTACTCCATGGCCAGGTAGGAATGGCCGCTCTCCGTGATTTCCGCTTCGAAAATCGTCACGATGTACGGGTGCGAGGACAACTGCGCCATCAGGTTCGCTTCGGACTCGAATCGGCGGCGCGCGCCCTCGGTCTTCAAGTCGGACAGCAGCACCTTGACGGCTACTTTACGGCGCGGCCTGTCCTGCTCGTACAGGTACACGTCAGAGAAGCCACCGGAGCCCAGCAGGCTGACGTACTTGAAACCGGGGATGGGTGGAGGCGGCGCGGGGGGCCTCTTGGAACTCAAAGAATCTCCTCGAAACGCAATGAAATGTCGTCACCCAGTTCAGCGATGTCGCCGTCCAAAAGGATGGCCATCTCGTTTTGGGCGAGTCGGCGGGGTGCTTGGCCTTCTCTAATGAGCACGGTTCCGTTCGTCGCTTTGAGGTCGCACAGCATGACGTGCCAACCCTCCAAGCGAACCTCGACATGCGAGCGGGRAATGTCCCCGCCGGGGCTCTCCACCTGCAACAACTTGGGCATCGTGCCGCCTTGGACGCGGGACACTGACGGCTGCCTCCCAATGATGAGTGACTGATCCAAGTCGATCAGTTCACCCGTGGATAACCGCATCCTGCCCAAGCGGGGACGCGGGACCTGGAGGGAGTCACCGGATAGGGCGGAACCACACGTGGCGCATTGGGAGTACGTAGGCGGGTTGGCATGACCTTGGGAGCACACCCGTGCTAAAACGCTGGGACCATTGCCAGCCGCGGCATCCTTCGGTCCAACCCCGGGCACAGCACCTTGTGCGTCCTGGCTGACGATGCTGCTCTTCATGATCGTCTGCCCGTCATGATCAGCATCGCCCTCTGCGGGGACACCGTCCAAAGGCAGGTTGCCCACTGGCGCGCTGTTCGTTGGCGTGCTGTTCGTTGGCGTGCTGTTCGTTGGCGTGCTGTTCGTTGTCGTGTTGGGCCGAAGCGCGGGCATCGACGCCAAACCCGCCGGTGCCGACTCCCATCCCGCCGGAACCTGAGGCGCGGGCCTGTTGCCATTCTCTGAAGCGGGAGGGGCTGGCGGCGGAGCAATCGATTCGACCCGTTCGTCAGCTGCGGGCACTTCGCCAGGGCTTCGCAGCCAGGGAACGGACTCGATCAGTGCAGGCACATGCCCAGGACTTGATGCCGAAGCTGCCGGGGGTCTTTCTAACGCCGAAGCTTCTTGTGCTGGAGTTTCTGGTGCCCGAACTTCTGGTGCCGGAGTTTGTGGCGCCGGAGCATCGTGATCCTCAGATTCATCGTCCACACGCACAGCTGCGTCTTCGATGTTGCGCATGACCGTCTTGTCCCACAGGTGGTCATAGTTGGTGGTGGTCTCCAGCGAAGGAACTATGGGATCCGTGGTGCTGGTGTGGCCGGGAACGCCCGAGGATTCTTCAGCGCTTTCGGGCTGTTCGGGACTCTCCGGCTCAACATGACTTTCGGGCTGTTCCGGCTGCATATGGCCTTCGGAATGCCCGGGCGCAATAGTCAGACCCAGGTCGGCATCGGCGTAGCCAATCATTGTTTCATCGGAAACCACTGCCAGCCCCGGAACCTTCACAGTGGCGGGTTGGAGCACCACCTCGAGGGAGGCAAGCAGAACCACGCCCTCCTCCAGCGGCAAGCTGCCATCCGGCGTCGAGGTTTTACCAGGGTTTGAGCCTATCCGCAGGCTGTACGAATCAGCCGCGCTGAGCCGGCGCTCCGTCCAGGTAGTCACGTCGCGTCCAGAGACCACCTCTTCCCCGGCGGACATTTTCACAACGAGTTCGAGGTCGCCGCGAAGGAACACGCGCAGGGCGTCTTTGGAGTCGATGATGCCAAAGGGCGGGATGCGACTAAGGGAAACTCCGAAAGCCTCGGTCACTTCGTGGAGGACCTCATGGGCTTCGGGCGCGGACGCGAGGAGCTCCCACACGGAATCGATCAGGGCAGGCGACGTGTCCGGGCCGAGCAGCACCACAGTGCCCTGACGGACGACGCCGAACCAGTCACCCCGCTGGTATCGGGCGTGGGATGGGTTGTTATTGCTTTCCATCTACGCCCTCCTCCTGATCCGTTCCGGTGACCCAGGCCCTGGGGAGAGTGTCCTCCTCCACCTCGGATTCGGTCTCCGGGCGCGGCGCGGTGGTGGCGATGCCGGCGTCGTTAAGGACGTTCTTGGCGTCAACCACAATCACCGTGACGTTGTCCCGTCCGCCACTGCGCAGGGCAGCCTGGATCAAAGCATCCACTGCGTCCTGCGGATGGGCCACGGTGCTGAGGATGCGGAAGAGATGGTCATCCCCCAGTTCGCCGTTCAACCCATCGGAGCAGACCATGATCCGGTCCCCCTCCTGGATGGGCAGCAACCAGAAGTCCGCCTCGGTTTCGTCGCCAGTGCCCAAAGCGCGTGTGACCACATGCCTGCGGGGGTGAACGGCAGCCTGCTCGGCTGTGATGTCACCGGAGTCCACCAGCTCCTGGACTTCTGAATGGTCAACGCTGATCTGGGCGAAATGCCCTTGGCTGAGGCGATACGTCCGGGAATCCCCGATGTTCATTACGAGCCAATAGGGCACGCCCATTTGTTCCACCACCACGACGCCGGAGAGCGTGGTGCCCGCACGCCCTCCCGTGGCTTCGCGGATGCTGGCGTCGGCCTTCAACAGGCACTCCTGCAAGTCCGCCGCCGAAGCCGAACGGACCCCTGCCGCGAGGACAGGGGAACTGCCCAGGGTCCGCACACACACGCCACTGGCGATCTCGCCTGCCTCATGGCCTCCCATGCCATCGGCCACGGCGAAGACGGGATCCGAAGCTATGAAGGAGTCCTCGTTCAGCTCGCGACGCAGTCCGCGGTCCGTGCCGTATCCGTAGCTGAGTTGGAAGGCGGATCCAGCGGCGTTGGCGTCGGCGGGGCTGGCCGGCTGTGAGTTCATGCTTGTCCTAGGTGGAAGGAACGGTCCCCGAAGTGAACGGTGGAACCGGGTCTGACGAAAACTGCTTCCCCAGGCTGAAGCCGGGTCTGGAGGCCATCGGGGGTAGTGACAGCGCTGCCATTGGTTGAGTTGCGGTCTGTGACCCATACTCCATCTCGATCAACCCGGAGGTGCAAGTGGGTCTTGGAGATGGACCTTCCAGGATCCGAGACGGCCAACAACTGCTCCGCAGCTTCCCCAGGCTGGGGTGCGGGATTGCGGCCAACAAGGACGGTACCACCCAGCTCGACGTCCTGGCCGTCGTCAACACGGATGCGGAGCACGGCCTCCACCCGGGCATTTCCGGGGCGCATCTGCGTCCGCTCGACGTCGTCGTCCGGGTGGGCATGGGCAACGGGAGCTGGCTTTGGTATTGGGGCTGGAACCGGGTTTGCCATTGCGGTTGCCCGGGAGATGGTTGCTGCCGCAGACATTGATGGCATGGGTGACACCACTGGCTGCACGGGCGGTAGCTCCACGGGCGCGAAGCTGTAGGGCCCCTGGATCCCTCCAGTAGCGACCGGATTGCGGCCCGCGTGGACGTCGAACACCAAGGACTTCGCTGCCTTGTCATGCCAGCCGCGTAGCTTGCCGTTCCTGTCCCAGGCATTGGAAACAACCACCAGGACGGCCCAAACCACACCAAGGACCATGAGAGGGAGGGTGATCCACAGGACCAACCCAAGCAAGCCAAGGCCCAACAGCACAGCACCCAGGATTGTCCCGAGCAGAAGGAGTCCGCCTGTGAGTAGTCCACGGACAAAAACCACGCCGGCGCCCGGTGCGTAGCCATCGGCATCGGAACTGCGGATGCCCATCAGTTGATTACCGATGGTGTTTCCGGACCGGGCTTCGATTCCGAGCAGCACAAACACGTACAGAACCGTGACACCGAGGCCGATGCTCCCCAAGAGGACCAGCAGGGAGGTGTCGTAGACGATAAAGCCGTTCCGCCGGCTTTGGGTGATGCCCGCGATGCCAAGGGCGAACGTGGTTGCCAGGACGGCAACAGGTCCCAACCAGTCCAGCACTGCCGCACCCAGTCGTTTTCCTGCGGATGCCGGCACCAGCTCGAGCTGTGCAGTCATTGTGGTCCCTCCCCCTGGCCCCGGATGTACGTTTGCAGCTGCTTCACGTCCCGGCTGCATCGGTGCTGTTGACGCCGGCACTACCGAGATACTACCGGGATCGGGCAGGCCTTGCCGGGTTGCGAAATCAAGGGCCGCAGCCTGGGCACGGTTGACGTTGCGTTCCTTCCGGGCTCCACGATTGGTCAGCGGCGATCCGCAATGAGTACAAAAAGCTGCGCCGGGGCGGACCGGGTGTTTGCAGGCCGGGCACAGCTCAGCTTCACTACTCATCAATGCTGCCCTTCTTCTTGAACAGGTTGCCCGCGGTGAACATGCCACCCTTCGTGGGGGCCGGGGGTGTCTGTTCCCGCCGGCGCAGCGCGGCCCTGCCATCGGAAAGCAACGACCTCGGCGAGAACCGCGCCTGCTGCCGCTTCCAGAAACCAACGCTTCCCGTGATGTCCTCAAGCGAGGAATCCACGATCTCCCAGTACTCCTTGACTTCTTCCTCACTGGGTTGCCCCGCCCCGAAAACCGCGGCGTCAGCCCTGTGCGCCAACATCGTGGTGGTCGTCCCTGTAACAGGGAAGGCATCGGCGATGACAGTAGCCGATTCCCGCCGCGTGGACTTGGTGTCGATCGAGGCGCCCATGTCAGTGGCAAGGCTCAACACCTCGTTCCATCCGCCGCCGACCCGCTGGGCGGGGTGGCCATCATGAAAACGTGCCTTCCGGCGTCGTGATTTCAGCAGGAGGATCAGCAACAGCGGCACGGCGAGAATCCCCAGCGGAATCATTGCCACGCCGATAGCGGCAAGCAGCGGCCCCCAGAACAGCCACGGGTTGTTTTTCTTCTCATCAGCATCCAGGGCATCCGGGGTGGAATCCGGTGGGAGGTCCGCGGGCTCCTGCGGCGGGGGCGGCGGCTGGAGCACCTGCGGCTTCGGCTTGGACTTGTTTTCGGGGTCCGGCGGGATCGGGATGTTGTCCTTGGGCGGAGTGGGATCGAACGATACCCAACCGACGCGGTCGAAGGCCACTTCCACCCAGGCGTGCACGTCCTTGCCCAGGATCTTGACGTCTCCCGCACCGTTTTCCGGGCTCTTGGGATCCGGGTAGAACCCCATGACAACGCGCGAAGGGATGCCCAGGTGGCGCAGCATGAGTGACATCGCGACGGCGTACTGTTCGTCATCGCCCAGCATTTGCTTGGCGGAGAGCAGGCTGCGAACACGTGCCGCACTGTGACCAGGCAAGCTAGGCAACTGGCCGTCAGCCACCAGTCCGTTGCTGAACGCCCCGCTCTTCTGGAAATGGGCTTCGATCTGCCGCACCCGGTCGATGGCCGTGGGAGCGTCAGCCGAGAGCTCGTTTGCCTGCGAGGCGACGATCGGCGGTACTTCCTGGGCTTCGGGCAACGTGAGCTTGGCGAAGTCGTACTGCGTCAGCTGGCCATGTTCAAGAGTTCCCGGATCAGAAACCTGGACTGTGTAGTTGTCGCCCTTTGCCAGGCCCTTGGTGGTCACTGCCGTATCGGTGCCGGCGTTGAAGTATAGGCCGGACGCCGCCCCGGAGCTCTGCAGGAAGTTCATACCTGTGGTGTGGCGGCCGCCCGGGACGAAGTAGCCCTGGTAGTCCTCGATGCTGATTTCCAGCGTGTAATTGGTTCCGGCTACAGGGCTTCCAGTATCGGCCAGCGTGTTTAGCGAACGGGCATCTCCCACCTTGCTGAAGTTGCCGGAACTGTTGGGATCCATGGTGTAGTTCAGGCCGTTAAAGGCATCCAGCGCCGCCAGTCGCACGCGTGCGTCCTTGGGTAGACCTTTCACAGTAAACAGCGTCTGGTCTTTCTCGTCCTTCACGAAATTCCGAAAGCTGGCAAGCGGGGTGATGTAGTCGCGGGGGTCGAACGGCGGAACGATCGTGTTGCGCAGTACCTTCCGGTCGTCGCTCGCAGTCACCAAAGGCGAAGCGACTGCCGTGATGCCGACGGCGGCGACCACCACGGCAGCAGCAGTCCCCAGGCGGCGAAGCTTCCCGCGGCGGGCAGCACCGGCGTCGGACTCAGCCCTGTTGGCCGAAACGGTCTTGGTGCTGCTCTGCCGGAGTGCGTCACGGCGGAACGTCGCCCAGAGGATCGAGACAATAGTCAGCGAAATGCCGCGCTCCACATTAAGGAAGCCCGCGCTGGTACTGAAGGCGATGCCGGTGACGAAAAGGACCAGCACCGGCAACAGCGGCCAGTACGGACTCTTCAGGCGCCAGGTCAACAAACCCGCGGCCAGCGCGGTGATCATTGAACTGAGGAACGGCACGATGAGCATGCCGTTGGCCGTGCCCACTGGCACGCCGACCGTGAGCATGTCCTTCCACGCGAAAACTATGCCCAGGAGCAAGGTCCGCAACGAATCGAGGCTCGGCAGGAAGCCGAGGACGGCTGAGTCCGGCACTGCCAATGCCGAACCGAACAGCATGTACGCATGGAAACCCAGTGCGGTGGTGATCAGTAATCCCAAACGGAGGTGTGCGTTCAGGATCGCGCTGCCGAGTCCGATGAAAATGCCGCCCAGGCCCGCGATGAGGTAGCGAGGATCGCCACCGAAGCTAAGGCTGAAGCCAAGCACGCCCAGGAACAGCAGGACCACAAGGGCGCCGCAGTCCACGGCAAAATGCCAACGGGGTCGGCCGTCGGCGAATGGCGAGCCTTCGCTGGCACGCCTGGCTCCGCTGTTGGTGTCCCTGCGGCGCGCGCGAAGATTTGGTGCGGTGCTCATGCTGCCGCCTTTCTCAGCACGATGGCCAGGTCATCGAGGTCGCCAACTGTGAGGACCGTCAGGTCTGCAATGTTGGCCCTCGACGGCGCCGCCCCGGGTTGGACGCGGACGGCCAGGCTGCGAACGCCCGGCGGAACGGACGCGGCCGCGGTGCGGAGCTGCGTCGCCGTGACGTGGCTCCCGACCACGAAGAACACGACCGACGCGTTGGGAACGGTATCCGAGAGGTTCCGGGCGAGGTCGACGGCGGTCTTCCGCAGGGGTGCCCCCACAATCCTGGTCATGTCGTCCAGCAGGTTACGGCCGGTTTCACAGCGCAGCGGTCCCTTTTGGGTCAGGACGTCCAGCTCACGCTGCTCCCGGATGACTTGCCGGCCGATCGACGCGGCAACGGAAATGGCCATTTCGAATTCGGGTTCGGAATCGTACTCGTCGGTGTTGATGGAGAGCGAAATCGCCAGGTGCGCGCGGCGCGTTTCCTCGAATTGCCGGACCATCAGTTTGTTGGTGCGGGCCGTTGTCTTCCAGTGAATGTGGCGGCGATCGTCCCCCGGAACGTAGTCACGCAATGCGTGAAAGGACACATCGGCGCTGGAAAGTTCCGTGGTGGGCATGCCTTCGAGGTCGCGTATGAAGCCGGCAGCCGAGCCTCCCAAAGGTACGGTGCGCGGGTGGACGAAAAGGTCCACTGGCGCAGTCCATAGCACGCGCCGCCGCAGGAGATGGAGCGGATCAGCACGCACGGATCGTACGGGACCGACAACAATCACAGCACGCCGCGCCGTCGGAATGGTGAAAAGGTCCTCATGTATCTGGGCCGGCTTCATGCGGGGCAAGTGGAAGACAGCGGTCGCGGCGCCCACCGGCAACTCCAAGGCAGCAGGCAACAGCGGCCTGGCCGAAACGTTGGACACTGCGATGCTGCCAACTGCATCGTCCCCCACTGCCACACGGGTGCGGGCCAGATCCAGGACCACGCCGTAAGCCGAACGGCCCACGATGAAGCCGACCGCCAACACAAACAGCAGGAAAGCAACCATTGCGGCAGAATTCGCCTCTTGCCAGCCCCAGGCCTGGCCGGCGATCCACAGCCCAATAGCGGCGGCAAGGACCACCCAGCCGAGCACACTCACCACGGAAAGGACAGGCCAGGCGAAGCGAAGCCACAGTTCCCGCACCTTGGCCCATGCCGGTGCGACAACGTCACCTGCTGTTCCCACTGCTTCAGCCCATACGGCCGAAGGATGGAGTTTGCCAGCCTTCTGGATGCCGGGTTTGCGCTGCAATGCACTGGCTACTTTGTTAAGCGTTCGCACAGCCCTATGCGCTCGCGCGTTGCTGCGGGGCCGCCACCTCGGCCAGGACACGAGTGAGCACGACCTCCGGCGTCGCGCCCGAGAATTCGGCCTCGGGATCCATCACCAAACGGTGTGTCCAGACCACGGGAGCGAGTTCCTTAATGTCGTCCGGCAGCACAAAGTTGCGTCCCTGTCCGGCGGCCCAAACCTTCGCGGCGCGCACCATGGCCAAAGCACCACGGACGGAGACGCCAAGGCGGGTCTCGGAAGCGTTGCGCGTCTCTTCGCAGAGCCGTGAAATGTATTCCAGCACTGCAGTGTCCACGTGGGTGGTGGCGGCGAGGTCCGCCATGTCTGCCACGGCCTGGGTGGTGATGATGGGAGTGAGGTCCTTGGAACGGTCCTTCAAATTCGCCCCACCCAGGAGCCTGACGGTGGAGGCGTGGTCCGGGTAGCCTATGGATGTTTTGATCAGGAAGCGGTCCAACTGTGCCTCGGGCAGGCGGTACGTACCGGCCTGTTCAATCGGGTTCTGAGTAGCCAGGACCATGAACGGACGGCCTGCCTCGTACGTGGTGCCATCCACAGTGACGCGTGATTCCTCCATGACCTCCAGCAACGCCGACTGGGTCTTCGGGGAGGCACGGTTGATCTCATCAGCCAGGACGATGTTGTTGAAGACAGGGCCCTTGTGGAACTCGAATTTCTGGGTCTTCTGGTCATAGATGGTCACACCCGTGACGTCCGAAGGCAGGAGGTCCGGAGTGAACTGGATGCGGTTGTGGGAACCCTGCACTGTCGCAGCCAAGGCACGGGCCAGCGAGGTCTTGCCGGTACCCGGCGCATCTTCAAACAGGACATGGCCTTCAGCCAGCATCGCCGTGAAGGTCAGCCGGATCACGTGGTCCTTGCCCAGAACGGCCTGGCCCACGTTGGCAACGAGCTTCTCGAACGTTTCTGCAAACCATGCGGCCTGCTCGTTTGTCATGGTCATGGGGTTGAATCCTTTACTTGGGAGTGGGGTTGATCAAGGGCTTGCCGGGCAGCACGAGTCAGCATCGGCCAACGTCCGGACCGTTGACGTCTATGGTCGCGAGCTTGACGTACCACCCCGCGTGAGGGCCGTTTTCCATCCGGTACCACTTGTAGTAGGACGGCGAGTTGGATGACTCGCTGGAGCCGTAGATGTTCATCCAGCAAGCCGAGGTGATCCATCCATCCGAATACGAAACCCAGTTGGCGTCGCTGCTGCCGCATCGGGCGTCGCCATTAACGTTGCTGTAACGGTCAGGAACGCCAGGCTTGCCCGGGCAACTGTTGTTGTCGGACCGTTTCACGCGGACCGTGGTGACCGGTGGGGTGGGGTCGTCGCCGCTGGTGGAATTGGCGCTGCCGGCCGGTCCGGCTACGACAGTCACAGCCCTGACCTTCAGGTTGCGGGTGTTGCTCCATCCCCCGCCGGAGGCATCAAAGCTCGTGGCCTTACCCACGCCGTTCCAACCGCCACCGTCCAGGCTGACCTCGTAGTGATCCAAGGGACGGCCGTTCATGGATGGGTTGTTCCACGTCCAGTGCACCTGGCCGTCGCCCTTTGCCGATTTTCCACCGTTGACGTTCGGCGCGTTCGGAGGCCCATAGGGGTTCCCCGTGCCGATTGCCTTGGCATCGCCGGACATGCCGTTCTTCACTGAAGTGGCAATGATGTTGACCACCACGTTGGTGCCATTGGGCTGGCCACCGATGTCTCCGGCGCCGCGGCCAATCGGACCCGAACCGTAGGCGGTTTGCCAGCGATAGGAGATCTCGTTGTCCTGGGAACCGTTGCGTTCCGCGGCGGTCAGCGGCGTAAACGTCACCCGGAGCTGTCCACTGCTGCCAGTTGCAGCGACCGAACCGCTGCCCACCGTGCCGGGTTTACCCGCAGCACGAATGGCCGCAGACTGCTGGCTGACTCCGCTGACACCGGCCTTGTTGGTAGCCGAAACAGTAAAGGTGTAGTCAGCCTCAGCGTTTGCCACGGTGACATTCTGCGATGTCGCGGCTACAGATTGGGAACCCACGACGGCGCCACCCCGGTAGGTGGTCAGCGTGTAGGCAGACACGGGGTCGCCGTTGTTGTTGGGAGCTACCCAGCTGACCTTCAACTGGCTCTGGCTGCCAACTGATCCTGCGCCGGACACAGAGGGAGCAGCCGGTGTTGCCGGTACCCCTGCCGGAGTTTCCGCGGCGGAGTACGGACTCCACTCCGAGGGTTCTTTGGCATCGTTCCTGGCCAGGACGCGGACCTTGTAGGCAACGCCGTTCGTCAGGCCTTTCCAGACGTAGCTTGCACCGGTGAGGTTCTGGATCTGGGGATTCTGGCCCGCGGGAGCCGGGGAAATCTCGAGATCGTAGGACTTGATGGGCGAACCCTTGCTGGCTGGCGGGACCCAGGCTACGGACAACTGCTTGTCCCCGAACTTGAGAGTCGGCGCCACGGGGGTGTCCGGTTTGACGTCGGGTCGAACCTCGGCGGACACGGGCGAGCGATCGGACTCGTTGATGGCGTTGGTGGCGGTCACTGCGAAGTGGTACTTCACGTTGTTGGTTAGGCCCGTCAGGGTGCAGGTGTTGGCAGGGCAGTCCTGTTTGAAGCCGCCTTCGCCGTACACCGTGTACTTGGTGATGGGCGACCCACGGTCCGCAGGGGCATTCCAAGTCAGCAAGGCTGTTTGGTCGCCGACGCTCTGTGCCAGCGGAGTGGTCGGGGCCGCCGGCTTGTCCTTCACCGTGAGGCGAATGCGTGCCGTGGCGTACCGGGATGTCTCGCCCGTCTTGTCTTCCACCGTGTAAGCAACAACCATCGTTCCTGTAAAGCCTGCCGCGGGCGTCACTGTGACATCGCTGTTGCTGGGCTCCGCCGTTCCCTGCCCCGTCTCCGTCACTGCGGAAACGATCTTCAGGGGTGTATCCGGGAAGGGGTTCGAATCGTTCGCCAGCGCATTGACGGTGACCGGTTTGCCCGATTGGGCATCGGGTTCCACGTCATCATTGGCCACGGGTTTGGGCCGGTTGGATGCGGACAGGGAGAGCTTGTACGTAGCGAGTGCTTCCAGTCCGCGGCGGTCCTTGGCCTTCACTTGGACTGTGCCGCTCTGGCCGATCTGCACGGAATCGTCCGCGGAAACCTTGAGTGTCTTGCCGTCGACGTTCACCCGGAAACCACCGGGTGCAGCGCCCACCAGCTCGTAGCTCATGTTCTGGACGTCGTCGGCATCAGGATCCGAGGTCAGCTTCTCCAGGTCCAGGCTCGCCGAGTCCCCCTTGGGAACCTCAACCTGGCTGCCAAGCAGCGTGGGCGGATTGTTCTTATTGGGGTCCGGAAGCACCTTGGTACGGATGCTGAGCGTGGACTTCAAGCCGTTGGGATCATCAGGACCTGTTCCATCCGTGACTTCAAAGCTGATGGATCCCGGGCCCACGTATTCTGCGCCTGCGGTGTACTTGATTGCAGTACCACCGTTGGCAATAGGATCGCTGCCGTCGGCCCCGATGAGCTTGATGCGGTCCGCCTGGGTGAGGCGGGGTGAACGTCCATCACGGACCTTGACCCAGTCGRCCAAACTTACGGTGACGGACTGGCCGGACACCAGCTCCACCACCTCGTCCTTGGCCAAGGTGGGAACCTGCTGCCCGATGCCCGGCACCCAGATGATGGCCGTGGACTTCTGTCCGTCCACGTCCTCCACCGTGTAGGGCACCAGTTGGGGCTGCTCAGTGAGATCAACGATGACGTTGCCCTCAGAACCGGGCCGGGCCGTCTCCAATCCGGTACTGATTTTCAGATTCTCCCCCACGCCATCGGGGTCTTCGTCGTTCTTCAGGACAGGAACGTCTACGGCCGTCTTCCCAAGAGTCTGCGCCGATGTCACGCGGTCGTCGCGGGCAATCGGGGCCTGCAGCGGGACATCGTTCCTGACGATCACCCGGATGCTGGCCTGGCCCACGGCGTCGCGGTCGTCGGCCACGGAATAGCGGACGTTCACCGTGCCTTCGGCTGCAGGCGCGGTAATAAGGATGCGGCCACTGGTCTTGCTCACATGGGCGTCCAAGCCCGGGTCAGCTTCAATGCCATCGGCCACGATCCGGATCAGGTCACCATCCGGATCAGTGTCGTTGGCCGTAGCATCCACGGCAATCTGACGGCCCGGCCGGACCTTGACTTCGTCGTCCACCGGAGCCGGCTTCTGATTGTCTTCACCGCGCGGCGCAACCCCGACTGTGACAGTTCCCGTGTTGACCGCTCCTTGGCGGTCAATCACCTTGTATCGGAACGTATCGGTACCCGCACCATCGCCTGCGCCGACGAAATCGATGAAGTTGCTACCCGCCGTCGCTGTTCCCATGCTGGGTGTGCTGTCGATGCCGGTTAGCTGGACAGAGTCGCCGTCGGGGTCTATGCCATCCAACGGAACCGGAATGCGGACGCTGCCGCCAGCCACTACCCGCGCCGTCAGGTTCTTGGGCTGTGGCCGCGAATTCTGGGCGCCTTCCAACGGGAGGATGTGGATGGTCACTGCAGCGGCGCTCTTCTGCCCCTGGGGATCCACGGCGTTGTAAATGGCGCGCACAGTCTTGGGGGCAGGACCTGCGATGAAGCGGAGCGTGTCTTCGGAAATGAATGCTTTGCCGTCTTCTTCGGCAACGGGCTGGGCCAACACCGGATCAACAGAAAGCTTTTCACCCTGCGGATGCGTGTCGTTGTCCAGGACAGGAATGGTGACGACGTCGTTGACGCGTACGYTCACTTCGTCGGGTTTGGGCTGGGGAGCCTCGACGACGGCGGGGGCCGGCACCGGGACGACGCCCACCGTTCCGGTAGCTGAAGCGCGCCCGTTGGACATGGTGTAACTGAACACGAACGGTTCCTTGGCGCCGAGGACATCAGTCACGCGAAGGACGCTGTGGTCGATCACACTGACCGACGCCGAGGAGCCGTCGGGCACCGTAACCGACTGGAGGACGAGGACTCCCCCGGAAGGATCGGAGTCGTTGGCCAACGGATCAACCAACACGCTTCCACCCACAGGCAGCAGGGCGACGTCATGGACAGCAACCGGGGCTCCGGCGTCCTTGCCGGACTCCACGTCCACGCGGATCAAGCCTTGGCTGCTTTGTGGTCCGTTGCTGGCGATGTAGCTCAAATACACAGGGCCGGGGGTGTTGCTGCGGAACGTGAAGGTTCCGCCGTCGGTCACTGGACCCAGCTCTGCCGGGCCCGCAGCCTCAACATGGGCCACGCGCAAGGCGCCGCCGTTGGGGTCAACGTCATTCTTCAACGGGGAGATCACCAGGTCCTGGCCCACCACTGCTGTGACGTGGTCCGCGTTGACCACCGGTGCGAGGGCTCCGGGCGGTTGCACGTTCACCACCACACGGCCCGTGGTGGTGGCACGGCCGTCCCAGACGGTGATGGTGACGTTCTTTTTGCCGGGCGCTGCGCCGGAATCCTGGTACGTGAGCAACCCGTCCCGGCGGACCTTGACCTGGTCTTGGTCATTGTCAGCCTTGGCGTCCAGCAGGACGAGGTCGTCGCCGTCGGGATCCATCCAGTCGGTCAGGATGTTTTGGCTAACGGACTTGCCCTGCTCCACGAGCATCGTAGTGGGCTCGGCGCGCTTGAACAGTGGGGGCTTGTTCTCTTCCGGCGCGACGACGTGCAGCGTCACCTTGCCACCAGCCGACAGGCCACGGCCGTCCGCTGCGTTGTAGTCGAAGACCTCCGTGCCGGGCTTCGCGGTGGGAGGGACCTTGATCTGGAACGCTGAGCCACCGTAAATGTTCTCCAGCGCACCCGACTTCGGGCCGTTGGCGCCAACCGAGGCGGTGAGGACATCGCCGTCGGGATCTGAATCGTTGTCCAGGACGCTCAGACCGGAAGTGCGGCCGGGACGAACGCCGAACTCATCGGGTTTGGTCTCGGGCGGTCGGTTCGGCTTGGTACGGTCCGGGAGGACGTTGATGGTGTTGTTGTCCGCGGATTCCTGGTCCTGGTCATCGGATTGGTTCTTTGGCGGGACAACATCGTCCCAGTTGTTCACGAGTTGCATGTTCTGGTTGACCAGCCACACGCTGCCGGAGTTGATGTCGTTGAGGACCACGAGGTCCCGGTTCACACGGAAGACGTAGCTGGGCGATGCGCTGGCCTTGGGAACATCGTTTTTCTTGTCGTCTGCATCGTTGTCGCAATCACGGACGTATTTGTTGGCCCCGGCCCACGCTGCGTGAACACATTTGCTGACCCGCACGGGGGCGGCGGGAACTCCCTCGCCGTCCACGGTGACTGTCGCTGCCGTGGACCCGTCCAAAGGCTGCTTCAGGAGGGCTTTGCGCGTAGCGATGGCCACATAGCCGCTGTCTTCGCCGCTCTGCTGGAGCTTGGCTTCCCGGGCGTCCTGTAGCTGGAGCTTGCGGCCACCGGGGAGGAAGAGATTTCCGGATGCGGCATCCAGCACTACCGGTTTGTCGCCCACAACAGCAATCTGCAGATCACCTGCGCCCTTGAGCTCGTCCACCTTGGTTACTTCCGAGGCAGTCCGTTCGCCGTTGGCGTCCACGGTGGTGATGGTGATTTCGCCCTTGCCCGGGTCCGCCGTGTAAATGCGGTTGTCCTGTCCGACGGCGGAGACCAGGTTCTGGTCGCCTGTGAGGACGGGTTCCGTGGACTCTTCATCAAAGCCATTGACGGTAGACGGCGAGAGTGCCCACACTTTTCCGCGGGCGGGGTCGGTGACTGAGAGGACGCTGGAACCGTAGCTGACTTGCGAGGACGAGGGCAGTTGCTTGTCGCCACCCAACTTCAGGTTCGCCGCGGAGACCTGGTTGATGGTGGAGCCGGATTCATCGTCCACAAAGACGTTGCCGTCATGCTGCAGGACATCGAAGGTGGTGGTCGCCGGTGTCACGGCCCCATCAAGAACCCGGGATGGATAATTCAACCGTCCCACGGCATTCTTGGTCTTGCTCACAACCCACACGCCGCCGTCGTTCAAATCGACCTCGGCCGTCTTGAACCCCGGATACAGTACTGCGCCCGCTACCAGCAAGGCGCCGGCCGCAGTCACTGCAGTTGCAGATACGAGTTTCTTGTTTCGACGCTTTTTCAGCCCCAGCTTGCCGAAGAAAGATGTCACAGCCCCAAAATTCCCTTGTTGTACAGCCGCCCCCAGGCGGCGTCCAGGCAGACCGGCATGTGCCGGCAGCCTTGCATTCCGCAGTACCCCCATACGGCGGCGGAATTTTCAGTCCCTAAGACTATCCCACGCACCGCACGAGTAGCCAAGGGAACCCGAGATTGGACTCTCCATTGGCTTTGACAGCCTATGGCCTTCCCCGGGGATGCGGCGATGGGGAGAACTCCCCTGCTGCACCCGATCAGAATACTAGGTTATTCCATCGATTTGCGAAACCTGAGCCCGATCCTCTCTCACGTCCAACCGGTTTTCGGCCGATCCTCTCTCACGTCCCACCGGTTTCTGGCCGATCCTCTCTCACGTCCAACCGGTTTCTGGCCGATCCTCTCTCACGTCCAACCGGTTTCTGGCCGACGCGCGGGAGTTCCGTTGAGCAGCCTTGATCGTGTCTTCTTCTTCGCCGGGCATGAGGCTGCCTCGGGAAAACCAAGGACCGCAAACTCCCGACGTCGGGCTTAAGCTTTCGCGGCTATCCCGGCGTCGGCGCAGGACGTGAAAGAACGATCGCCAAAAACCCGCTGGACGTGAGAGAAGGATTGCCCAAAAACCAGCAGGACGTGAGAGAACGATCCCCAAAAAGCCCGCAGGACGTGAAAGAACGATCGCCAAAAACCAGCAGGACGTGAGAGAACGATCGCCAAAAATCCGCAGGACGTGAGAGAAGGACGCGCAAAAACCCGCAGGACGTGAGAGAGCGCTAGTCCAGCACCAAACCCTTGCCGCGGCCACGCGCGAGCATCACGGGGTGGATTTCGCCGAAGCCACGGACATTCTCGGACTTTTGCGGGACCAGCACGAAGCGTTCGTCCTGTCCGAGTGCAGCAGCGGTCATCGCATCAACCAGCACCGTGCCCGGCTGCGCCAGGGTGGTCAGCCGCGCCGCAAGGTTCACGGTGGGGCCATAGATGTCGCCGAGTCGGGACAGGATGCGCCCCCACACCATGGACACGCGTGCCTGTGGCAGGATCTCGTCTTCCGTAAACGCCTGCGCCAAAGCAAGGGAAATTTCCGCGCCCGCAGCAGGGGTCTCTGCAATATAGAGAACTTCGTCGCCCACGGTCTTCACCAGGCGTCCGCCGCCCACGGAGATGATCTCGGCGCATTTGTTCTCGAAGCGCTGCACCATTTGGGCCAGGGTTTTCTCGTTCATGCGCCGGGAGAGGCTTGTGTAGGAGACGAGGTCGGCGAACCCTACGGCACGGGCCAAAGGCAAGGGGGAATCGTCCTCGTCCCCTTCGCGGCCTTCTTCGCTCGCTTGCAGGCCGGCCTCGGCACGAACGGCAAGCCGCTGAACACCGGCATTGAGCTGACGGCGATACGAGTAGACCAGGATCTCTTCCAGGGAATCCACCAGCGCCGGCAGCTGGCCCACCAATTGCTTGCGGGCCACGGCATCCGGAATCCCCTGCTCCTGGACCATGTCTTCAACCAGTGCTTCGATCTGCCAGACCACCATGCGGTCCGTCATCTGGCCGATGGAGCGGGTAACGGATATCGCAGCTTCCTCGGTGAGGATCCCCGCGCGGACAAGGTCAAGAATGGTGGACAACGCTGCTTGGTCACGTTCGGTAAACGCGACGTCGTCGTCGCCGAAGTTGGGGAAGCCCAAAGCCCGCCACAACTTCCGCGCGGAAAGAATGGAGACACCGGCACCTGCAGCAACTTCACGACGGCGGAGCTTGCGTTCGCCGCCAAGCAACCTCGCCTCAAGCGCTTTGATGGCCAGGCGTTCTGCGGACATCACGCCGGTGGGAGGGCCAGTGGTCACGGGCGCTGGTTCCGTGTCCTCATCTACTGAAGGTTCGGGTACGGCGTCGAACTCCTCGTCCAGGTCCTCGCCGGACTGCTGATCCTCAACGCTCATCTCTTCCACCTTCTCTCAATTCCCACGGCAATCCATCAACGTCCGACAGGACTTCACCCTCAAAAACCCCACCTTTGGGCAGTTCATCCATGGCGTCAAGAATGTAGCCCCTGAATTTTCCGACCTCCGGAACGTCCGTCAAGACGGCTTCGCCAGAGGGCCCGGTATCCAAGGATATATTCCCGGAGTGCAATGTCCGCTGCAGCAGGTTCTGGTGGACCCCCACGCTGCGGACCGCCATCAATGACACCTGCCAGTCGCCGCGGCGAAACATTCCGTACTTGGCAATTATCCTGCGGCTCGTCAGGATGAACCTGACGGAACGCCATTTCAGCACCCGCTTCAGGCTGTAGGCCATCAGAACGAGTGCTGCCAAGCCCACACAGGCACCGACAAGCCATGGCGTCCATTCCACTGTAATGAATGGTGCAAGGCGTTGTGGATTTCCTTTGATGATCCATGCACAGGCGTACGCCGCCAGGGCAGGAATCACGATGAAGGCCAGCGTTGGCAAGAACAGCGAGCGGGGCTGTTGCCGCGTGATGGTGATGACCTGCTCCCCCGGAAGCAACTCTTTACGCATAACCGCTTTCCGTGGCGCGCAGATGGACCACATCACCTGCCGTCACAACATGTTCCCGGCCGCCGTGGTCCACCACCAGGAGCGATCCGTGCTCGTCCAAACGGGAGGCGTGGCCCACTATTTCGTGGTCGCCGGGCAGGTGCGCGCGCACTTCGCGTCCCAAGGTGACCATTGCCGACTCAACGCGCTTATGCAGCGAGGGGCCACCTGCCAACCCTGCCGCGGGATCGCCCTCAGAGTTGCAGAAGCTGCGGTAAAGCCGGCTGAAGCGCGAAAGGTAGCTCTTCAGCAGGGCGGTGCGGTCCATCGTCGTGGCCCCTTCCAAGGCCAGGGACGTTGCGGTTGGCACGGGCAATTCATCCTGCGCCAGCGAGACGTTGAGGCCGACGCCCAAGATCACTGCAGGGACCGATCCGTCACCCAGTGGCGTCATCTGAGCCAGGATTCCGGCAACCTTCCGTCCATTAATCAGGACGTCGTTGGGCCACTTGATCTCTGCAGTTATGCCGGCCGTTTCCTGCAATGCTTCGCGCAGGGCAACGGCGGCTAGCAGTGAGAGCCACGAGTAACTCTGCGTCGGCACGGGCATGCCTTCGGCTGTGACGGGTCGCAGCACCATGGAAACGGAGACGGCGGAGCGCTCGGGCGATTCCCAGTGCCTGTCCAGCCGTCCGCGTGCCGCCGTCTGGTGTTCGGCGGTCAACACAGCAAGGTCGGCCCATTTTTTGGGCTCCGAAGTTACGGCACGCACGAGGTCCTGATTGGTGGATCCCGTGGACTCGACAATATTCACTTGGGAAATTCCGGTTGCCGACAGGAAATCAGGCTGGAGCAGTGCCTCGCGGTCCAATGACGGCCGGTCTTCCCCGGGCCTGGGGTCGAGGGGTTCGCTGCTGGCAGGCTGTTCGGCATCCATAGCTGAATCCTATCCAGTTGCGGCCCGCAGAACTTGCCCGAATCATGGGAATCCGCTTAGAGGAAGATGTCGGGCACCAGCCGGTCCTCAGGCGCGCCGAGGCTGTATGGCGCAAACTCCTTCACACCGGCTGCCCTGAGGACTTCTTCGTCGGTGTAGAAATTCCCCGAACCCGCGGAACCGTCGCCAAGGTTGGCCCCAGTCAGCACAGCGTGCGCAGCATCGGCCATGATCTCCGGTCCGCGGGCGGCCTTCACAATCTGCTGCCCACCGGGCATGTTCCGGATCGCCGCGGTATCGATCAGGGTGCAAGGCCAGAGCGAGTTGACCGAGACGCCGTCGTCCTTAAGCTCCTCGGCGAGTCCCAGGGTGGTGAGGCTCATTCCGTACTTGGCCATGGTGTAGGCCAGATGCATCCCGGCCCATTTTGGATCGAGGTTCAGGGGTGGAGACAGCGTGAGAATGTGCCCGTTCCCGGATTCCCGCAGCGCAGGGAGGGACAGCTTGGAGAGCAGGAAAGTTCCACGGACGTTGATGTCCTGCATGAGGTCGTAACGCTTCATGTCAATTGCATCCGTGCGCGAGAGGTCAATCGCTGACGCATTGTTGATGACGACGTCGATTCCCCCAAAGCGCTCGACGGCGGCACTCACCGCCGCGGCGACGTCGTCGTCATTGCGGACATCACCAACGAGCGGCAGCGCCTGGCCACCCGCGGCGACCAGTTGATCGGCAGCAGTGAAGACGGTCCCCTCAAGTTTCGGGTGGGGTTCTCCGGTCTTGGCCATCAGGACGATATTGGCGCCGTCGCGGGCGGCACGGGTGGCGATGGCCAATCCGATTCCACGGCTTCCTCCGGACATGACGATGGTGCGGCCCTTGAGTGAACCGCTGGCTACATAAGGGGTTGGAGTCATGGAGACACTCTAACCCAACTATGTTACTCACGGGTAACATACATACAGCTTTGGCTTGGGCGCCGAAAATTGTAGGGTTTCTACAGCGGTTCGCGGCAATGGCGTCACTAGACTGGCCAGCGGGGCCTTTTCTTTGTACGGAAGCTACTTAAGTCAGCTACTTGTTTGCACCAGAACTGCGCCAGCGAAAATCAGCTACAGAGCCGGAGACACTTGATGAGCCACGATCTGACAACGACAGCGGGAAAGATTGCAGACTTCCGCGACCGCCAGGCCCGTGCAGAGCAGCCTTCCGGCCCGGAAGCGATCGAAAAGCAGCACGCACGCGGCAAGAACACTGCCCGCGAACGCATTGACCTCCTGGTCGATCCCGAATCATTCGTTGAGTTCGATGCCCTGGCCGTCCACCGCTCCACAGCCTTCGGCATGGAGAAAAAGAAGCCCCTGGGCGACGGCGTCGTCTCCGGCTACGGCACAGTGGACGGGCGGCTCGTTGCCATCTACAGCCAGGACTTCAGCGTCTACGGCGGTTCCTTGAGCCAGGTTAACGGCGAGAAGATCGTCAAGGTCCAGGAATTCGCCCTCCGCAACGGCTGCCCTGTGGTGGGCATCAACGACGGTGGCGGCGCGCGCATCCAGGAAGGCGTGGCTTCCCTGGCCATGTTCGCGGATATCTTCCGCAACAACGTCCACGCTTCCGGCGTCGTCCCCCAGATCTCGCTCATCATGGGCCCCTGCGCCGGCGGCGCTGCCTACTCCCCCGCCCTGACCGACTACGTGGTCATGGTGGACAAGACTTCCCACATGTTCATCACCGGCCCGGATGTCATCAAAACCGTCACGGGCGAGGACGTGGATATGGAAACGCTGGGCGGTGCCCGCCAGCACAACGCCACCACCGGTACGTCCTCTTACCTTGCCTCTGACGAAGCCGATGCCATTGAATTCGTCCGCGAACTCCTGGACTTCCTGCCTTCCAACAACCTCTCCGAGGCGCCGGTTGTAGAACACGACCAGGAATTGGAACTCGACGACGACGACCTCGCCTTGGATGGACTGATCCCGGATTCGGCCAATCAGCCGTACGACATGCGCAAGGTCATTGAGCAGATCGTGGACGACGCCCACTTCCTTGAAATGCAGTCGCTGTACGCCCCCAACGTGATCATCGGCTACGGGCGGGTCGAAGGCCACACCGTCGGCATCGTTGCGAACCAGCCCATGCAGTTCGCAGGCACCCTGGACATCTCCGCATCCGAGAAAGCCGCCCGGTTCGTCCGGCACTGCGATGCTTTCAACATCCCCATCATCACGCTGGTGGACGTGCCCGGCTTCCTCCCCGGCAAGGACCAGGAATTCCAGGGAATCATCCGTCGAGGCGCCAAACTCCTGTATGCCTACGCTGAGGCTACTGTGCCCAAGCTCACCGTCATCACCCGCAAGGCCTATGGCGGCGCATACATCGTGATGGGCTCCAAGAAGCTCGGCGCGGACCTGAACCTCGCGTGGCCCACGGCCCAGATCGGTGTCATGGGCGCCCAGGGCGCAGTGAACATCCTTTACCGTCGCGATCTCGCAGCGGTTGCCGAGGCCGGTGGCGACGTCGAAGCCAAGCGCGCAGAGATTATCCAGGGCTACGAGGAAGAACTCCTCAACCCTTACCAGGCAGCTCAGCTGGGCTATGTGGACGCCGTCATTGCACCCTCTGACACGCGTCTCCAGATCATCCGCGGCCTGCGCGCCCTTCGCGACAAACGCGCCAGCCTGCCCACCAAGAAGCACGGGAACATCCCGCTGTGAGCCCGGCAAAGCATCGGGCTGAGGATAACCCTTCAGCCCCCGAACCCGTCGCTCCTATGTTCTCCGTGGTCAAGGGAGAACCCACCGCCGAGGAACTCGCGGCGCTTGCCGCCGTCGTCGCCTCCGTCGGAGTACCCCCGACGACGGAGCCTGCAAAGCCGAACGTTCGTCATTGGGTTCGGCGTCAGCAGCTGCGCCTTGACCCCACGCCGGGTCCGGGCGCATGGAAGCGCAGCCGCGGATAGTTCGCTTCATCGCGGTGGCGGGAAGAAAGTGCAACAACCCTTTCACGTGAGCCGACTCACGGTTAGGCTCTGTGGGTGACTACTGCAAACACGCCTGCACGACCCAAGACCGCCATCGATTCCGTTGCTGACGCATACACGGAAAAGCTGATCGAACTCAACCCCAGCTTCGCCACCACGTTGGGGTTGCCGGGGCACGAGACTGAATATCAGGACTTCTCGCCTGCAGGAGCCGAGGCCCATGCGCAGGCTGCCCGGCAGGCGTTGGAATCGTTGGCGGCGCTGGAACCCACCGACGAGTCCGACGTCGTCACCCTGGACGCAATGCGCGAGCGGCTCGGGCTGGAGCTGGAGATCCACGACACCGGCTGGGATGCTGCCGACCTCAACAACATCGCTTCGCCCGCGCAGGACATCCGCGCCATCTTCGACCTCATGCCAACGGATACGGCGGAGCAGTGGGAGCACATTGCCGGCCGTGCGGCCAACGTTCCCGGCGCCATCGAGGGCTACATCTCCTCGCTTCGTGCCGCCAAGGAAGACGGCAAAGTAGCCGCCGCGCGCCAGGTTCGGATCGTCATCGAGCAAACTGCCCGCTACGCCGCCGAGGACGGATTCTTCGCCAAGATGGCTTCATCCGCTTCCCTTGGTGGGCAGCCGCTTCCCGCAGACGTTCAGTCCAAGCTCGACGCCGGTGCCTCCGCTGCACGATCAGCCTACGAATCATTGGGTACTTTCCTCCAGGACGAGCTTCTCCCCGCTGCCCCGGAAAAGGACGCGGTGGGGCGGGAACGGTATGCCCTCGCCTCCCGTTCGTTCCTGGGGGCGGCCGTTGATCTCGAGGAAACCTACGCGTGGGGCGTCCAAGAGCTGGAACGGCTCATCAGCGAACAGGAAAAGGTAGCCGCACAGATCAAACCCGGCGCCAGCATCGAAGAAGCCAAAAGCATCCTCAACAACGATCCAGCCCGCCAGATCAAAGGCACAGACGCCCTGAAGGCGTGGATGCAGGAACTCTCGGACCGCGCAGTATCCGAGCTCGCAGACGTCCACTTCGACATCCCGGACGTCATGAAAACCCTCGAATGCATGATCGCCCCCACCGACGAAGGCGGCATCTACTACACCGGCCCCTCCGACGACTTCTCCCGGCCCGGCCGCATGTGGTGGTCCGTTCCCGTCGGCGAAGACACCTTCACCACCTGGTCCGAAACAACCACCGTCTTCCACGAAGGCGTACCTGGCCACCACCTCCAAGTCGCCACCGCCACCTACCAGCGCGAACTCCTCAACAACTGGCGCCGCAACGTCTGCTGGGTCTCCGGACACGGCGAAGGCTGGGCACTCTACGCCGAGCAGCTCATGCTGGAACTGGGCTACCTCAAAGACCCCGGCGACCACATGGGCATGCTGGACGGCCAACGCATGCGTGCAGCCCGCGTCGTCTTCGACATCGGCGTACACCTGGAACTAACGGTCCCCGAACGCTGGGGCACCGGCACCTGGACGCCAGAAAAGGGCTTTGACTTCCTCAAGGCCAACCTCGACATCAGCGAAGGCCAACTCCAGTTCGAATTCACCCGCTACCTCGGCTGGCCCGGGCAAGCGCCCTCGTACAAGGTGGGGCAGCGGCTCTGGGAACAGATCCGGGCCGAGCTTGAAACCCGCGAAGGGTTCGATCTGAAGTCCTTCCATAGCAAAGCACTAAACATTGGCTCGGTCGGTTTGGACGTGCTGCGGCGGGCGTTGCTTGGTTAAGTTGCAAGGTCCGGCGTGTCCGGAGGACACACATCCTCTGCGTGCTGCTCCTTCGTCGCTTTGACGCACGCTGCCGGATGTCTGTCCTCCGGCCATGGTGCCTTGCCAGTCGACGACGGCGGCGCAGCGCGTCCCTTGACCGAGACAATGGCCACAGTGGGCTGGGGAATAACTTCATACTCGAGCGGTAGTTCGCCGGTATTCAAGGCACGGGCCCGAATAGGGGTGTTGTAGCGGCGTAATATTTCTAAACGTCCGTTCGCTATGTTATTTGGGGTGCACCTAGCGTGTTCTTGTGAGCACCTCAAATAACATCACTTCCGCGCCTGCAAAGAGCGGCTTCCAGCTTCCCAAGTGGGCAGGATCCTTCGGCGTCCAGATCATTGCCGCCCTCATCATCGGCCTAGTCCTTGGCCTCATCGCCAAGTACACCGGCAGTACCAAGACCGCCCCCAACGGCCTCGGCGCAACTCTTCAAACGATTGGCTCCAGCTACGTCTCGTTGCTGCAGACCGCCGTCGTTCCTTTGATCTTCACGGCGGTGGTGAGCTCCATCGCCAACCTTCGCCAGGTTTCCAATGCGGCCCGCCTCGCCTGGAACACGCTGCTTTGGTTTGCCATCACCTCACTGGTTTCGGTGCTCATCGGTATCGGATTGGGTGTGCTCCTGCAGCCTGGTGCAGCTACCGGGATCACCCAGAAGGCCGAGTACGCCGGCAAAACCGGAGACTGGTGGGCATTCCTGATCGGGCTATTCCCCAAGAACTTCCTCGGACTCGGCGCGAGCTCCACTGTCACGGAGAGCGCTAATGCCGCCACCACGGTCAGCACGTCCGTCAGTTTCAATGTGCTCCAGATCCTGGTGGTCGCGATTGCCGTCGGCATCGCTGCCCTCAAGGTCGGCAAGCAGGCAGAAGCGTTCCTGACCTTCAACGCCTCGGCATTGGCTGTCATCCAGAAGGTCCTGTGGTGGATCATTCGCATCGCTCCACTGGGCACTATCGGCCTGATCGGTAATGCCGTGGCCATCTACGGATGGGACACCATTGGCTCCCTTGGCAAGTTCACGGCCGCCATTTACATCGGCCTGGCACTGGTGCTCTTCGTCCTGTATCCGATCCTGGTCCGCGTCCACGGCCTTTCCATCAAGCAGTACTTCTCCGGTGTATGGCCGGCCGTGCAGTTGGCCTTCGTCTCCCGTTCCTCGATCGGTACGCTGCCGCTCACGCAGCGCGTCGCCGAGCGTAACCTCGGCGTTCCCTCGGGCTACGCTTCCTTTGCCGTCCCGCTCGGCGCCACCACCAAAATGGACGGTTGCGCGGCGATCTACCCGGCCATCGCAGCGATCTTCGTGGCCCAGTTCTTCGGTATCAACCTGGACTTCAGCCAATACCTCCTCATTGTGCTGGTCTCCGTGCTGGGTTCCGCTGCCACGGCAGGCACCACAGGCGCCGTTGTCATGCTCACGCTGACCCTGTCCACGCTGGGACTGCCGTTGGCCGGCGTCGGACTCCTGCTGGCGATCGACCCCATCCTGGACATGGGCCGCACAGCCGTCAACGTGGCAGGCCAGGCGCTCATCCCCGCAATCGTCGCCAAGCGCCAGGGCATCCTGGACGAATCGCTGTACAACGCGCCCCGCAATGGCGCCGCGTTCGCTGACGAGTTCGCCAACGACACGGCTGCTGCCGAGAACGAGGCGCGCGAACTGGCCGATTCCAAGGCATAGCACCAGCTGGCTTTTCGCACCGCGCAATCCCTTGGGGACTTCTCCCCCGGGGATTGCGCGGTTTAACGGCGAAAGCTGGATAGGCTCGGAGCATGTTGATCGTCACCTCCAATGAGATACCCGGCCACCGCATCGACGCCGTCTTTGGCGAAGTCATGGGCCTCACTGTCCGTTCCCGCGATATCGGCTCCCAGATGCTGGCCGGTTTCCGCTCCCTCGGTGGCGGCGAGCTGCCTGAAATGACCAGGGCACTCTACGAAAGCCGACAGGAAGTCATGGCCCGGATGGTCAACGAGGCCCAGCAGCGCGGCGCCAACGCAATTGTCGCCATGCGCTTCGACACCTCCGAAATGGGGACCAACTGGACTGAAGTCTGCGCCTATGGCACGGCCGTTTACGTGCTCCCGCTCGGCGAAGGCGAACCCGGCGCCACCGGCCAGTCCGTGTACTTGACCAAGACCGCGTCCCAGCCGGCCCAAGGGCAGCAGGCAGCGCAGCAGGGTCAGCAACAGCCAGTGCAGCCGACTCACCCTGCGCCGCAGGCACCCCCGCACCAGTTCTGACCTACTTCCCTTCGCGCCACGGGTCCCGCCCTTTTACGCTCTACTCGCAATTGAACGGTGAATAGAGCGAACAAGTGCGGGATTCGTCGTACCGGAGGTGGATTTTCCTGTTGCTGGCCTAGGTTTTGGACGCCGATCTTGACCGTTGTGGGTGACCCGGCAAAGGTGCGGCCTTGGATTGGTATGTATGTCCGGTGGGTGTGTTGACTTCGAGTTCATGTCTGCCGCCGGGGATTGTTTTTGCGTTCCAGCCAGGGTTTTCTTTGGTGTGGTTGCATGCTTCGCAGAGTCCCGCGCCGTTGGCCAGGCTCGTGGCACCGCCGTAGTGCCAGGGGACGATGTGATCTATGTGGCGGATGGGCGCGTCGCAGTAGGGGGTGCGGCAGGTGTCGTCCCTGGTTTCGATGAAGCGCCGCATTCCGGGTGGGAAGAGCCGGGCTTTGGAGTCCATGGCCAGCAGTTCACCACTGGCTGGTGCTGTGTATAGACGGCGAAGCAAGACCCTAAGGTCCTCGCGATCCATGCGTTTCGTACCCGAGTTGGCCTGCCCGGATTCCGCTTGGTTGTCGGTCCCGGCCTTTCCCACAACCCCGGCCTCGCCGCTGGTTCCGGTCTGACCATTGATTCGCGACTCCCCGTCCGTCTGGACGCGTTCGGGTGCTCCGTTCGTCTGGTTGCTGCCTCCGGCAACGAGGGTTCTGGCCCATTCGGCGGGGACGATTCCGTAGCCCTGGAGCCGTGCTGGTTCGCTGTCGCCTTGGAAGAGGGTGCGGTCGGTCATGACGAGTTGCACATCAACACCGCTGATCCCGTCTGGGGTGCCGGTGAGGCGTTCGGTCAGGGTGTCGGCCATGACCTGGCCCCGGTTACGGGTGTCCCCGCCGGAGCGGGCCGAGTCCGCGTGCCGGGTGAGCGCGGCATACGCGGCGACCCCTTGGGCGACCGGAAGCAATGCGGTGAGGATGGTCATGGTGTCCGGGGCGGGCCGGAGGCTGACGTGCCGTTCGGACGCGGCATGGGCTGCGCGCTGGGTCACCGAGCGGGGGTCCCGCCGGTAGGCGGCGGCTCGTGCGGCGGCGATGATGGTTTTGTCTCCAGCGCCGTCGAAGGTTCCGGTGTCGGGGGCGAGTTCCTCATCAACGGCTGCCCGGTCTTCGACGGACAGGCACGCGGTTTCCTTGACCAACAGAGTGGCTCGCCATTCGTTCAGGTGTCCGGTTTCCAACGCGGCCATGGTGCGCGGCATCTCCGACACCAGTGCCTTCGCCAGTCCGAGGAGCCGGGACCCCTTGTTCGGTGACTCCCGCCGGGCCAACGCGATCTGCGCACCCACACCCTGACCACGCTCAGCGGAGGGGACATCCATCTCGGCCTGGGCTTGGCGCTGGGCGAGGTCGAACGCCACAGCAATCTTGGCCTGTAAACCGGCTATAGCGGACTTCATGTCTTCCAGCGCACGCAGCTGATGGATAAGGTCCCTGCTCACCACGCTGGCCGCAACGGGAGGCATGAAGCGGGCAGGAACAACTGACGATGAGAGTGCGGTCATCGTTTGCCCTTCGCTGTCCAAGTCCATACCCACACTCTTTCAGCAGGCACCGACATTATTAGCTCCCCCCGGATTGGGTTGCCGGGCAATAAGAACTGATATTTTCGACATCCGCTCAGGTGAATATTGCGCAGAGTGCAAAGTTGCACTTAGTGTAAGTATGTGACCCCAGACAGTATTGAACCGATCAGCGCAGAAGTCAGCGAGCCCGCCGGCCCCTCGCGGCGCGAGCTCAACAAGGCAGCAACCCGCGCCTCCATTGCTACCGCGGCACTGGACCTTCTACGTAGTAATGGCCCCGGCAATTTCACGGTGGAGGACATCACCGCGAGTGCAGGCGTTTCCCGACGGACCTTCTTCAACTACTTCGCGAGTCTCGAGGCTGCTCTCGCATCCGTGGCCGACGGCTTCATGGATCGCGCCCTCGAGCAGTTCCGATTGCGCCCGGCGGAGGAATCGATCCTCGAATCCGCACAGGCCGCGCTGATGGCCCTCGCAGATCCCATGTCGGTAGCACCCATGGCCGAACTTTTCAGCCTCACTCAGGAGAACCGCTCCCTGGCCCGTTCCGAGCTCGAAGCATGGGAACACTGCACAGGGCAGATTATCGACGCTGCCCGCAGCAGACTCGGACCAGACACCGGCGAGCTCTACCTGCATGCCCTTGCCGGATCTGTCATCTCATGCGGCAAGGCGGCTATGACAGTCTGGTTCGCCGAGCGAGGCCCTGACCTATCGCCCGATTCGCTTGAGGTTCTTCGCCAGCACCTCATCGACGCCATGGGCCTTCTGGGAGCCGGCTTCGCGCCGTCGTCGGAAGTCACCCCGCAAGCGGTGTCAGCCGCGAACACATCATTCCACTCCACCTCCACAGATCGGTTCTGACATGGCCTCGTTCCTCTACCGCCTGGGCAAGTTTTCTTATCGCCGCCGCTGGCTGGTCATCTCGCTGTGGCTGGCAGTCCTGGTGGCCGTGGGAGGGTCGGCCGCCGCCTTCCACGGCACCATGTCCAACAACTTCAGCATCCCCGGCACGGAAACGCAGAGGATGGCCGACAAGCTCAAAGAAGCCCTGCCCGATGCGTCCGGCGGCTCGGCGAGCGTGGCCTTCGACGCCGGAGACTCTGGTTTCGACCAAGCCAAGAAGGATGCCGTAGCCACTGCGCTCAACAAGCTCGAAGCCATGCCGGACGTGCAAGGGACGGTGAATCCGTTCACCACCCAGGACCAGTTGGACAAGGCCGCCGGCGAGATTGCTGCTGGTGAAGCGAAGGCCGCCGAAGGCAAGACTCAGCTGGACGAAGCCCGCGCCCAACTGGAAGCCGGTGCAGCCCAACTTGCGGGAGCGGAACAGCAGATGGCAGCCTCAGGGCTTACACCTGCACAAATCGAGGCCCAACTCGCGCCGCAGCAGGCCGAACTAACCGCCAACAAAGCAAAGCTCGACGCCGGTGCCAAGGAAGCAGCGGACGGAGCCGCCGCGTTGGCCTTGGGAAAGCGCCAGCTGGAGGCCTCCCAGGGATGCGTTTCGTGTCCAGCGACAACAAGGCCGCCATCGCCCAGGTCCAATTCAAGACCTCCATCAACGCTGTTGATCCCGCCGTCCGCAAGCAAGTTCAGGAGATCGTTCAGGGCGTATCCTCCGCGGGTGTCACAGCATATGCCAGCAAGGAAATCACCGAGGACGTCTCGCAGATCTTCGGAGTCGCGGAAATCGTCGGTGTCGCCGTGGCAGCTCTCGTTCTGATCCTTATGCTGGGCACACTCATCGCAGCCGGCCTGCCCCTCGTCATGGCCCTGATCGGCGTGGCTGTAGGCGTCGGCGGAACGTTCGCCCTAACCGGCGTGATCACCATGAGCTCCATTTCCCCGATGCTCGCTCTGATGCTTGGGCTTGCAGTGGGCATCGACTACTCCCTCTTCATCGTCAACCGCCACCGTAACCAGCTTCTGGCCGGGATGGACGGCGAGGAATCCGCAGCCCTCGCCACCGGTACGTCCGGAAATGCCGTGCTGTTCGCGGGCCTCACAGTGATCATCGCCCTGGCGGCATTGGTGGTCCCGGGGTTGCCCTTCCTGGCTGTGATGGGTGTTGCCGCCGCAGCGACAGTTGCCGTCGCCGTCGTCGTGGCTTTGACGCTGACCCCCGCCATTCTGGCGTTGATCGGTCGCAGACTGATTTCCAAGCGCGCATGGGCGAAGGCCGCCAGGCACAATGCCGAGCCGGGCCACGAAGCCGCGGACCGGGCCTTGGAAGAGAAGCGCAGCAGCAGTGGCTGGGGCGGCTTGGTCACACGGCACCCCTGGGTTTCCCTCGTGGCCAGCGTCGTGCTGTTGGGCGCCTTGGCTCTACCGGCTTCCCAGCTTCGCCTGGCACTACCCGACGGCGGATCCGAGCCTGTCGATTCGCAAGCCTTCAAAGCCTACGACCTCACACGCAACAGCTTCGGAGAAGGCGTCACGGGGCCGATTGTCGTCGTCGCCGGGTTCCCGGAAGGCCTCAGCGAAACCGATGCCAAGAACAAGCAGTTCGACGTCGCGGATCAGCTGCGCAGCGTGGAGAACGTCACGGCCGCAGTGCCGGTGGCACTGAGCGAAGATCGCCAGACTGCTGTCTTCCAAGTCATTCCCAAAGAAGGACCAGCAAGCGCCAGCACAGTCCAGGTAGTTTCCGACGTCCGCGCCAAGGGCACCCAAATCCGCCAGGACCTCGACGTCAGCATCGGCCTCACCGGTCAGACGGCCGGCAACATTGACGTTTCCGCCAAGCTCGGGGCTGCCCTCCCGCCGTACCTGGCGATCGTCGTCGGGCTTTCGCTGATCCTGTTGCTGCTGGTCTTCCGCTCGATTGTCGTGCCTCTGCTCGCCACCGGCGGTTTCCTGTTGTCACTGGCTGCCGCATTTGGCGCCGTCGTGGCCGTTTACCAGTGGGGCTGGCTGGGAGCGATTTTCGACGTCGCCAACCCGGGCGCCGTCCTGAGCTTCCTGCCGATCATCCTGATCGGCGTGCTGTTTGGCCTCGCGATGGACTATCAGGTGTTCATCACATCGGGCATGCGTGAATCCTTCATGCATGGTGAGAACGCCAAACACTCCGTTCGCAGCGGCTTCAGCCACGCCGCAGCAGTGGTCGCGGCGGCCGCGATCATCATGGTCAGCGTGTTCTCAGGCTTCATTTTCAGCCACCTCACCATGGTCCGGCCGTTGGGCTTCGCGATGGCGTTCGGTGTGCTGATTGATGCGTTCGTTGTCCGCATGACGATCGTTCCCGCCGTCATGTACCTGCTAGGCGAGAAGGCGTGGTGGTTGCCCAAGTGGCTGCAGCGCGTCCTGCCGGATGTGGACGTCGAAGGCGCCAAACTGAACCGCAGCGATCGCCCGAAGGCCGGCTCTGAGGAACTGGTCCACTAACCTTCTCTCACATCCACGCTGGCTGTGACAGATGTTCTCTCACATCCACCGGCGATCTGACCGACGTTCTCTCACATCCCCCGGCGATCTCACGTCGGCACTCAACTTGGGTGCCGACGTCGGGCATTTCTGGGTGCATTGTTGGCAGGTGAACGCGTCACGGGATCAGGTCGTGCCTGGCCTCGAGCTGAACCAGAGCATTGATTACGTCGGCCGCACTGTGGCGAGTGAGGGTTGGCGGCGGCACATCGAGGTGATATGAGAGAACATCCCCCGGAAACCGGCAGGAAGTGGGAGAAGATCGCCCGGAAACGGGCAGGACGTGAGAGAACGTCGTATTAGGCTGGGACGGTGACCCGGTTGATCCTTGCCTCGCAATCCCCTGCCCGCACCAAGTTACTGACGGAAGCGGGGATCCAGCATGACGTCCTGGTTTCGGACGTGGACGAGGACGCGGTGCAGGCGCATTATGGCGTGACGGACGCGCATGACACCGCGCTGCTGCTGGCCCGGGCAAAGGCTGAAGCGGTCGCCGCACTCCCGGAAGCCGAGGGTGCCCTGGTGATCGGCTGCGATTCGGTTTTCGAGTTCGACGGCGAATCCCACGGCAAGCCCTACACGGCGGACGTTGCCCGCGAGCGGATGCTGCGCATGAGCGGATCCAAGGGCGTGCTCCACACTGGTCACTGGCTGGTGGACTGCCGGGACACCGCTGCGGACGTAGACGACGAATCCGCTGAGGAAACAGAAGGCACTGGCGCCACGGTTGGAGCGGTCTCCAGCGCCGAGGTTCATTTCGCAGAGATGAGCACCAACGACATCGACGCCTACATCGCCACCGGAGAACCCCTGCACTGCGCCGGCTCGTTCACCATCGACGGCCTGGGCGGCGCCTTTATCCGCAAGGTGGACGGTGACCCGCACGCCGTCGTCGGGCTTTCCATCTCCACCCTCCGGGACCTGCTGGTCCATGCGAATGTGGGCATCACGGAGCTGTGGGACGCGAAGAGCCAGTAGAAGTAATTTGTAGCAACCCTACAAAGGAACATCTCCTCACACACGGAATCCCCCATCAATATGGGCGGAACCCTCACAATCACGCTAGGCTCCTCAAGGACAGAAGGAGTCAACAACTTGTCAGCTAACCCGGCGCAGCCCATTTCCAGCCCTCTTACCAAGGTCTTGATTGCCAACCGCGGCGAAATCGCGGTCCGCATCATCCGAGCCGCCCGGGACGAAGGCATCGCCTCCGTAGCCGTCTACGCAGACCCGGACCGTGACGCCCTCCATGTCCGCCTCGCCGACGAAGCGTATGCCCTTGGCGGCAACACCGCAGCTGAGTCCTACCTGGTCATGGAGAAAATCATCGACGTCGCCAAGCAGGCCGGCGCCGATGGGATCCACCCCGGGTACGGTTTCCTCGCCGAGAATGCGGAATTCGCCGCCAAAGTGATCGACGCCGGCATCACCTGGATCGGACCCTCCCCCGAGGCGATCTCTGCCTTGGGCGACAAAGTCCAGGCGCGCCACATCGCCGAAAAAGTAGGCGCCCCGCTGGTCCCCGGCACAGCTGATCCCGTGGAATCAGCGGACGAGATCCTGAAGTTTGCGGAGGAATTCGGCCTGCCCATCGCCATTAAGGCTGCTTTCGGCGGCGGTGGACGCGGCATCAAGGTTGCCCGCACCATGGAAGAGATTCCGGAGCTGTACGAATCCGCAGTCCGTGAGGCGATAGCAGCTTTCGGCCGGGGCGAATGCTTTATCGAGCGCTTCCTGGACGCCCCGCGCCACGTTGAGACGCAGTGCCTGGCGGACGCTTACGGCAACGTTGTGGTTGTCTCCACCCGCGACTGCTCGCTGCAACGCCGCAACCAGAAACTCGTCGAGGAAGCCCCGGCTCCCTACCTGAGCGAGGAACAGAACAAGCGGCTCTACGAATCTTCCAAGGCGATCCTGAAGGAAGCCAACTACCTCGGTGCCGGTACCTGCGAGTTCCTCGTGGGCCAGGACGGCACTATCTCCTTCCTCGAGGTCAACACCCGTCTCCAGGTAGAGCACTGTGTTTCCGAGGAAGTTACGGGCATCGACCTCGTCCGCGAACAGTTCCGCATTGCGCGTGGGGAGGCTCTTGGCTACGAGGACCCCGAGGTCCGCGGCCACTCCTTCGAGTTCCGCATCACCGGCGAAGACCCGGGCCGCAACTTCATGCCCGCCCCAGGCACCGTCAGCACGTTGAAGAACCCCACAGGCCCGGGCATCCGCGTGGACTCGGGCATTGAGGAGGGTGACGTCATCAGCGGCAACTTCGACTCCATGCTGTCCAAGCTGATCGTCACCGGCGCCACCCGCGAGCAAGCCCTCCAGCGCTCGCGTCGCGCCCTTGAGGAGATGGTGGTGGAAGGCATTCCCACCGTCATCCCCTTCGACCTCGCCGTTGTCACTGACCCCGCCTTCGCCCCGGTGGAGGGACCGTTCAGCGTCCACACCCGCTGGATCGAAACCGAGTTCGTCAATAACATCCCCGCCTGGACGGCCAGCGGCGCGGGTACTGAAACGCCCGACGCCGGTGAGCGCCAGCGCGTCGTCGTCGAGGTTGGCGGCAAGCGGCTTGAGGTCGTTCTGCCGTCCGGCCTGGGCGCCAGCGTCGCCGCTGTTTCCAGCGGCTCGGGCACCAAGTCGGGCAAGTCCAAGAAGCGTTCCCGCTCGGCAGGGGCCGCAGCGGCTGCCGCCGGTGGGGATGCATTGACCTCGCCGATGCAGGGCACCATCGTCAAGGTCGCAGCTGCCGAAGGCGATATCGTGGCCGAGGGCGATCTGATCGTTGTCCTGGAAGCCATGAAGATGGAGCAGCCATTGACCGCACACAAGTCCGGCACTGTTCGCGGCCTGGCAGCCACAGCGGGTGAGACGGTCGCTGCCGGCGCCGTCATTGCCACGATCGAGGACTAAGAACCCAAAATTAACGACGTCGGCCCCGCACTGGAAGGTGCGGGGCGGCTGCACCCAGGATGCTGGAGACGTTGTAGCTGACAGCCGACCCCGTATACCGGACGTTCGTGGGGAACAGTTCGGGCAGCAGAGCACCCATGGGCCCGAATGTCAGACCCATCAGCGTGAAGCCGATAATCAGCAGCGCCATGGCGCCTGCGAATCCTGCGCCAAAGAGCGGCACGAACAGCAACCCAAAGACGAAGATGCCCGCGGTCACTGCCAGGAGCGTCTTGCGGCGTCCGAACTTTTCTGCGAGCGGGCCCGCCACGAGGGTGAAGATGCCGAAGAACACCACGCCCGCAATGAGCATCCACAGGAACTCGTTCCGCGTGTAGCCAAGGCCAGGAACGAACGCCGCTGCCGCGGCTTCCGACAAAGGCTTTCCGGCCTTCTCAGCCGCAGCCTGCGCCCCCGCCAGCGTCGGTTTCGTGCCGTAAGTCAGCGTGAAGGTGGTCATCAGATAGAAGAGCACGTACGTGGCCAACATGATGAAGGTACCGAGAATGAGTTGACGCCAGCTGCTCTTGAAGACACGGCCAATTGGCAACTTGGCAACCTCATTGGACTCGACCACCTTGGTAAAGGCAGGAGTCTCGATGAGTTTGAGGCGAACGTACAGGCCAATGATCACCATGACGGCGCTGAGCAGGAATGGCACCCGCCAGCCCCAGGCTTCGAACGCTTCCGGGGAAAGGGTGTAGTTGAAGACCAGGAAGATGATGTTGGCCACGATGAAGCCGATGGGCGCGCCCAGTTGCGGGAACGTTCCATAAATGGCGCGCTTGTTGGCGGGCGCATTTTCGGTGGCCAGCAGTGCCGCACCACTCCACTCCCCGCCCAGGGCAAGCCCTTGCGCAAAGCGCATGACCACCAGGAGAGCCGGGGCCAGAATGGTCCAGCCGGGAACGGCGGCAGTGGGCAGGCAACCAATCAGGAAGGTTGCAATGCCCATGGTCAGCAGGGACGCAACCAAGGTGCCTTTGCGTCCAAATTTGTCACCAAAGTGTCCAAAGATGATCGAGCCCAGAGGGCGTGCGATGAACGCGACCCCAAACACAGCGAAGGAGCTGAGGAGTTGGGTGGTCTCGTTCAGGCTGGGGAAGAACAACCGGGGGAATACGAGGACAGCCGCCGTGGCGTAGACGTAGAAGTCGTAGAACTCGATCGTCGTGCCAATAAGGCTGGCAACAATCACCCGTCCCCGTGAGTTCACTGGCTTAGTGAACTCACCTTCCTTGGATGGTGCTGTGGAAGACATGTAGTAGCAGCTTTCGTTCACACCGGCCGATGCCCCTGGCGAGCCCGCCCGGCGAAGGATTATTCGAGAGTTCAATAATAGTTCCCGCAGTCCATTGACTGGACAACTAAGTCCACCATGCGGACCGATGGAAAAGTCTCATTCTGTGGTCCGGGCCACAATACCTCACCATTCCCTCACGCGCTGGTGACCCCGCCGATAGGGAAATGTCACAGCACGTTTACAAAGGGCGACGGTCCGCGAAACGCGTGAAACCTACCTTGGAAGAACAACGTCCCCCGAAGGAGGCACTCCGTGACTGTTGACCGCACTGCAGAAGAACTGGCCCCCGCCCAGTCCACTGCTACCGCCGTTCCCACCCTTGAACACCGCCCCGGCCGCTGGATCGCCAACTGGGATGCCGAGGACAAGGGCCAGTGGGAAGCCGAAGGCCGGTCCATCGCCAAGCGCAATCTGTACTGGTCGATCTTCGCCGAATTCCTCGGCTTTGTCGTATGGCAGCTCTGGTCGATCGTTGTCGTCCAGCTCCCCGCAGCAGGTTTCAAGTTCGATACCAACCAGATCTTCTGGCTCATCTCCATCCCCAGCCTCGTAGGCGCCACGCTGCGAATCCCCTACACCTTCATGGTGCCGAAGTTCGGTGGCCGCAACTGGACCATCGTCTCGGCACTGCTCCTCCTGATTCCCGCCAGCGGCCTGGCGATCTGTGTTTCCAACCCGGAAACCCCGTTCGGTGCCATGCTCCTGGTTGCAGCCCTCGCCGGCTTCGGCGGTGGCAACTTCGCCAGCTCGATGGCCAACATCACCTTCTTCTACCCGGCCCGCGAAAAGGGCTGGGCACTGGGACTGAACGCCGCGGGCGGAAACCTTGGTGCCGCCGTCGCGCAGCTTGTGGTTCCCATCGCCATCACCCTGCTCGCAGCTGGAACGGTGAACCTGCCGATGGCCGGCATCATCTGGATCCCGCTGATCCTGATCGCGGCATTCGGTGCCTGGAAGTACATGAACAACCTCACCAGCGCCAAGGGTGATGTGGCTGGATCCGTGGCGGCCCTCAAAGAACCGCACCTGTGGATCATGGCATTCCTGTACATCGGAACATTCGGCTCCTTCATCGGCTTCGCCGGCGTCTTCCCGAAACTGATCAAGGACTACTTCCCCGATTTCTCCTCCATCCACCTCGGGGCAGTGGCCTTGTCCCTGGCATTCCTCGGCCCGCTGGTCGGTTCGCTGGCCCGTCCTTACGGTGGCCGCATGGCAGATCGCATGGGCGGCGCCCGGATGACCATCGTTTCGTTCGCCTCCATGGCTGTCATCACCCTGACCATGATCTGGACCCTGCCACTGAAGAACTTCTGGTTGTTCCTGACCTTGTTCCTGGTGCTCTTCGTGGCGAGCGGCTTCGGTAACGGCGCTACCTACCGAATGATCCCGGTGATCTTCGCGACCTCCAGCCGGGCAGCCCGCTCAGGCGCCCCCAGCGCCTCAACAGCACGGTTGGCATCCTCCTCACTGGGCCTGATCTCGGCGATCGGTGCCTACGGCGGATTCGTGATCCCTCAGGTGCTGAACGCGTCGAGCTCATCAAGCGGCTCCTACACCCCGGCGTTCTACGGATTTGTTGGAGCCTACGTCCTGATGCTCGCCGTCTGCTGGGTCTGCTACATCCGCCCCGCCCAGAAGCGCAACACGATCGGACACATCTAGATGCCCAACGGCGCCGATACCCACTGCCCCTACTGCGCGCTCCAGTGCGCCATGACGCTGACCCCGGCTGCCTCGGCCGCCGGGGCAGCGCCCGCGCCCTCGTCCGACGCAGCACCGGCAAGCCCTGCCACACCTGCAATACCCGGTGAAGTTGCCGTGCCCCTGGAAGTTTCAGGGCGCGACTTCCCCACCAACCGGGGCGGGCTGTGCCGCAAAGGCTGGACATCGGCGTCGTTGTTGCGTCACAACGGCCGCGTCACCGAACCGATGCTCAAGGGATCCGACGGCGTCCATCAGCCGATCTCCTGGGACCAGGCGCTCATGCTGATCACCGCCGCTGTGAAGGACACCCAGAAGCAGTACGGAAACGACGCCGTCGGAGTTTTCGGTGGTGGCGGCCTCACCAACGAGAAGGCGTACATGCTGGGCAAGTTCGCCCGCCTGGCACTGCGCACCTCACGCATCGATTACAACGGCCGCTTCTGCATGTCCTCGGCGGCAGCGGCAGGCAACCGCGCCTTCGGCGTGGACCGCGGCCTCCCCTTCCCCGTCACGGACCTGGACTCCGCATCCGTGATCCTCATGCTCGGCTCCAACGTCGCCGAGACCATGCCTCCCTTCGTCCAGCACCTTCAGGGCGCGCGCGACGCCGGCGGGCTGATCGTTGTGGATCCCCGCCGTTCGGCTACCGCAGCTTTCACGGGCGACGGCGGCGGCATTCATTTGCAGCCCACGCCCGGCACAGATTTGGCCCTCCTTTTGGGCATCAGCCACGTTGTGGTCCACGAAGGCCTGGCCGACACCAGCTACATCGAGGCAAACACCAAGGGCTATGCTTCCGTGGTTCGCAGCCTCAACGCCTTCTGGCCCGAGCGCGTCCAGTCCATCACCGGCGTCCCGGCCACCCTCATCCGTGAGACCGCCCGGCGCCTGGCACAAGGCGCCCGCAACGGCGGCAGCTACATCCTCAGCGGCCGCGGCGTGGAACAGCACGTCGATGGGACGGACACCGCAACCGCTGCCATCAACCTCAGCCTCCTCCTGGGCCTGCCTGGCTCGGCCCGCAGCGGCTACGGCACACTCACCGGCCAAGGCAATGGCCAGGGCGGCCGTGAGCACGGCCAGAAGGCCGACCAGCTCCCCGGCTACCGCAAAATCACCGATCCCGCCGCGCGCGCCCACGTCGCCAAGGTCTGGGGCGTGGACGAGTCGCTGATCCCTGGAGCCGGCCTTCCCGCCGTCGAACTCCTCAAGTCACTCGGAAAGCCCGACGGCGTCCGTTGCCTCTTCGTGCACGGCGCCAATGTAGTGGTTTCGGCGCCGGACACCAACGCGGTAACCCAAGGACTTCGCAGCCTGGACTTCCTGGTGGTCTGCGACTTCTTCATGTCCGAGACCGCAGCCGAGGCCGATCTGGTACTTCCTGTGACGCAGTGGGCCGAGGAAGAAGGCACGCTGACCAATCTTGAGGGACGCGTGATCCGACGCCGCAAGGCAATCACCCCTCCCCCGGGCGTCCGCAGCGAATTGTGGCTGATGGCAAGGCTCGCGGAAATGCTCGAGGCTCCGTCCATGTTTAGCGATGACCCCGAGACAGTGTTCGAAGAACTCAGGCTTGCTTCCGCCGGTGGCGTGGCTGACTACTCCGGTATCGACTACGCCATGCTGGATCGCGGCGAAGCTGCCTACTGGCCGTACCCCGTGGGCAGCCAAGGAACGCCGCGCCTCTTCGCTGACAGGTTCGCGCATGCTGATGGCCTGGCCGTAATGGTTCCAGTCACCCCTTCCAAGCGGGCTGTACGTTCGTTTGCGGACGACTCCCTGGCCCTCGCCACTGGCCGTCTCCTGGAGCACTATCAGTCCGGTGCCCAGACGCGCCGCGTGAGCGAGCTGCTGGCGTCCCAACCTCAGGCTAAGCTCCTGATCCACCCTGGCACGGCCGCAGCGCGTGGCATTGCCGACGGCGATTATGCAACCGTGACCAATCAGCGCGGTGAGGTCCTCTGCCGGGCGGAGCTCAGCAACTCCATCCGCCCGGACACCGTCTTCCTGCCATTCCATTTCCCGGGCCAGGAAAACGCCAACCGCCTCACGGAGGCGGTCACCGATCCCATCTCCGGCATGCCGGAATTCAAGACCAGCCGGGTATGGGTCCGGCGGGCAGCGTCCACCACAGTTTCAGCGGCTCCAGTCGCTGTGCCTGCCGGATCCGGGCTGCCCTTGCACGCCAAGGAGGCATCATGAGCGAGCGCATTGTTGTTGTTGGATTCGGCCCGGTTGCTGCGCGACTGGTGGACGAGCTGCTTCCCGCGGTCCGCACAGGACTCGTGCAACTGCTGGTGGTCGGCCAGGAAGCTGAGGCCGCGTACAACCGCGTCATGGTTGCAGAACTGGGCGTCGGGCGGACCACTCCTGAGGCCCTGGCCATGGCTGATGCTGCTGAACTGGAGGCCGACGGCGTCGACGTGCGGTTGGGCGTCAAGGTCAGGAGGATTGACCGCGCACGCCAGCACGTGATTCTCTCCGACGGCACCAACGAACACTACGACCGCTTGGTGTTTGCCACCGGCTCGCGGCCGGTCATCCCCAATCTCACCGGCTTGAACCCTGATCCGGCGGGCCCCGTTCTCCCGGCCGGAGTCACCGCCCTGCGCGATCTTCGCGATGCTGCCGTGCTCCGTGAAGCCGTAGCCGGCGGCAAACGCGTTGTGGTCCTGGGTGGTGGCGTGCTTGGCCTGGAAACTGCCCTCGCCGCGGCGGAGGAAGGCGCCCAGGCAACAGTGGTCCACAACGGCCCCTTCCCCTTGGGGCGGAGCATTGACCGCGGCAGCGGATCCGTCCTCACCAGCAGCCTCCGCGCGGGCGGCGTTCGAATGGCCGGCAACGCGAGGTCCACGGGTGTGGAAACCGCTGGTCCCGGCGGATCTTTCTCTGCTCTGCTACTGGATGATGGCTCGGCGATCGACGGCGACCTGCTGGTCCTGTCCTGCGGCGTTCGCCCGAGGATCGAGCTGGCCGAAGGCTGTGGCCTTCCTGTTGCGGCCGGAATACTGGTGGACCACCATCTCCGGACCTACCACGAGCCACACATGTTCGCGATCGGCGATTGTGCCGAGGTCCGCTGCCCTGACGCTTCCTGCCTCGATTGCCGGACCGCCACAGGCCCCTCCGGTTTGGTAGGCCCCGGCTGGCGTCAGGCTGAATGGCTGGCTGAATATCTCGTGGTCCTGGCACAAGACGGCCAGGAAGCCGCGGATGCGCTGGAAGCCCTGCCGACGGAAAAGCCGGGCGTCGTGGTTCTGAAAGCAAGGGGCATCAACCTGGCCGTTGCCGGCGATAACCAAGCCGATCCATGGGACGAAGAGCTTCTGGAAGCCGGGGCCACTGCTGGCCGGGCACGCCGCCAGATCTCCCAGTGGGCCGACCCCGAGCACGGTCGCTACGTCAAGATGACAACGCGCGGCGGAGTGCTGGAGGGTTTGGTGGCCGTGGGCATGCCCCGGACTGCTGCTGAACTGGTGGTCCTGTTCGAACGTTCCTCAGAGCTGCCCGCGGACCGTTCCTTGCTGCTTCGCCTGGACGGCCCGGACCAGTTGGATTCCGGCGCAACCAGCAACGATCCCCAACGCACAGTCTGCCGCTGTGCAGGCGTCAGCGCGGCAAGCATTGAGGACTCCGTATTGGAAGGTTGCAGCACTGTTGGCGAGGTCTCCAAGGCCACCCGTGCCGGAACAGGGTGCGGCGGATGCCACGAGGACATTAAGGGGCTCATCGAGAAGCACTTCCAAGCGGCTGCCGCCTGAGGCCGCTGCCCAGGCGTGCCCCATTTAGACTTCTCGGGTGAACGTATCTGAGCAGGCGCCAGGGGTCTTCTTCGTCGAGGGGCCCGCGTCCAACTGGATCATTGTCCGGGACAGCACGGGCTTCCTACTGATCGACGGCGGATATCCTGCCGACCGGGACCTGGTCCTCGAGTCCATCCGCCAACTGGGTCTGGATCCCGCCGATGCCCAAGCCATGCTCATCACCCATGGCCACGTGGACCACACGGGCTCCGCGGCGTACTTCTCGCGGACGTTCGGCACGCCCATCCTGTGTTCCCCGGAGGAACTGGCACACGTGCAGGGCAAGGAAAAGCATCAGGTCACGTTCGGTCAGGTGATTATCCGGGCTTGGCGTCCCCGCGTTTTCCGCTGGTTGCTCCATGTCATCCAAGCGAAGGCCCTCCAGGCGGAGCCCGCAACGCGTGCCGAGGCATGGGATGAGGACAGGCTCCGGAGCCTGCCTGGCCAACCGGAAGCGATCCTCTTGCCCGGTCACACTCCAGGCAACGTTGCTCTACTGATCCCCGGGGCGCAGGCCATCGCCGTAGGTGACACATTTGCCAGTGGCCACCCGATCAGTTCGAAGTCCGGCCCACAGATGCTGCACCGGATGTACCACTCGGATCCGGAGACCGCCCTCGCAGCGGCACTCTCACTGGGCACCATCCAAGCCAACGTGATCCTGCCGGGGCACGGTCCTGCGTTGCACCTGCCCCTCGCCGAAGCCATCGCGAGCCTCCAAACGTAGGAAACAGAAACGCCCGTTTCGATGGCTCGCTGCGCATTCGACGTTTCCACCGTGTGTGTCAGGCTGTTGTGTGACAGGTTTGCTGTTCCCACCAGGTGATACACGCGGCAGGGAAAGGTCCGTCATGGATTTTATTGTTCCTCCCCGTCGTTCGAAGCGGAGCCACTTCACTCTCGATCAAAA
>NZ_JBFRDV010000028.1:0-84394 GCF_052113945.1 Paenarthrobacter sp. RAF54_2
TCTACCGAGCGTGATCGCCAGGAATGGATTGACGGTGTTCGCACTACGCGGGCGCTCATGAATCAGCCCGCTTTCGCAGCATTCAACGGCGGTGAGCTCTCGCCCGGCCCGGAAGTCCAGACGGACGAGGAGATCCTCGACTGGGTCTCAAAGGATGCCGAGACGACCTACCATCCGTGCGGGACCTGCARGATGGGGAACGATGACCTGTCCGTCGTTGACCCCCACAGCTTCCGAGTGCACGGAGTTGAGGGCCTTCGAGTCGTCGATGCGTCGGTGATGCCGTCTATTCCGAATGCCAACCTCTATGCGCCGGTCATGATGATCGCCGAGAAAGCAGCCGACGTCATCCTCGGCAAGGCGCCACTTCCCGCTGAGCACGTCGACTTCTACCGGCATGCTGCGGCGGAGGGTCTCAGCCTCTAGCCCGAGCATTCGGCCCGCCCGCGGGTTGCGAGTGTCCGCAGCAGTCTGCCTTTTTTCAAAGTCACTACGACGGCGGGGTGCGGCTTCGCGTGGAAGCGGCACCCCGCCGTCGTGCTGACTGCGAAAATGTCGCATGCTTCCCGGCGAAAGAAAGATCAAGCAACTTTATCAAGTTGCTTGTGTATATTATACGAATGGGCGAAGTTATAGTGTATTCCTCTATTGAGAACCTGAATCCGCTACTTCACACACTGCATCCGGAGCGGACGATGCCCCTAGACAAGAATGGAACGTTGGACCATCCTGCCGATATTCGGCGGACAACGATTTCCAAAGGGGAGGGCATATTGCACGCCAGCTCACACGGAATCACCTGTGCCGTCCGTGAACTTAAGCCAGGCGAGCCCGTCTCGGGGATTGGCTACAGCGTGGCCTGTCGGCCGAGCCGGATCGGGCCCACCGAGGCCGCACGCCAGCGGCTGTACAAGGACTGTGCCGGAGGGTACGAAAGAGTGTCTGGTGTCGGGAAAAGGACATCGACGTTCCAAGAGCGGGCGACTATTGAAGCAGCAGTATCTGTCCCGAAGGACACTGGCATCGGATTCGTTCGATGACTGACTCGCCTGCGCCCTCCCGCTTGGTTCCGGCGCTGATTTATGCAGCCCTTTCGACGTCGATCGTGAGTTCGCTCGGCATGTTGCTGGTGCCTGCCATATCTCGCGAGATGGATGTTTCCGTCAGCAACGCGCAGTGGATGCTCACCGTCAACCTGTTGTTTGGAGCGATCTCAACACCAATAATGGGACGTCTAAGCGATGGCCCCCATAAGAAGCGGCTTCTCCTGGTCTCCTTGACCGTCATCCTTGTTGGCTCCGCGGTGGCGGCCTTGGCGCCAAACTTTACGTTATTCCTCATCGGTCGAGCCCTTCAGGGATTGACCTATGGAATAGTACCGGTGACGATCGCTCTTGCCCGCCGCTACGCTTCGGCCGACAAAGTGCAGGTTTCTATCTCGAGCCTATCTGTGACGGTGGCTACCGGCCTGGGACTTGGGTACCCCTTGACGGGAGTGATCGCGGGCCTGACGGATTTTCGTGTCGCGTTCTGGTTTGCCGTGCTTTTTGTAGTTTCCGCAATCGTAGTGGTGTTCGTTGCAGTTCCGGCAGGACCTGACACGCAAGCCGCGCGGTTACCGTTCGATTACTGCGGAGCCGCGTTGCTCAGCCTAGGTCTGGGCGGACTACTGCTCAGTGTGAGCGAGGCACCAACGTGGGGGTGGGCGTCTCCGTGGACTATGGGCAGCTTTGCTCTGGCCGCTCTCTTTCTGTTCCTTTGGGTCAGGACCGGGCTTCGACTGCGGGACCCCCTGATCAACCTACGAGTATTCCGGCACGGTGAGGTCTTGCTCGCTAATGCCACTGGAACCGGATTAGGCGCCGCACTGTACATCGGCCTCTCAATTTCAAGTCTCGTCGCACAAGCTCCCCTGTCTACCGGGTATGGCATCGCCCTTCCGGTCTTCTGGGCTGGATTCGTGATGCTGCCGCTCTCCGTGGGAAGCTTCGCGGCCAACCGGCTGGTCCGCTGGCTCTCACGACGAATAAAGCTAACAACGCTTCTGCCGATTGGTGCCGGTATTATGACCGGGGCTGGAATGTTGCTCTGGTTTGCCCACGATGAACTCTGGGAGATTCTGGCGGGGATGGTCACTTTCGGTGTCGGTATGGGGGCCAGTTACGCCGCAATGCCTGCTCTCATTGCACGAAGTGTGGCTAGGGCAGAATTGGGAAGTTCCGTGAGCTTCAACCAGGTCTTACGATCAGTTGGCGCTTCCTTCGGCACCGCCGTTTCTGGCGCTGTACTCGCGGCGAATATGGCACCTGACCTCCACGCAACCGGGGACGGAATCCGGGCAACCTTCGCGATCGGTGCGCTGCTCTGCATGGCGGTGTTCATAGCGCTGCTTATCCACGCATTCGCCGGTCGTCGTCGCCATATCGGCCAGGGGTGACCGTTCATTTCATGGCTTAGCTGCGCAGGCTGGGACGTGTAGTCTGCGGTGAGGCGGGGAGTGCATACTCGACAACATATGCGGAGGGGAGAAGGCTTGGACCGTCAGCAGGGCACTCGGCCAGCTGCCAGCGGCACAGTCGGGGCGGCGATGGTGAAGTTCCCCAAGACGTTACCCCGGACCTCGACCGTTGGCGAAGTTCGTTCCCTCTTCGCTGACGAACACGTGCAGCTGGCCTTAGTGGTCGCGGCAGACGGACAGCTTTTGACCACCATCGAACGCTCTGACATTGCGGCGGAAGCGCCCGAAGAAGCGCCTGCAGTCCACTTGGGAAGGCTTGAGGATAGGACAGCCTCGGAGTGGTGGCCGATCAGTCGGACGACCGCGTGGCTCAAGTCCTTAGGACGACGCCGGCTCGCCGTTGTCGACGCCGATGGCCATCTGAGGGGCCTCCTCTGCCTCAAACGAAGCGGAACAGGATACTGCTCAGACGCAGGCGTCCTTGCCCGGCAGCGGGAACAGGCCGAAGCGCGCGTTGGAGAGTATCCGAGCTGCACCTGAGTCTGCCGTACATTCTCCACTTTCCACTCTGTCGCTCCTTCTCATATATTCCTCTCAACTCTCCCTGAAGAAATCGGAAGCCATTTAGCCACGCAGCTCCCGGAGGAATCCCTCTGCCTGGTCGGGACCCTAAGTAGGGCTACGCCCCCACTGTCGGGATACGAGCGGCAACTCGCTCATGCGTATGTGCCGAGCGAAAGCTTCCTAACGTTCGAATTTTCTCGAAATCTGCCGCATTTGACTCCTGTGACCGGGAATCAACCGCGGCCAAAGTACAGGAGCCTGAACCACCATGAGGACTGACAACTACGCGGGAACGGGCGAAAGCAACAGTATCGCCGTGGTGCAACCTCTTGAGCCGGGCTTTGCCGCCGGAACCTCGACAGGCTACCGGACAGTCGAGACGGAACCAGGCAGACTGCGCGGCTTGGTCGCCGATGGGCTGGCCGTGTTCAAGGGCATCCACTATGGTGCATCGACGGCGGGGCCCAATCGCTTCCTGCCGCCTCGGCCAGTCACGCCCTGGGCGGGGGTGCGGGACGCGCTCGAGCTAGGTCCTCAATGTCCCCAGATCAACCCGGACTTTCCTGACTGGGTGGACCCTAGCGTTGAAAACGAGGACTGCCTCGTTCTCAACGTCTGGGCGCCGGACCACGCGACCATGTCCTCGAAGCTGCCCGTCATGGTCTGGCTGCACGGCGGGGCCTTCATCTGGGGTTCGGCGGGGGCGCCGTTCTACGACGGGGGCAGCATGGCGCGCCGCGGCGACGTCATCGCCGTCGGCGTCAACCACCGGCTAAACGCATTCGGATACACGTATCTCGGTGAGTCTGCCGACGAGCGGTTCGCTACCTCGGGAAATGTCGGCCAGCTCGATCTCGTTGCCGCGCTGCATTGGGTGAGGGAGAACATCTCGTCCTTCGGCGGCGATCCGGACAACGTCACAATCTTCGGCCAGTCCGGGGGAGGCGCCAAGGTCATGACTCTGATGGCGATGGAAGAAGCCAAAGGCCTCTTCCACAAGGCCATCGTGATGAGCGGCTCCCTGCTCAGTTCCAACACCGCTGAGGATGCCTCCGCCGTGACGGCAGGCCTTTACAGGGAACTAGGCATCCGCGAGGGTGACCTTGAAGCCCTGCAGGCGGCCCCGGCGAGGGCGATAGTGCGCTACGTAGAGAGGGTGACTGACCCGCCTTTGACCCCGGACGGGTTGACGGCCTCCTTGAAATACGGCCCGGTAATCGACGGCAGAATCCTGAGGGGTAACTCTTGGGCAGATGGTGCTCCGGAGTCTGCCCGCCACGTCCCGATGATGATCGGTACCGATCTGCACGAGACGGTGGGTTTTGCCGGCTTCGTCCCACGGGAGCTGGAGATACCGCCCGCCGACGATCTCGAGTTCGCGCGGAGGCTGGCGCTGTACGCCATCGTCAGCAACGTCAAGGTTGAGGAGCTCGTCCCCCTGATTGCTGAATACCGCCGGGCCATGCCGTCGCTGCCGCAGACGGAGCTTTTGCTGCGGATCACGACCGACATCGGCTTTTGGAACAGTGCAGTGCGGCAAAGCTCTGCCAAGGCCGAACAGGGCGGGGCCCCGGTCTTCGCGTATGAATGCCAATGGAGGACTCCGTGTTTCGACGGCAGGTGGTCTCCGCACGGCGTCGAGCTTCCGTTCGTCTTCAACCGTCAGGACTACGGTGTGGCCTGGGACGGCGAGGACTCCAACGAGTCACGCATCGCCGCGGACCCGAATGGCGACAGGTTCCATGTAGGCAACAAGATGTTCGATGCCTGGATGAACTTCGCCAGGACGGGCAACCCCTCAACGGACAGCCTGGACTGGCCGGCCTACAACACGACCTCGCGCCCCACTATGGTGTTCGATGCGCACACCCGAGTGGTCAGCGACCTCCGCGGGGACCTCCGGCCGCACATCATTGCGCTCACGATCTGGTGAGGGCACCGCAAGCGCGGGTTACCCGCCCCGTCCCTGTCCTAAAGCAGCCAAGTGGGGGCGTCGACGTCCCTCACGGCGCTTTGGGACCTCCCTTCGTCGATGGGGCTTCGGCACGCCTGGCCTAAAAGGACGCAACTTCTCTGTCCAAACAACCTGACAAGGGCGGGCCGCGGCCGCTCGATGTGTCGGGCTTGTGGGATCCACCAACGGCGATCTCCCTTTTATGAAAATCAACAATTAACGGTGATCTTTTTCACAGATAAGTTCTTTATCAATCGTTATCGGTCTGTCCGATGCACCGAACATGGAGGCGTACCACATGGATCACAGCAGTCACGAGTCGTCCGCAGCAAGGCCCGTCAATCCGTTCAAACTGGAGGCTTCCCGGCGGCAGGTGCTCGCGGTCGGCGGCATCAGCCTTGGCGCACTATTGCTAGCTGCTTGCACCAGCTCGCCCGGCACCGGTTCCGAGCAGTCCGGCGGAGCGCCTCAGAAGGGCGGTACCCTGCGCTTCTCGATCAGTGACGGTAGCAGTTCGGACACCCTGGACCCTGGTACCGCCCTCACGGGAAATGCGTCCACGGTCTTAAAAGTGGTTTATGACATGCTTGTGGTGACCGACCCCAATTTTGTGGCGCAGCCAGCTCTGGCGACCGCGTGGGAAGTAAACTCCGGTGCCACACAGTGGACAATCCACCTTCGGGAAGGCGTTAAATGGCATGACGGAAGTGACTTCACGTCAAAGGACGTCGTTTACACGATAGGCCGCTGGCTCGATCCAAAGACAGGGAGTTCGATGAACGCATTCCTGTCGCCTTACCTCGACATGGGCGGGGTTTCGGCACCGGACGCCTCGACGGTTGTGCTCAAGCTTAAGAAGCCCAACAGTGTCCTGATGCAGACTATGGGCAATTCTCTTAGTCAAATAGTCAAGGACGGAACCACTGATTTCAGCGGTACCAACGTCGTAGGCACGGGGCCGTTCAAGTTGACGGCCTGGAGCCCGGGCACAAGCTGGAAGGCTGTCCGCAACGACGCATACTGGGGTGGCGCGGCGTACCTGGATGGGATCGAGGCAACGATTACGCCGGATCAGGGCGCAAAGCTGCAGGCAGCACTGTCAGGAGCGGCAGATCTCACCGACCTGATTCCGATCTCCTTGTGGGCCGGGATTCAAGGCCGCAATGACCTGGTACTCGAAACGATCAAGAACCGGCAACAATGGATCTTTGCATTCGATCAGCGCGTCGCGCCGTTCAACGACCCGCGGGTTCTCGATGCCATCAAGCTGGCAACCGATCGCGACAAGATGGTCGAAACCGCGCTGCAAGGCCACGGTGCGGCAGCAGCAGACGTATTCATCGCCCCCGACTCTTCGTGGTATCCGGCCGGCCTCAAGCCCGAGTACGCACCAGACAAGGCAAGGACGCTGCTGGCCGAGGCCGGTTTCCCGAATGGCCTCGACATCAAGTTGAGTGTCACCGATTCAGTGCCTGGGATGTTGGACGCTGCTCAAGCATGGCAGCAGGCCGTAAAGAGCGCGGGGATCAACGTAACACTGGACCAGTTCTCGCCGGACACGTACTGGTCCAAGGGATATATGGTCACTCCTGCTTTTATGTCTTACTGTCCCCAGGTCTTCCCCGTGTCCCGGTTTGACGCCTCCTACCGGAAGGACGCGGCTTGGCCCTATAGCCACTTCTCAGATCCAGTTCTGGACAAGATCGTTGACGAGCTTTACGCCACAACAGATCAGAGCCGGCAGATCGAACTGACCCAGCAGGCTTACCTTCAAGCCCGGAAGACCTACGGCATTCTCCTTCCTGTCTGGGCCGACGCAGCTTATGCGCGGTCTTCCAAAGTCAACGGACTCTTCATCACCATTGACACAGTGGACTTCAGGAAGACGTGGTTGGCCTGAAAGCCCGGGGACGGGCAGACACGATCGATGACTCGCAACTGAGAAGGGTAATGACATGACTATCGTGGCAGCTGAACCGGTAGCCGACCCGGTGGTAGCTGGCGGCAGGAGCATGACTCGCGTTTTGGCGTTGAGCCGTCAGCTTCTGATGTCGGTTCTGACGCTCTTGCTGATTTCGTTCATAGCGTTCGTAGCAATGAACCGTTCAGGTGAGCAAATCGCACGCAACGCCCTCGGGATCAACGTCACCGACGAGCAGTTGCAATCGTTCATCACGGTGCAAGGACTGGATCGTCCGTTGCTGGTTCGATACTTCGACTGGCTCGGTCACTATATCCAGGGTGATTGGGGAACAACTCTGATCTCAAAAGTACCGATCAAGCCGCTGGTACTTCCTGCTTTCGCCCATACGGCAGAGCTCGCTTTGGCATCTCTGGCCTGGTCCCTTCCCGTTGCCATCCTCCTGGGAGTGTTCATGGCTCGAAAAGGAGGGTTCTTTGATCGAGTTGCATTCGTGGTGATGACAGTGCTGGCCGCGCTCCCGGAGTTCGTCATCGGATTGGGCGTAATGATCCTGTTGGCCGTTCAGGTTCGCTGGCTGCCCGTTGGCTCGTCTGCCGCCGCGGGGGAGGTCACTGCTGCCTGGTTCCTGGCATTCGTCCTCCCCGCTTTGACTTTGGGACTGAGTGTCGTGCCTTACGTTTCACGAATAGCACGTGCGTCCGTTTCGGAGGCATTGAACGCACCGTTCACAAGGAACGCCGTTTTGCGGGGGTTGCCCAGACGACTAGTCGTATGGCGTCACGCCACCCGGTCTGCTGCCGTCCCGCTCGTGCACGCTGTCGCGCTCGTCATGACTTACCTTCTGGGAGGAGCCATCATCGTTGAGAACGTATTCGGTTTCCCAGGGCTGGGGCGTCTTTTGATTCAGGCCATCACCCAGGGTGACACCAACTCCGCTCTATCGATAACCGTGCTACTGGGGGCGGTATTTATCGCGCTTAGTTTCATCGCGGATATCTTCGTCACGTATCTCAACCCACGATTGAAGGCAGCCCGATGAGCGTTGATTCCATACCTCAAGCCACAGCTGTTCATCGCAGACCAGTACGTAAGTTTCGTCCTCTGAGACCCATTACCCACACCTGGTCGGGTCGCTTCGGACTGGTTATTGTCAGCGCCGTCCTGCTAGTCCTCATTCTCGGTCCGGCATTGGCTCCACATGCGTACGATCAGCTTGCTGTCGGGCGCCCGCTCTCGCCGCCCAGCAGTGGTCTGCCGTTCGGAACGGACCACTTGGGGCGGGACGTTTTCAGCAGATTCCTACTGGGCGGCCAGATGGTGTTGCTGATTCCCTTGGCGGCCGTCGCACTGGCGACTATCACCGGGGGTTTGTTGGGGATGGTTGCTGCATATGCCGGGGGAGTGTTCGATAAGGTGGTTGCCCGAGTCTTCGACATTCTCCTGACTCTCCCGCCACTGCTCATTGCCCTCTCGGTTATAGCTGGATTCGGCTCGTCGGCGACAGTCCTGTTGATTACAGTGGCTGTAGTCTTTGTACCGCCCATCGGACGAGTCGCCCGGGGTGCAACGCTCGCAGTTGTCACGGCCGATTATGTCCAAGCCGCTCGGGCACGCGGCGAGCATGCTGTTTCCATTGTCGTGCGGGAGATCGCCCCGAACATCGTCGGACCGCTCGTCTCGGATCTTGCCCTCAGGATCACCTACGGGGTGCTCTTCGTCGCAGCCCTCAATTTCCTTGGCCTTGGAGCGACGCCACCCTCCCCGGACTGGGCCCTTTCTATCGCGACCAGCTTGGGCTACGTGCAGGTTCAGCCCTGGGCGGCTCTCGCACCGGTAGTCGGCATCGCCGCTCTGTCGGTTGGCCTCAACCTGATCGCAGATGCGATCATCTCCTATGTCAACAAAGACACTACTAAGGACTTCATGCTATGAGTACCTCGGTCGCACTGGAAGTGCGAGGCCTCTCAGTGGGGTACGGCCTGCGGAACGGCGTCCTGAAAGAGGTCGTGAGCGACGTCGATTTCGTGCTGGAGCGAGGAAAGATCCTCGGAATGGCGGGCGAATCCGGCTGCGGCAAGAGCACGACGGCGTTGGCAGCGATCGGTTATCGGCCGGGCGCCATGCAAGTGCCCGCTGGCCAGTCAAAGCTCGGCGACATTGATCTGCTGAACATCCCCCTTGCACAACTTCGACGCATATGGGGGAGCAAGGTAGTTTACATGCCCCAAGCATCGTCGAATGGATTGACTCCGGCCTTGACTATTGGGCGTCAGATGGCCGAGCCCCTGAAGATCCACCTCGGACTAACCGGACAAGCCAACCATGACAGGCAAGTGGAACTTTTGAAGGAGGTCGGCGTTCCTAATCCGGAGGCCGCGCTTCGACGTTATCCGCATCAGTTCAGTGGTGGTCAGCAACAGCGGATCAATCTGGCGATTGCTATCTCATGCAATCCCGAGGTGTTGATCCTCGACGAGCCGACGACTGGGTTGGACGTTACGACCCAAGCAAGGATCGTCAAACTTCTCCGACGCGTAGTGGAGGAACACCAGACCGCTGCCTTGTTCGTGAGCCATGACCTGCCTCTCCTCGCGGAAATCTCCGACCGAATCGCAATCATGTATGCGGGCCAAGTCATCGAGTCCGGTCCAGCGGGTGAATTGATGTCACGTCCGGAGCATCCCTACACCAGGGCGCTGCTGGCGGCTGTTCCGGATGCAACCGGCACTCGCGCATTATCAGGGATCCCCGGGGCACCGCCTCCAGGGGTTGTAGCTGGGGCCTGTCCCTTCGCACCACGATGCCAGTTCAGTATCAAGAGCTGCTCGGAATCCAACCCCAAGCTGTTGCCGCTGCGACCAACCCACAACGTTCGGTGCCTCCGGGCTGGCAATTACGAAACCCTTTCGATCAGTGACCGACCTGGAGTCCTGGGAACAGTCGAGGATTCAGCCTCGCTGCTTTCTGTTGATGATGTCTGGTGCGAGTACGGCTCGCGTGGTCATGCGATCCCGGTCGTCAAGGGAGTCACATTCAGCGTCGCTCCAGGCGAGACGCTCGCCTTTGTCGGTGAATCAGGCAGCGGAAAATCAACTCTGCTGCGTGCCATTGCAGGACTGCACCCACGCAGCAGCGGAGAAATTCAGTTTGATGGCGCCACTCTGGCCCCAGACGTGGGAAAGAGGTCACGCTCCGCGCGGCGCGACGTGCAAATAGTCTTCCAAAACCCCGACATGTCCCTGAACCCGCGGCACGACGTAATGAGCCTCGTCACCAGGCCACTGCAACTCTTTGCACCCGAGCTATCCAAGGCCGACCGTGAAGAACGAGCACGTAAAATCCTGGCCGACGTAAACCTTCCCGAATCAATGGTCCATCGATACCCAAGTGAGCTCTCCGGCGGGCAGAAGCAACGCATAGCCATCGCACGGGCATTCGTGACGAATCCACGGCTTATTCTTGCCGACGAAATCACCTCAGCACTTGATGTGTCCGTGCAGGCTGCAATACTCGATCTCCTGTCCGGACTGTCTGCTGAGTACGGCACATCTGTAGTATTCGTCACCCATGACCTCGCGGTAGTACGCGCAATAGCCCATCGCGCGCTCGTTTTGCAGAAGGGCGTTGTCAGGGAGATCGGTCCGGTCACCCAATTATTCGATTCACCGGCGGATGACTACACGCGTGAACTCGTTGGCGCCATACCGATGTTCAGGCCGCAAACGTATGGAGTCGACGCTACGAGCTCACTTACCTGAAAAAGACGCACGGTACGGCTTCGATCCTGAGGTTGAAAGCTGTACTGTGCGAGTTCAAGGGATCGTTCTCATCACGGCTCACCCTTGACGTGAAACCTGCCGTACATGCCACTTCCTTGTCGCCGGAATCGGCGAATGTAGTTTAGGATGCGGCCGTCGGCCGACCGGGAGGATTTCGCTACCTGGTGCCGGATCACCGAACTAAATGCGGTGGTTGCTGTCGTCGAGTAGCGGTTGGCACCTGAGTTCCTTTAGAACTGCTCTGTATAGGACTGTTACGCCGGTTTGCTCGGCGGATATAGACCTGGATGGGGCCTCGATCGAGCCGGCCAAACTTATTATCGAGGGCGCTGGCGCTGGTAGCGGCATCACTCAGGCGTCGCGTTCAGGAGGCTGATATGTAGTTCCGGTTGTCAAGAGGCATAGATGAACGGCTCCTGGCTTTTGTACCGGGGGCCGTTCATCTTGTGCCGGCCGGTCGTGGTGACTTGTGGTGCCGAGTCTTTCTCGACTGCAGTGTCAGGCTGACATTCGCGGGTTGGTTGCCGCATGACGATGTGTTCGGCTGGAGCGTATCGGAGTCTAGAATCGAGCGCCGTCGACGGTTTAGCCCGTCTGCTCATTGATCGTTGGCCGCCCCGCTCCAGCAAGGAGAACGCATCAACGCGGCCTGACCCCGAACGTGCCTCCGGGACGTGGTGCGACTGCGATGGCAGCAGCGGAGCCAACTCGAGAGCCAGGCTTGCGGTGGAGTCTGTGGTTTCCTTCCAGGGCGCGGATGCGGGTGGCCGGGTCGACGAGATCGAGCTGGCGCATCAGTCGTTGCCCGGGCCGGGCGTAGGGGCGGCGGTGTTGCCACGCCGCTTCGATGAGGAGTTTGCGGGCATAGGTGTTCCCGGCCTTGGTGATCGGGCCCTGGTGCCGGGATTGACCGGAGGACTCCTCGCTGGGCACCAGCCCGAGGTAGGAACCGATGGACGAACCGCTGAATCGGGTCCAGTCCCCGATCTCCACGGCCAGCCCGACGCCGTGGTCATCTGGATGCCCCGCGGGCACATCACCGCCTCGAGCACCGGGGAGTAGCGGCTGGCCGCGGCGTGTTTGTCGATCCGTGATAGATGCGCGACGAGTAGTTCGGGCTGTTCAACGTCGGCCTCGTAGGTGAACTGCAGGGCCAGTTCCTCAAAGCGCTGGCGGTGCAGCCACTCRCGATGTTCCTTCGTCCACCAGGTGTCCTTGGGGTAGCGGATGCCGTGGCGCAGCAGGATAGCGTTGACGTGCTGGCGGGCGTGTGCGAGGTCCTTGGCCATGCCGGACCGCAGCCGGGACAAATCCCGCAGAGCCTCTTCGTCCAGGTCAGGGATCCGCACCTCGGTGGCCGAGCCCACCGCGAGCATCTTGGCCAAAACCCGGGCATCGCGCCGGTCGGTTTTAATGCGGTCCCCGGGAGCTCGCAGCAGTTTCGAGGACGCCGCGACCACGCAGCTGATGCCCGCGGCCTGCAGGTACCGGGCCAGGACGAACGCGGTAGGGCCGGACTCGTACACGGCCTTGACGGGTGGCTCGAATTGGCGGACCCACTCCAGCACCATGGCCGGGTCAGCGGCCATCGTGTGGTTGTTGGTTTCACCGGTGGCCGGGTTCAGCGCATGGCCCACCACGTTGACCGCGTGAACATCCAGACCAATGAAAGTATGCTCAAACATAGCCGGGACCTCCCAAACCTCACATGTGGCACTACCATCGCACTCCCGACGAGCCGGTCGGGCCAAGGGAGCCGCCAATGGCAACCCACGGCCTTGTGAAACAGAAGGCCCCGGCCCCAGCCCCTCCCGGCCGTTCCCGGTCCGTCTGGGACAAAGGCCATCACCGCCGGGGTTTCGGGGCCCGCTTCGCCGCTTGCCCGCACCAAGAAACCGATCACCAGGCCTACGCTGCGGGACCCGCCCCCGGTGAAAATGGACGGCCCGGACGGACAGAACCCTCAACCCCTCGCTTCATATCCTCTAGACCGCGGGGGCATCTCTCGCTGGCCAGGTTCGTATCTATAAATTACCTGACAATAGGGAAGCTGCTGTCGGTCGCACTTGCGCCGTCGGAAGCCGCTGATCATTCCGGCTTGCCGAGAGCGTACGTCGAACTAGGGCCGTGTTTCCCGTTGAGGATGTGGAGGCTGAGAGGAAATTGCAAAGCACCCTGATCGAAAGGCTGATTCCTTTCGTCGCAGAGCCCACTCCTTCGACACAAACCTGTCTGAATTGACGTTTGCAAAGCGGCCCGCGATTCGATGCCGTCCATCGAACGATTTGGGCCGTCGGCGAACTGTCAAGGAGTCCCGAGTCGCGTGACAGCCGATACCAAGGTCGACCGGCCGGAGTTGAACGTGCCGGCATCGCCCATGGTCAGGAGAATTGGCGCTCTGGTCCTGATTGCCCACTCCCGATGTGGACATCCGGACCCGGGAGGAAGGACTCATTGAGGAGCTATTCGCCTTCTTCAGCCAAGATGGCTCACTGGTAATTGAGGAGTTTAATCTGGGCGGCGCTGGGAATGATCAGTTCGACGGCTTGCCTTTCCATCACGGTGCCGGGTCTGTTCGCCGGGTGCCGCGAAGATCGCATCAATCGGGTTCACCGGGACCTTTCCACTGTTGCTCCCGGAACACCGCATCTCGCCGGATAGGCGCCCGCCCGCAGGCCGGTGGACCCGGCGTACTTATTGAATTACTCCAGGACCATGGACTGGGTCGTGAGCCCTGTTCCCGGCAGTCAGTTCATCGCCCGGGTGCCCATCTGGCGCTCCGGGCCGATATACTAGAACGCTCATTAACCGCCACAGGTTACGAAAAACGTAACTGGAGGCGCCGGCATCATCGACCCACCCGAGACGGGTTTGGTCCCTCCGCCCTAGGACGCAAGCCCGCCGGTCAGTGACGGCCTCCCGGGAATGGCTCAAAGAACAGCTCCGGGCTTCACCTGGCGAGAAGGGGGCGTCGGTGTTGACCAAGGGATGATGAGGGCCAGGGAGACTTGGGCAGTCGACATGTCGCAGCGACAAGTAGCACACGAGCGATTCCGGTCCGGGATTGGCAACACCCGCCGGAGTTCGCTGGCTGCCCACGGAGCAGTGTACTTATGGCCCCAGCAAAATTCCCCTCCGCGCGCACAGATCCCGGGCCAGGTGTACTCTTGCGGGACGTCCGCTGCCGATCGTTTGATCTCCGAGGATCCCACAGCAAGTGGATCGTTCAGAGCCCGAAGACTAAGTCGAGTGGTCTCGTGGGAGTCGGGTCGGCGCGCGATGCGTTCCCCCGCGACACTGCCCATAGCAAGCTTATTCAAAATACGGGTATTAGCAAGGCATAGGGGGCACTGCACAATTTGGACGAAATCAACATTTTCAGATTGTGATTTCCCCGTTCGTATCAGTCGCCTCCCTAAGCGTCCACCGACGGCAAAAGGGGTTGCTGAAGGAACATCTGGTAACCGTCAGCTGCATGGAAGAGGCGACGTTCCCCAACCCATGAAGTAACCCAGATAATAGTCCGGTCGAAACTCAACGCGTCTACCGTTCCGGAGAAACGGTGATTCCCATTTTCGAGAACTACGTTATGCCCTTCTTCGACCAGATCCCAGGGGGTGGTTGACGGTGGCGCCCAAGCCTTTTGAGAGCCTCCGAGACCTTCATCACATGTTGCTTCCATAGCTGGGATTCGCCCTAAGCGACTTCGTCGCGCCAGTGGACTGGGCTGATGGAAAGCAAGAGGCGGGTACCCGGGGTTGCGCTGTACTGGACAGTGGTTCCTTTAGGAAGAACAAGCAGTTCATCGGCGTCACCAATCAGGTCTTCCTTGTGGTCGCCGTTGATTATGATCAGGCGAGCCTGACCGTCAATCACGTAAATTGTTTCTTCATACTGAACCGTCCACGGGTCACTGAAGCCCTCCTCCTGAAAGGTCATAATGTATGTTCCAAGCTGCCTGAGCTTGCTTCCGGCCGTTCGATGTTCGATTTTTGCCGGACCAAAGTCGTTAACGTTGCTCGGATCAAAAGTGGGTTTGTGGGTCAAAGCGTTTGTCATGAGGGCTCCATGTTCTGTAGTTCGTGATTCGATGGCCAGCAAGGTGTACTTCGACGATTTGCTGGCCGAGCTTGAGAGGGAGAGTAACTGGGACTTGGGGCAGGGTTGTTGGATCAGTCCTGCAGGGCGCCATCGAGTGCCATCGCGACGGCTTCCGGAAGTGGTCGGGAACGGGCCTGAGTTGGGTCGACGTTAACGTAAACGAGTTCGACGTTCGCCAGCTCCTTTCCACCACGAGCAATCGAAACGTCAATCTTGAAGCTGGAATTCCCGACGTTTCGGCACTTGACGTCAACGTCGAGAAGGTCGTCGAAGTAAGCGGGGGATTTGAAGGAAAGAACTGCACTGACAACCGAGGGATCCGTCCCTTCAGCGACCAGTTTCGGGTAGGGCCAACCAATACTGCGGAAGAACTCCGTCATAGCTACGTCGGCGATCTCGAGATAGCGGCTGTTGAAGAGAAACCCCTGAGAGTCCACCTCGTGGTTCCTCACGCGATGCTGGTACAGCGGCATCATTCGCCCATTTCTGCCTGCAGCTTGGCGTACAGATCCAGCCTCCGCAGTGCCAGGCCGGGTGCTTCGGGTTTTGCACGTGAGGCAACCAACAGGTCGTGGTCCAAATCGGCGATCAGTACTTCTTCGTCGGCTGACGCAGTGGTGGCCAGGATCCCGTCGTTGACTCCCACTGTTTTGTCCACGGGCCCGGCGACTAGGGCCTTACCAACTGCGAACATCGGGGAATCGGTGGGAATGCCGCTTGTACCGAACAGTGGTGACATCACCACGTACAGTTGGTTCTCGATAGCACGCGCCTGACAGCCGGTACGCACCCGGTGGACGCCCCGCCGGTTCCACGTGAGCGAAGGGCAAAGGATCAGGTCAACGCCTTTATGGACCAGATAACGTGAGAGCTCAGGGAACTGGATGTCCGCGCAGATCAGCAGGCCGACCGTAAACGGCCCAATCTTTGTGACCAGGAGTTCATCGCCGCCCCGGGCGCCTAGAGCATGCTCCTGTGGTGTGAGGTGGATCTTGTCTTGGGACTCGATCCGACCATCCGGGTGGGCGATGAACGCTGTATTGCGCAGCGATCCATCTTCGGCGACCCGGTTGTGACTTCCACCAGCAACCACGATGTTGTAGTCCTGGGCCATCCTGCGCATGCCCTCAACGAGGTCATCCGTGAACTCCGGCAGGAACTTCCAGTAGTCCGATGTGATTGTGGCGGTCGTAACTTCGTGATCTGTGACTGCTCCGAGGAGCCCCGTGCTTGCGAGCTCTGGGAAGAGCACGAGTTCGGCCTTTTGTTCCGCCGCGCGCTTTACCAGCCCCTCCACATGATCCAGATACTGCTGGAGAGTCCTCTCCGGCCGGAGTTCGAACTGAATGGTGGCTACCTTTAGTGACGCCTTGGTCATAGGAATCTCCTGTCTGAGAAGTCGGCCGTCGCTGGTCGGCGATTCTTCCTTTATGTTCTTCCCGCGGTTGCGGACGAGCTGGTCGGCAGGTCGTAGAAAGAATATTCAGGTGGGGCATGGGGTTGTTGTCACAATCCATGTGCCGGGCGACTCATGCAATAGACGCTAACGGAGCGTCGAGGGGCTGAATACTAGGAGGATTCTGAAAGGGTAGTCAATGATTTGGTTCTCAGGCCAAAGGGTCAGGACTACTGAGCCAGTTGCTACGGCTCTTGACTTGGAAAGAAGGCTGGAGAGCTAGTCGGCAGAGATTCTGAGAGCGGACCGGTTCATTTTCAAGGCACCAGCAAAGGTGCTGGTCTCCCCGGCGATGACCTCCGCCATCACCTGGCCGCAGATGGGCGCGCTTGCGATGCCCCACGCGTGGCCGACGTTTATATAGGCGCCGTCAGCCCGATCGACGATGGGCAGATGGTCCGTTGTTTCGCTTCCGAGTCCAGCCCAAAGTCCGGTAACGCCGTATTCAGCAAGGCTTGAGTATCTGTCCAAGGTTGTTGAAACCATTGCGTTTGTAGCATTAATGCTGATGTGGGGATTGAGGGAACCCCGTCCGTCAAGACTATTGCCGATGAATATTGACCCACCGCGGTTTTGGGCGATCGAGTCGTCATAGTCAACGAACGAGGACCCTGAAGTCCCGCCGGGGCTCGTTCCCGCGCTGGAACTGTTCGGGCCGGCAAAAACCGCGGCTTCATAAGTTGGAAGGTCAGTGAGCGCCCCGCATCCGTACACACCCCGGGGTCCATGCATTATGGCGTTCAAGCGCGTGTCTATGGGCTGAGTCAGCATCTGACCCACTCTCGCAGTGCTGATTGGGACGTCGATCCCCTCGGCCCGGAGGTTGGTTGACCAGGCACCCGTTGCCCACACCACGCCCGATGCATGGATCTCGCCCCGGACCGTGCGGACCCCTGTTACGGTTTCGCCGTTTCGCAGGGTTGAAAGGACAGACGTATTTTCAAAAGTTCGGATACCTGCCCGCACACAGGCGCTGGCCAGAGCGTTGACGAACTGCACACCATCTATTTGGGCATCATCGGCGCAAAAGACGGCGCCGAGCGCACTTTCCGGAAGGATGGAGGAGTGCTTCTGAGCCTCTTCCCGGCTGATCATGGTTGCGTCCAAGCCGGCTGCCCGCCGGTTGGCAGCATAATCTTCAAGAACCCGGCCCTGTGCGTCGTTTTCGAAGAAAAAGAGGCCGCCTTGATTGCGATAGTCGAACACATCGCCAAGTTCGCTCAAGTAGTCCTGGTACTTTTCCTTGCCGGCTTTAGCGAGAGAGAGTTCGTCCCCTGTACGCCGCGTCTGCAGCCATAGGGAACCTGCGTTTCGTCCGGAAGCACCGTAGGCAGGAAACCGCTGTTCTACGACGACGACGTCGAATCCCCGCTTGCGCAGCTCCCAAGCGGTGCAAAGCCCCACAATTCCTGCTCCTATGACGACAATGTCACCTGTCGCAAGTGTGTCAGCGCTCATGGCAAGGTACCTTCTTCCTCGGGCTGTCCTGTGGCCCTCTTCGTTAGTCTTCCAGATAGACGAATCCGATAGCAGGGTGAGAAGTCCTTGACGCTTGAATTTCCAGAGGTCAAGCCCCATGCAACATGACCTATACGCCAGAGAACGCAAGCAGGCCCCATATGCCCAGCCGTATGGTGTTCGAGTCTCTACCTGCGACGTTAGGAGCCCACCAGCACAGGTGTAATTGTTTCTTGTCCAACGTTCGTCGAATAGCGTTAGAATTCTCACAGGGGGACGGCTAAATTTCTGGTCTAGTCTGGGCGAAAGCGGTAGGCGAGGCCAACCGCCCGTCCCGGTCTCTTCCCGAAAGAGTTCCCTATGATAGTTGATCCGACCTCCTTGCCACTGGGAGCAGTTCTAGCGGACTTGGGTCCTGCCGCGAAGCTTGTCGCGGGGGACGCTTCCCAGCAGTCCAGGCAAGTTCGTGGCGCTGTTGTCTTGCTGAAGCCGGAAGACTTACCCACCGACGTGGATGTGGTCGTGATATGCCCAGGTGCCGCAAGCTTTAGTGACTTGGTCGCGGACCGGCTCGATGGGCCCGGACGCGTCATCTTCGTTACGGCGTCCGAGTCCTCTCTTTCGGAAGGGATCCAGGTCGTCGGGGAGCAGCACGTCGTCATCGCTGTTGATCCAGCCCTGAACGTCGCTAGCGTCGTAATGTCATTTTCTCGATCGATGCAAATGCCGGAGGAATCCGTTTCCCGCCGATTAGCCTCCTTGCAGAGGGCGCTCAGTCAAGCGATGACAGAAACTGAACCGATACCGGCGCTACTAAGCCGATTGGCGCACGTATGTAATGCCACCGCAGTCCTCATCGACAGATTCGGTAAGACTGTCCATGCCACCGGGCCCACACCCATGTCACTTTTGTTTGAAGAGATCGGCCGCACCGAGGCCGATTCACAGAACGTGGACGTGGACGGATGGAGGGGGGTGGCAGCCAGAATTTCGGCTCCTGACGAGGCCGACTCGCATTTCGGTTGGCTCGTCATCACGGCTCGGCGGACGAATTTTCCGGATAGCCATTCAACCTCCGCCGCTCACGTAGCCGCAACCTTGGTCGAGGCCAGCCAGCGAATGGCCGTGGCCGCCCGACAACAAGAACGAGCCATACGCACTGCCGTGCTTGAGGAGGCGCTGGCATTGCGCCGCGAGCCTCACAATCCCGAATTGGCGGCCCGAATAGCGGCTTTCGGCCTGTCTTTTGCCGACGAGTTGCGGACCATTGTTTTCCGGCCAATTCGACCTGCGGTCGCATCGCGCTCGTTGCCGGCGTCTGAGGATCTATCGGAAATGTTGGGCAAGGCACTGGAGTCACAGTCCATCGCGTACCTCATGACCGCCAAGGACAAGACAATAACGATAGCGGCGCAATGTAGCGTTCAAGCCTTCCGGCGAGTGATCGTGGCGGAAGGCTCCAAACTCCCAGGCGCCCTCATTGGAATCGGCCGCAGTGTGCATGCCTTAGGCGACATTCTGGACTCATACCAGGACGCGCAGTTGGCGGTTCGAACCCTTCGCCGTAATTCGCGAGGTCCTAAACTTATGGCGTACGAAGACTTCAACTATGYAACTAGGCTTTTCGCTGACGTCGGTTTCGACAAGATGATCAAATGGGCCCAGGAGTTCCTGAAGCCCTTGGAGGGGCGCGAGCTGCTGGTAGAGGGTCTTCAGACATACTTTGAGCATGCTCAGAACATCAACGCTGCGGCCGACTACCTGGAAATCCACCACAACTCACTGCGCTACCGGATAGCTAAAGCTGAAGAAATCCTGGGCATCAATTTGAGGGAACCGGGTGCTGTTTCTTCCGTTTTCTTAGCTCTGACGGCCCTTGAGCTGGGACGGATTCAACAGCTGCGGCCCAAATCGTCCGGCGATACGGGACGAAGCCGTAAACCATCGGACGTTGAAGCAAGCGACGTCGTGCCCTACTCGAGGCCATTCGTCGAAAGAGCCGGCGTAGTTCGTGCTCCCGCCAGGTGAGACACGGAGCGGGTGATCCTAAGAGCGTGGGCGTGGTTATGAAGAGCGCTTATAGATCCTGACGGTGACCCGTTGTGCTGTTCGTTCCGGCGCTGGAGAAGTTCGCCTGCGCGCTACTGGGCCCTAACAGTCTGCTTCCGCAACAGAAACCAGTCATAACCGCGCGGCCTCGAGGCCCAAAAAGATTCATATGCAGAACTTAAGGAAAGAAAATGACCGGTACTAATCTCGCCTTCCAAACCTCGGACGGAGTATCGATTCGGTATGACGACGAAGGACACGGACGGCCCATCGTTTTTGCGTCCGGCGGCACCGCTCACAGCGCCTACTTTGTATGGCAGAGAGACGCACTTCTTGAAGCCGGATACCGCGTGATCCGCTACGATCATAGGCTCCACGGCCGCTCGGACATGCCGGAGCACGGTCAGAGGATGAGCAGGCTAGGCCTGGACCTTGGAGAGCTTCTCACGGCCCTCGACCTCCGCGATACGGTTCTCGTGGGGCACTCCATGGGAGTTTCGGCAAGCCTTGCCTACTTCTCAATTACGGCTGACCCATGGGATCGCATATCGGCATTTGTCGCCGCTGAGCAAACTGCAAAAATTGTCAACACCGCAGACTGGCAGCTGGGTGTCCGGGGTATCACCGAACAGAATGTTTTCGATGCCATCGACTTTAAGCTTAATTGGGACAACGATGGCGTAGAGCCGGATCTGCCGGAGCATGTCCAGCAGTTTTTTGACTCGATTACGCCATCTTGGAAGGACTTTGCGTGGGACAAGTCACGCCGTCTTTTCGCAGATCATTTTCTCTCAGATTGGCGAGACGTCGTGCCACGAATCAAAGTCCCCACTCTCGTGGTCGCAGGCAGGCATTCTCCCTTCTACGACGTTGACGTAATGCGTTGGTTCGCCGAAACGGTACCCGATGGTCGGCTCAGCGTCTTCGAGCACAGCGGCCACGACCCCTATCTGAACGAATACGTGGAGTTCAACTCTCAGCTCTTGGAGTTCATCTCTAAACACTAGTCATCGTTGCTAACACTTCCGATTGGGGCTCCGGCATTTGCCCCCTCGGGTTGACAACTGTGCACATGCTGCGCGCCTCCTACTGCTAGCTCCAATGTGTTTGGCAATGAAACAAGTTTGCCCGTTACCGTTGACGAACTCCTGCCACTATGTCGCGCGGTAACCCGCTGCCAGGCGCGCACTGGTCGTCGCCGACCTACCGTTTGGCCGCTATGTGGTTATCAGCCCCGGCAAACCATCGCCACTGGCATCAGGTTCCTCAAAGAGGGGCTGGCCCATGCCGTGAAAATCGAAGGCGGAGGCTTTTACTCCGGAACAGTGAGGGCGATGGTAGAGGCAGGAATTCCCGTCATCGCTCACATCGGGCTCACTCCTCAGAGCGAGCACGCTCTCGGCGGATACCGCGTGGAGGGCCGCAGCCACGACGCCCAAAGGCTGATTGAAGACGCCCTGGCCTTGGAAGAGGCGGGCGCCTTTTGCGTTCTGATGGAAATGGTTCCTGCGGATACCGCGGGACGGGTAGATGCAGCGATATATCCCCACAATCGGCATCGGCGCTGGCAAAGCGACCACCGGACAGGTTCTGTGGCAGGATATGGCCGGGATTCGCGGTGGGAAAGTTGCTAAGTTGTCAAGCAATACGCAGATCTTCGATCAAGACTACTCCAGGCTGCAACGACCTTCGGACAAGAAGTTCGTTCCGGCGAATTTCCCGAAAGCAAACACTCCTTGCAACAACTGCCCGGCCCCACTTTCTCTAACTAATTCCAAACACGATGAATCTAATTGCCGGCCAAGTTCTACTTATCCCTTGCTGGCCACCACTTGATCTCTAACCACGCCAGTAACGATTGCACATGCGTGAGAGTCGAAGATGAAGTGATGAAACGAATTCTGAGCAGGAGGCTGCCAGGTGGGGAGGGACTTTAGCCCCCATTGCCCGCCCATCAACGGCTTTTTTGGCTTGTCACGGTTCCTGGTGATGGTGGCAACGATGAGCACTTCGATCTCTATTCACCACCGGCAAACCGTGTGCCAGAGCCGACCGTTTTCGAAGCGGTGTTGATCAGTACCCAGCATCGCTGGTCCAATTTTCGCTGGATCAGCCGCCACGAGAAACCGAACGAAGCGACTTCCTCGGCGATGGCCCTGGTGGATCCGATGAGGGTCGCCACCAGCGCTTCACGGGGCCCGCGGCTGTGCCGTGCCGRCACCGGACCTGCGATGTCTGCTCGCTGAAGCTCTGGCGCGGGCACGGCACAGCCGCAGAAGGATCATCGGTTTGCCGGCGTGTCAACCCGACCAGCGACAGGAATGTCACGCAGAGGTTGATGTCGGCGGAAGCGTCCTATCCACTCGGTTCGTTCCGGGAGCTGAGGCCTCTCAAGGAGACTAGGACACGAATTCTTAGGGGAGTGCCGTGGCAACTAGAACAGGCGCCGGCTCGAGTCTGCCATTAGCCGCTACTGCGGTGGTCTGCCTTGATGACAATCCGAGAGTAAGATCCAGTGCGGTCGAAACTCTGCTGGATACGTCCGAGATACTTCCCAGCCCATCCACCTCCGTTAAGATGCCGCGTTCGCCGTACCGGGACGTAACGGCGGTTGTCTGGTCGAAATACAGTTTCATCCTGTTTCTTATGACTTCCGCAGTGTCGTCCGAGCGGTTTTCGCGTTCAGCTCTCTGGAGTAAACGCTGGACCAGTTCTTCTGTATCGGCAGTGAGCTGCAGTACGACGTCAAGCTCGCGCCCCTTGGTTGCAAGGATCACGTCGAGATAGTCAACCTGACCTAGAGTGCGGGGATAGCCATCCAACAGAAATCCGTTGTCCGCGTCGTTTTGTTCCAGGCGCTCACGAACCATCGCGTTCGTCACCGAATCGGGCACAAATTGCCCTGCATCCAGATATGATTTAGCCGTTTGGCCCAAGCGTGTTTCATTTTTGACATTTTCGCGAAAGATGTCCCCGGTTGAAATGCTGACGATCCCGAACCTCTTTGCAATGTAGCTTGCTTGCGTACCTTTGCCAGCTCCGGGAGGACCTATGAGAAGCATTCTGATCACGGACTCATCCTATCTAGCGGATCGAGGTCATTCAGGACGGTTCTGGAAACTGCGGGGGAGGATGCCGCCGCTGGCGCAGCGTCGTCTTGCCAGCAGTTGAAGAGCTCGGAGAGCGTTGGAAACCATACACCTTCAAATGAAGTGACGTGGTCGAGGAACTTTTCGAGCATTATAAGGTTGTGTGCCCGTCCAATGGTCTGCGGGTGTAGTGTCCACGTCATTGCGCCCCCGGCACATCGCTCATAGGCGAAATTGAAACTGTCGATCCAACGAGCCAGAACCGTCTCGTTGCTCTGCATGAGCGCGTTTCCCTTGAAAGATTCGAGTTCGGGGAAATCGTCGAGGAACCATGACACAGGGAACTCAAGTACGCTGCTCTCCGGGCCGAAGGTGTTGCCTTCTTCCTCGCTAATGCCGACCACCATCCGGGGCCGGTAAGGCTCGAAGTCCCTCCCCATGAGAGACGAATCCCAGTCAAACTCGAATTTCGCAAGGAGATCGAGGGTGTTGTCCGTAACATCCAATGCAGGAGAGCGGTATCCCCGAGGACGTTTACCCAGGAGCTTTTCGTGCTGGGCTATTTGAAGTTCCAGCAGCCGTTCCTCCTCGGTTCGATCAAGGGAAGGCACATATTCGTGGTAGACACCATGAGCGCCGATTTCATGGCCGGATTCGACAATTGCATCCACTGAGCTGCGGAACGTTTGCATCGTGTGTGTGGGCACACACCACGTCGTAGTGATTCCGTAGCGACGGAAGACGTCAAGGAGTCGTGGGGCGCCGACTAAGGCACCGAATTCACCTCGGGACATCAAGGACTGGGACGTTGATCGAAAAGTGCCTAGCCATACGCTTTGGGCATCAAAGTCGGGGCTTAGAGAAACGGCGAGGCGTTTGCCGTCGGGTAGATGAAGAGGCACTACGAGCAACTTTCTGTTTCAGGCAAGGGAGTTCGCCTTGCCGAATGTTCTGGTTCGAGCGGCCAGCCTAGGCTGGCCGCCGGGAAAGAAGGACGATCCAGTCGCCTTCCTGGCAGATCACGCCGTCCTGGTTCAGAATTTGAACCCGAGTGGTCACAACACCCCGGTCGGGCTTGCTGGCAGACGGCTTGATGCCAATCACTTCTTCGCGGACACTGATGGTGTCGCCAATACGGATCGGGGCACGGAGGTTCCAGTTGTCAATTCCTAGAAAGGCGATTGCTGAGCCGTTCTTCCATCCCAGCGCCATTTCCAGCCCAAAGGCAATTGAAAGTGCGCCGGGACCATGGAAGAGCCGGGTGCCAAATTCTGTCGTTTTGGCGTACTCCTCGTTGGTGTGCAGCGGGTGCATGTCTCCGGACCAGGTGGCGAACGTTACGACATCGAACTCTGTGACGGTCCGTCCTGCCGAGTTCCACTGCTGTCCAAGTTCCAACTCGTCCAGGTAGCGCACGGCTGACTCATTGGTCGTGCCGAGTAGATGAGTAGTCAATGTTTCTTTCACTTCCGTATAGTTTTTGGTGCTCTTGTGGCAGGGCGGGTGCCCGGGGCTAATAGCGGATGACTCCGTCTACCGGGGTGGTCAGGGACGACCGGTAGAGGGAAAGTTCGTCGAGGGAGTGGCTGAGGCGGTCGCCTGAGATGAGTTCGGCCACCAGCTTTCCCGTGATCGGCCCGGCCAAGTTGCCGTAGACGTGCCCGGTGGCCAGAATCAGCCCGGGAAGTTCCTCCACCTCGTCAACGATCGGGAGGGAGTCAGCCGTGGCGGGGACGAGGCCAGCCCAGGCACGTTCAATACCGAGAGACCTGTAGTTCGGGAAGGTTTTGAGCAATGAATCGATGGCCAGCTTTAGACCGGCGGCAGGCATCCTGTCGTCGAGTTGGTCGGGGTAGTCCATTGGGCAGCCAATGAATAGATTCCCGTCCTCGGTCTTGGCCACACATTCCATGTGTTCGAGGCCCTGTGATTGGTCCTCTGAAGGGGAGGTGAAGTACTCGTCCCGGTAACTGGGGAGGTTCCGGATGTGGGCGTATTGCTTCGCAGCAAGCGGTCCATTGAGGATTTTATCGAGCTTCTCCTCTACAGGAGCCAGTAGGACAGCACCCAGCCTGTGCGGCTTGATGGGTACGGTTACGCCCTCTGATTCGAGCATTGTAGACCACACACCACCCGCCCAAACGACGTTGTCCGCTGAAACGCTGCCGCCGGCTGTTCGTACTCCGACGACTTTCGAGCCATTCCGCAGGAGTCCGAGGACCGGCGTGTTTTCATGAATTCGAACACCGAGCCTGCGGCATTCCTGCGCCAAGGCACGGACGAACTTCGGGGTACGAATTTGGCCATCTTCGGGGCTGAACGTGGCTCCAATAACATCGGGCGGCAATATCGGGGCGGCTTCATGAGCGGCCTGGTCGTCAAGGAGCTCGGCTTTGAATCCGTCTGCGATCCGGGCTTCCACAAATTCCTTATAGACTCGCCGCTGATCGTCCGTGTAGAAGAACGTCATGGCACCGTTGCTTCTGTATTCGAAGGATGGCCCGAGGATGTCTGCAAAGTCGTCGTACAGGGCCCTCCCTGCGCGGGTCAGTTCGACGGCGTAGTCGCCGTGGCGATTCTGCATGTGGAGGAAGCCGAGATTTCGCCCGGAAGCGCCGTGGCCAAGTTCCCGCTGTTCGAGAAGCACAACATCGTGCCCCTTTGAAGCAAGAAAATAGGCAGTTGATACACCCACTATTCCGCCGCCTACAACAACCACACCGGCCTTGTCGAGCTTCATTTCGTCATGTCCTAACTTCGTCTTGATGCAACACGTATGAGGGTGGCCGTCTCGTGATTTGTCGGCCTAGGAGCCGGCTGCTAAGCCCTGCCCTGGCTCTTTTCAGCTGTCAACAGTGTCGCCACGTCCCGCCTATTGACTTTGCCGGTTGTCGAATTCACTGGAAGCGAGTCGACGGCGATGAACTCGCTTGGAACCTTGTATGATGACAAGCGGGCGGCAGCGAATCCCTTCAGGTCGGCTTCGTCGAGGGGCTCTATGCCCCTGGGGACGACGGCAGCAACCACGCGCTGGCCGTAGACGTCATCGGGAAGACCAACAACGGCCACTTCACCAACGGAGGCGTGCTCCTGAAGTACACGCTCAACTTCCGCCGGCGAGATGTTTGTCCCACCACGGATGATGACGTCTGAGAGCCGCCCAACCACGTAGACGAAACCGTCCTCATCCACCCGAACAAGATCTTTTGTGCGGTACCAGCCGTCATCAGTGATGGCTGTCCGCGTTTGTTCTTCATCACGCCAGTAGCCGAGCATAAGCCCCGGTCCAGTCGAGTACGCCTCCCCAACCTGCCCGGGTGGAACTTCCGCTCCGTCGGCGTCGAGAACCTTTAGCTTCGACCGGGGCACAAGCTTGCCCGCCGACCCTGGCTTAGGGGTTGGGTTCGCGATGGGGTCGTAAGTCACCAGTGGGAGGCATTCGGAGGCGCAATACGCATCCAGGACGGGTAGTCCAGTCTGGGCTTCCCAGCGGCTGAACGCTGCTTCGTTCCTGGGCTCTCCGCCTGAGATGCACAGTCGAAGTGATGGGAAAGCCGGCCGATCCCCGGCCCGGGCTTCAGCGTATTGGGCCAGCTTTCCGAAAGTCGCCGTCACGCCGGCAAGGAATGTGGCCGAATGCTCCTCAATGGCCGGAGCTATCATGTCCGGGCGAGCCCTCCGGACTATCACCACTGTCCCGCCGCGCAGCAGGACGGCCAGGGATGTGCTGGCAAGCCCATAGAGCCATGCCATCGGCAGGCAGATGATGGCATTGTCTTCGGACGAAAGGTGCCAGACTTCGCCGTAGGTGTCCGCGCAGTTATAAATGGCTGTAGCAGAAAGCATGATCGCTTTCGGGCGGCTCGTGGTGCCTGACGAGAAGCAGATCATGGAAAGGGGTTCGCGAAGACCCTCGGGGTTGGGTAGAGCGTCGTGCCGAACCTCGGTTACGTGGAAGTCAACGATATCGACAATCGGGGCATTTCGTGAGGCAGGGGCGATATGCGCACGATCAACGCTTTCGGAGATGACTATCAGCGCCGGGTCACTTGTGGCGATGGCATATTCAAGGTCCTCTGGACCCGAAGAAGGATAGACAGTAACCAATACGCCGCCACTTCGCCATACAGCGAGGGCTGTGGAGAGATAGTCCGCTGAGCTTTCCGCGACGAGGGCCACCCGATAACCCGGCTTGAGCCCGGCCGAAAGCAGCACGGCTGAGCGATGCTCAATTGATGTCTGGAGATCCTTGTAGCTCATGAAGGTGTCGCCGTCGACAATCGCTGTCTTATCGGGGTATTGCTCGGCGATGGATTCCAGCGCTGCGGAGACACGATCCGTTAGCTCCGGCGACGATTCATTCATTTACGCTTTCACTTTCTTTTGATAGTTGGAAGATTCCAACTGGCCCGTTGAGTCGGACTCGTCTAACTCAACGGGCCCTTTGCCTTTTTATTGGCGATGCCTGCTATTTGCCGGCGGCGAGTCCACGCAGAATCTTTTCTGCATCCGTTGCCATATTCTTGACGATCTCCCCAGCGGGCAGGATTTCGTGGACAAGCTGCATGGTCTGGCCCACGGGCATCATTCCGAAGTCCATGTCGCCATCCTGATATCCGGTTTCGACCCGCGTGCCGGCGACGGCGTATTGTCCAGGAAATCCTGCGGGTTTCTTGTCAGAAGACTCCCATTCCGAGGTCCATTTGTTCTCGAATGCACGCATACGCTTACCGCTGTACGAGTAAGTGATAGTGCTATCCTTGAAGGATCCTTCCACCACTCGGTTCTTGAAATTGTCGTGCCCATATGCTTCGGGGCTGGCAATGAATCGCGTTCCCACCCAGACCCCCGCCGCGCCCAAAGCCAGGGAGGCGGCCAGGCCGCGTCCATCGGCGATCCCGCCGGCGGCCAGGACTGGCTGATCCACCACATCAATAACGGCAGGGACAAGGGTCATAGTGGATGCGTATCCGGTGTGGCCGCCGGCCTCAGTTCCTTGAGCGACAATAAAGTCGACACCCGCTGCGCTGGCCTCCTGGGCCTTGCCCACGGAGCCGACAAGAGAGAAGACCGTGATTCCGCGGTCCTTGCACTCTTTGATGAACCAGTCCGGTGTAGCGAACGTCAAAACAACTGCCGAGGGTGCGGCATCCAGGACAATCTGCACCTGGTCTGCAACGGCCCCAGGCGTCAAAAGCGCCTCCACACCTGCAAGCTTTTCTTGGTCTGCACCCGAAAGCGATTGCCACAGTTCGCGCACTGGCGCCCACTGTGCTTCATCTTCAGTGGTGAGTGAGTCCGGTAGCAGGAGATTAATTGCATAGGGCTTGTCGGTTCCAGCTTCGATCTTCTTGATTTCGGCGCGAAGGTCATCGGGCATGAAGCTGACGCCGCCCAGGCATCCCAGGCCGCCAGCGTTACTGACCGCGGTGACGAGTTCGGCCTGCGCCACACGCGCCATGCCGGCGGAGCAGACGGGGTATTGGAGGCCCAAGGCTTCCGTCAATGCTGTCTTGATCACTTATACACCTTTCACTTCGGAGCCCAAGATCATCCTGGTTTCCGGTTGGTTCATGTTTGCCCCGAAGGGGGAGTTGGTGGGGTACCTGTTGTTAGCAGGCCACACGGTCGGCAGGACTACGTCGCGTTCCAGCCGCCGTCGACCTGGATCGTTTGCCCGTTCACATAACCAGCAGCGTCGGACGCGAGGAACAGCACTACGCTCGCCACCTCTGAGGGTTCGCCCGATCGCTTTGCCGGAATGAGGAAGTCCATAATTTCAGGCGACACCCCGATGCCTCGCTGCTGCGTCGAAACGAGATCACCCAAGATCTCCTCAGAAGTCGCACGAAGATTTGTCTTGATGACGCCCGGGGCGACAACGTTGGCGGTTACCCCGTGTGGAGCAACATCGATGGCGAGACGACGGGTCAGCCCCTCTATGCCCGCCTTGGACGCGACGTAGGAGATGCCGTCTGCTGCGCCCCTTTGGCCCGCGACGGAGCCGATTGTAATGATGCGACCCGAGTTCTGCTTCGTCATTGCCTGCGCCGCTGCACGGCAGCCGTAGAACGTTCCTGTCAGGTTGACTCCGATAATCTTGGCCCACAACTCGGGCGTCGTTTCGAGCACGTCGGCATACCCGTCGAAGACTCCCGCGCTGTTGACCATGACGTCCAGTTTGCCGGTCTTCTCGACAACCTCGTCCACCAAGGCAGACACCGAGTGGTAGTCGCTAACATCTACGACCCGTGTGTGCAGTGAGTCCGGAGAGCCGAGCTCTTGCCGGGTCTCCGCCAAACGTTCCTCTGAAACGTCACTCGCATAGACTTCGTAGTCTGCTTCGACGAATGCCTGGGCAATGGCCCGGCCGATGCCAGAGCCGGATCCGGTGATAATTACGCTTTTGCTTCCCATGCCCTACAAACTACGTTGGGGATCTTCCGAGTGAAACTGTCATCTTCACGGCTTTTTGTCGACGTTGTCGTGGAAGCTACAGGAGCCGGGTTGGAGGTTCGGTATCTGGGCCGCCCACTCATGGACTCGCAAGCGAGGGATGAGGATGGGCGCTGGCGCCCTGCGTTTGTACTTTGACTAGGGGCGGGTGGCGGCCGTTGAAAAAATTCCGGGGCCGGTACCCGTCTTGTCGCTTTAAGGTGGCGGGTACGACAAACCGTCACCAGATTCCGGCAAATCAAGGCGCCCAGACCACAGAACGGGAAGGGCAACGATTATGCCGGTACCAACCCCGGGTCCCCCAACTGACCGTACGCTGGGGGACCCGGCTCCAAGCAGTGCCACGTTTTCGTCGCTTGACTGATCCGTCAGCACTTGCGCAGATGCGTTAGTAATTTTCCGCCTGGAGGTCACGGCTTCAGAAAATCTCCAATGCCAGGATGACGCGGTTGATTCTAAAGTTCAAGGACATGGCCGACATATTTTGGAGCTTGGCTCGTCATCTTGCCTAGCACCGCAGGCCCTTTGAAACACATGACGGTTCGGGAGAAACATTGCAAAAGGATACTGCAGACCAGTCTGGGGCTTATTGGTCATCCTCTGTTAGCCAAGTCACTGATACGAACGTTTATGTTCGCGGCTATGACCTTGAGGATCTGATCGGGCAAATCCCCTTCACGGCAGCCATATTTCTCGTGATCCGTGGTCGGATCCCTTCGGACCATGAGATACGGGCGCTGGACGCAGTCCTCAGCGGAATCCTGGATTATGGTCTTGAAAAGCCCGGGACAGTGGCCGCGAGGTTTGCTGTCTCCGCCAATCCAAGTATGGCTATCGGCATGTCAGCCGCCTGTTTATCTGTCGGGAAGCACACGCTGGCGACTGAAGACAGCGGCCGCTTCATCCGGGCTACGCATGCGGAGTTTCTGGGATCCGGCCTCACGCTCGAAGCTTTCGCTGAGGATAAGGTAAACCGCATGCGTGAAGCAAGGGAACGCATCCCGGGCTTGGGGCACCCCATTTTTAAGGTTGTTGATCCTCGCGCTGAACGGCTCCGATCGATTGCTATGCAGGAAGGTCTGTGGGATCAGGCGGCTGAAGTGTACGAGGCAGTGCACAGGGCCTTCACGAAACTCCCAGGTAAGTCGGACATCCCGATAAATGACGTTGGTGTTATGGCCGCGATACTGCTGGGGCTCGGCTTCACGCCAGAAGAAGGGACAGGTATTGCCTTGCTCTCGACGCTGCCTGGGGTTATCGCCCACGTATCCGAAGAGCTCTCCGGAGGGAAGCCAATCCGAATCGTCCCGAGAGATTCAGCATCCTATGAGGGGGCTACTGGCCGTGATTTTAATGCGGATCGACTCGAAGCCGGCTGGGGCCCTTCCGGGGCCTAGGCGGTAACCGAACAGGAGCAAAGATGGATGCAGGGGCCGGGAATCATCTGATCCCTTCAGCAACCCGATTCTTTGAGGATCTCCAAACAGGAGATTCGTGGTCGTCTCAAGGGCGAACGATTACAGAGACGGACCTGGTTACCTTCGCGACGTGGTCGGGGGACATGCACCCCCTACACACCAACCAGGAGTATGCCCGTGGTACTCAGTTTGGAGAACGGGTTTTCCACGGTCCTGGGACACTTGCGATCGCTTTTGGCCTGGAAATGGGAATGGGGTGGAAGGAACGTTCGGCCATAGCATTTCTCGGCATTCATGACTGGAACCTCATTGCACCTGTTCGCATCGGCGACACCATTGCTGTGCGGGAAGAGGTAGTAGAGCTCCGGCCTTCTGCGACTAAGCCGGACCGGGGCATTGTGAAAACCAGACTTCAGATACTCAATCAGCGAGGCGAAGTCTGCCAAGAGGGTTTCTGGGTCGTTCTCCTGTATCGGTCTGCTGCTTACACACCATGACAACGAGAGTTGGGCAACTCGGCAGGAGGAATCAATGAGCATTACCGCTGGTGAGGAGATATGCGCAATGGACCCACCGGTTCCGCGGCTTGCGGTAAGCGTGGTCCTGATGCGGGATTCCCTGCACGGAGTTGAAGTCTTTGTCCAACGCAGGGCACTAACGATGGATTTTGCTGCTGGTGTGGTCGCATTTCCGGGAGGCCGCGTCGACGCTGCTGACTCCTTGCCATCGGCGCTGAGCAGAACGCTGTTGGACTGTCAGGCGGTGGCATGGCGGCGGACCAGGGTTGGAACGGATGCAACGAGTGCGCCCCAAACTGCCGCTTGCCTCCTGTCTGCCGCCGTGCGTGAACTGGCAGAAGAATGCGATGTTGTCCTACAACCAGAAGACTTGGTCCCTTGGGCAAATTGGATCACACCTGAGGGCTTTCCCAAACGTTTCGATACGTTCTTTTTTGTGACTGCTGTAGCGCCCGATCYGGAGCCCCAGCATGTCACGACGGAGGCAACATCGTCGCAATGGATGCTGGTGCGAAGGATCCTTTCAGACGAAGCTGCCGGAAGGCTTAAGCTCCTCCCCCCAACGCTGGCAATTCTGGATGAAATTGCAGTAATGCGCACCACCGAGCAAGTGCTTTCGGGGAAACGGGCAATCGAGTCGGTGTGCCTACGCCTTGATGAGGTAGAGGAGTTCCACCGCCTGCGGCAACTGAGCATGACGGATACCCGGAAGCGTTCTTGATACAGCTTCGCGTGCCTATACCAGTTGCGCATTCGGGGATGCCGCACTGCCAACCCACTACCAATATTTTCACCAGAGTTTGGGTGAGGGGGTTGGTGCAATTCCAGTAGCATCGCCGGAGCAGTCGTCGTAGCGTGACGCATGTGCCGCAGAGCGGATGAAACTGTCATGAGGACAAAGGAGCAAGTGTGGCCCACGCTGGTGATCCGGACGCTCTGATGACGGACGCTCTCCAGAGCGCGTCAACGTCGCTGCGGGCAGCCACGCTGTTTCCGGGAGATGTTCCTCTCCAACTGGACAGGTTTGTCACCAGAAGATTTTTTCGATATTGCATATCCGACGTGCGTGCCCGGCTTCACCGGGACGAAACTGGAGCCTGATAACGCTATGACTCAAGATGTCCTCTCCACACCGGGCCGTGCACCGGTCCTTGCCCGGCTGGAAGCCGCGGGCGTGCTTGCCGAAGAAATGGGCCATCGTATTGCCGCGTATTCCTATGACGCGTCCAACTATAGGGTTCCGCCTGTTGCCGTGGTCTTCCCACGAAGCGTCCAGGATGTCGTGGCTGCGGTGGCCGCATGCCGGGAAACCGGCACACCGTTGGTGAGCCGGGGTGGCGGGACATCCATGGCCGGCAACGCCATAGGCCCCGGCATTGTTCTGGACTTCTCCCGGTACATGAACCGGATCAACAGCGTCGATGAGGCCACCAAAACCGCCGACGTCGACCCCGGCGTCGTCCTCTCCCACCTCACCGTTGAGACAGAGAGGGTCACCGGTGGGAGGCTCACGTTCGCACCGGACCCTTCGTCAAAGAACCGGGCCACGATCGGCGGCTCACTCGGGAACGATGCTTGCGGTAATCACTCGGTACGCTACGGCCGCACCTCTGATCATGTGCTGGAGATTGACGTTGTCACTTCCGACGGCGCACAGTTGACCGCCACGGCGACCGGTCTGCGCGCAACTGACCCAGCCGATACGTTCTCGGTCTCCCGCGCATTTGAGCTGGGGGAGGAGCTTAAGCAACTCGCCCAGGACAACCTGGCAAGTTTCCGGGTAGAGCTGGGCCGTATCCAGCGCCAGGTCTCCGGTTACCACCTGGCCAACCTCCTGCCTGAAAATGGTTTCAACGTGGCCCGAGCCCTCGTGGGAACCGAGGGCACTTGCGCGATCGTCGTGCGGGCCCGCATGAAACTCGTCCCTAAAGCACCCAGCGCCCTCCTCGTGTGTCTCGGGTACGCCGATGTCGTGGACGCCGCCAAGGATATCGAGACCATCCTGGAATTTTCGCCCGCCGCCGTCGAGGGCATTGACGAGGCCATCGTGGACACAATGAAGTTGCGACGCGGACCTGATTCAGTTCTGGGCCTGCCCGAAGGCAAGGCCTTCCTCTATGTGGACTTGGACGGGGACAACCCCGAGCAGGTAGCGGGGGAAGCGTCCCGGCTCCTCGAACGGCTGGCGGCAAACGGACGGATGGTGGACGGGCGCGCGGTTCCAGACCTCGTCCAGCGCGCCACCCTCTGGCGGGTCCGGGAAGACGGGGCGGGTCTTTCCTCCCGGCCGGCCAGCGGCGGGGAATCACAGGCAGGCTGGGAAGACTCAGCTGTTGCGCCGCGGAACCTGGCCGCATATCTGTCCGATTTCCGTGACCTTTTGGCTGAGTTCGGGTTGACCGGAATTATGTACGGGCACTTTGGTGCAGGCTGCATGCACATCCGCATCACTTATGACCTGCGTAGCGAGGAGGGCCGGGGCGTCTTTCGTAAGTTCACCCACGCCGCAGCTGACCTCGTAGTGCGGCACGGCGGCTCATTGTCTGGTGAGCATGGCGACGGACGCGCCCGCTCGGAGTTTCTGCCGGTCATGTATTCCCCAAAAATGATCGCAGCATTTGAGACCTACCGTGGACTTTGGGACCCTGCCGGCATCCTGAACCCAGGATCCATGACAGATGCGGACCCCATGGATGCCAACTTGGCGCACGAAGGTATTCCCCAACGCGAGTGGCGAACTCACTTTGAGCTCCGTCCGGTCGAGGCCGCGGCCGCCGGTGCTGACCCGTGGGTTCATGCCGTCCAGTCCTGCATTGGCGTGGGCAGGTGCCGATCTGATGCCGGTGGCGTCATGTGCCCGAGCTACCGAGCCACAGGGGACGAAAAGGATTCAACGCGCGGTCGTTCCCGTGCTCTGCAGGACATGGTCCGAGGTGCCAAAAGCATCGACGAAGGTTGGAAGTCGAAGGATGTCCGGGAAACACTGGATCTGTGCCTGGCGTGTAAAGCCTGCTCCAACGACTGCCCTGCCGGCGTGGACATGGCCACGTACAAGTCGGAGTTCTTCTCCCACTACTACGAGGGCAAACTGCGGCCCATGTCGCATTTCTCCCTTGGCTGGTTGCCGCGCTGGCTGAAACTGACCACCCTGATCAGCCCGCTCGTGAACCTGGTCCTTGCCAGTCCGCTGGGCAAGGTGGTGGCCGCAGCAGGCGGGCTGACTACGCACCGGAAGATGCCGAAGTTTGCCTCCCGGGCCATGCTCCGCAAGGAATTGGCGCCCTACGCGGATTCATCGGCCCCGGCAGATGCGGTCCTTTTCGTGGACTCGTTCACCAAGGGCTTCAGGCCTGAGGTTGCCGGGGCTGCGGCCCGGGTCATGGAAAGCACAGGTCGCACTGTCGGCTGCGAGTCCGATGCTTGCTGCGGCTTGACCTGGATCTCCACCGGCCAGTTGGACACCGCCAAGAAGCTCATGGGCAATGCGGTCGCGAAGCTCGACGACGGGGCCGATACCCCCATCGTGGTGATTGAACCTAGCTGCGCCGCGGCGTTGAAGAAGGACGCACCCGAACTGCTCGGCAGCGAAGCGGCCGAACGCGTCTCCCACAGGATCCGGAGCTTCGCGGAGGCCGTGAAGGAATGGGTCGACGGCGGCTGGACACCACCTGCCGTGCCGACGGACGTCACCGTGCAAACCCACTGCCACGAATACTCCACCTTCGGGGCCACCGTCCAACGAAAGGCCTTGGCCGCCCTCGGTGTCGCAAACGTCAACGAAGCCACAGGCTGCTGCGGGGTCGCCGGGAACTTCGGGTTTGAAGCCAACCACTACGCCATCTCGATGAAGGTGGCCGAACAGGCCTTGGCTCCGGCCTTGTCTAAAACAGCCTCCGACGTCCCCGTTCTGGCCGACGGTTTCAGCTGCGCCATGCAGGTCAAGCAGCTGGACCCGGACCGCAAGAGCCTGCATTTAGCGGAACTGCTCGACCAACGCGCGCCTGGAGGTGAAATGCAGTGAAGAAGTTAGAGCCAGCAACAAGCTTTCCGGTCCCAGTCGAACCCCACACCCCGGGCTTGCCCCTCTTTTTCGATCCATTGGTTGAGCTGACAAAACACGGCCCGTCCAGAAGTCCGCAATCCGAACTCGCCGGCCCTAAGAAGCCACCTCCCCGGCGCGGACGACCGCGGAACCGATCCCGCGACAGGTCAACTGACAGGAGTGCGATGCTCGACATGGTCGTCCATGACCTGCATGCCCTTGGTGTCCGACTCAACAGCAGCAGCGCCCTTTCGTCCGAGCACTCGTCCTACCTTCAGATCGTGCGCACGGAGCTCCCGCCCCTTAGCTGCCGCGGCGAGTCCTCAGGCGCAATCTAGCGCAAGGCCATCCTCGTCGCGGAGTTCGTGTTACCCGGCCACCCTTCAATGAAGATCTCAAGAAAAGGCCTCCCGTAATGCAAAACGCACAAAAGTCCTCAGGAATGCCCGCCCACCGCTACACGCCGTTCCAGGACCAGATCAAGGTGGAACTGCCAGACCGCACCTGGCCGGACAAAATCATCGCCAAGGCGCCCCGCTGGTGCGCCGTGGACCTGCGCGACGGTAACCAGTCTCTGATCGATCCCATGAGCCCGGCGCGCAAGATGAAGATGTTCGACCTGCTGGTCCGCATGGGCTACAAGGAGATCGAGCTCGGGTTCCCGTCCGCCTCCCAGACCGATTTCGATTTCGTCCGGCAGCTCATTGAGGGCAACCATATCCCGGACGATGTGACCATCCAGGTACTGACCCAGGCCCGCGAACACCTGATTGAGCGCACCTACGAATCCTTGGTGGGCGCCAAGCAGGCGATTGTCCATCTTTACAACGCCACCTCGGTGTTGCAGCGCCGCGTGGTGTTCAACCAAGACGAGGACGGAATTTTGGATATCGCCCTCCAAGGCGCCCGGCTCTGCAAAAAATACGAGGAAACGCTCGTTGACACGCATATCATCTATGAGTACTCCCCGGAATCCTTCACGGGCACGGAACTGGAGTACGCGGTGAGGGTGTGCAATGCCGTGGCCCATGTTTTTGAAGCCTCCGCTGACCGGCAGGTCATCATTAACCTGCCCGCAACCGTGGAAATGGCTACTCCCAATGTTTACGCCGATTCGATCGAGTGGATGAGCCGTCATCTGCACCCCAGGGAGGGCATCATCCTGTCCATGCACCCACACAACGACCGCGGAACGGGTGTTGCTGCCGCGGAACTGGGGTACATGGCTGGCGCGGAGCGGATCGAAGGCTGCCTCTTCGGCAACGGCGAGCGGACCGGAAACGTGGACCTTGTCACCCTGGGCCTGAACCTTTTCGTACAGGGCATCGATCCCATGATTGACTTCTCCAATATCGACGAGGTCCGCCGCACGGTGGAGTACTGCAACCAGCTGCCCGTCCCGGAGCGTTCGCCCTACGGTGGCGATCTCGTCTTCACCGCGTTCTCCGGATCACACCAAGACGCCATCAAGAAGGGCTTCGAAGCACTCGAACGGGACGCGGCCGCTGCCGGCAAAGACGTTTCCGACTTCACTTGGCAGGTTCCGTATCTGCCCATCGACCCCAAGGACCTGGGTCGCTCCTATGAAGCAGTCATCAGGGTCAATTCCCAGTCCGGCAAGGGCGGAGTGGCCTACCTGCTTAAGACCGAGCACAGCCTGGATCTGCCGCGACGTGCCCAGATCGAGTTCTCGGGCGTCATCCAGCGACGCACTGACACGGTGGGCGGGGAAGTCAGCGGCGCTCAGCTTTGGCAGATCTTCCAGGACGAATATCTGCCCTCCCGCGAGGCTGACGGGCAGTGGGGCCGATACTCGCTGGGCGCGGTCAAGACGGAAACAGATGACGACGGCGGCATGACGCTTCACGCCTCACTCACCGTAGACGGCGTGCAGGTTCAGCGCACCGGCACCGGCAACGGCCCAATCGCTGCCCTGCTGAGCCTCCTCCAGCAGGATGGTGTGGACCTCAGGGTGCTGGACTACAGCGAGCACGCCCTCTCAGAGGGCGGTAGCGCGATGGCTTCAGCCTACGTGGAGTGTGCAGTGGGGGAGCGCGTGCTGTGGGGCGTCGGCATCGACGCCAACACAAGCACGGCCGCTCTCAAGGCTGTCATTTCCGCCGTGAATCGAGCCATCCGCGACGCTCAGGCCTGATCTCGGCAGTCGGTTGACCGCCTCGCAGGATTCTGGACACGGCTGGACGCCCGACGAGTCGTGTCCGGAAACCTCAAGCTCGGTTGCCGCATGAGGCCAGCGTCGCGATCGTTTTCTTTCTGGGCGAGAAGTCGATACGCGCCCTGCCAGAGAGGCTTTTCGCATGAAAGAGCAAGCAGGTTGATCAAGTCGGTTGTATATTCGAGGCATGATTGACCAGAAGAAAATGACACACTCCTTCTTTGAGGCGCTGCACCCTCTACTGGCGCGCTTGAACGTAGAACGGACCCTCTCGCCTGGAAAGCTGGGCATTCTCAGATATCTGTCCGAGCACGGACGGGCCACCACTTCGGAACTTGCTGTGGCTGGACGGGTCAGCCCTCAGGGCATCTCGCTCGCTGCGCGGGAATTGGAACGGCTGCAGCTTGTGACGCGCGTACCTGATGACGTGGACCGTCGCCGGGTCTGGATCGAACTTACGCGGGAGGGCGGCGAAAAACTTTCTCAGGAGGTGTCTGTTGGGTACGGCTGGCTGGACCGGACAGTCAGCGAGCGCTTGACGCCGGAAGACCGCAGGGTGCTCGAGGCGGTCATTCCCGTTCTCAGAAAGCTGGCGTCCGAGGCGAGCAGCGACTGAGCCCTGGTACCGGATGCTCAGCTGAGAGAGTTCCGCCTCGGGCCTGGGCATGCGCCGGTCTAAATCTCGTCTTGCCAAAAACTGCAGTAATATCATAGTTGCTAAGCAAGTATTATATTCCCAAGGTGCGGAGACGCTAACGCAAGGTAGGCGCTCGTCCTCCCGGGCAATCCCCGCCGCACAAGTCGCCCACCGTGTTTCCCGGTGACCTCGCGATGCCCTGCTGTAGAGAGCCGATCTGACGGTGTCGGACCGCCACTACTGCCTCCCTCGACTAAGGAATGACATATGACAAACCCGACTCGCACGGAAGCTCAATCCGGTGATCCGGATGCCAAGCCCCTCGGCGGGCTCTCGCCCTATGTGCAATTGACAGAGGTCCAGCTGCCTGGAGCCGGCAACTTCGCGCTGATCACTCTGACCGGTGGTGACGGCAAGCCCGCCACCTTTAGCCCCGATTCGCTGCAGGCACTCCACGGGATGCTTGCGGAAGTCGCGAAGCGAGTCGACTCAGGACGCGTGGCTGGCGTTGGCATCACCGGCCAGAATCGCTTTTTTGTGGCCGGCGCAGACTTAAAGTCGCTGAAATGCGTGAAGGACCTGGAGTCGGCCCGAGCTGTTGCACGTCTGGGACATCAGGTGTTTGGCGCACTCGCGGCAATAAAAGTTCCAACTTTCGCCTTCATCAATGGCGCCGCCATAGGCGGTGGGCTGGAAGTCGCGTTGGCAGCGCGCTACCGTACAATTTCATCGGACGCGAAGGGGATATCTCTGCCCGAGGCCTACCTCGGCCTGGTGCCCGGCTGGGGCGGAGTGTACCGACTTCCCCGGCTCATCGGGCCCGCTAATGCGGTGAAGTTGATGATCGAGAACCCACTGGCTAACAACAAGGTTCTTGACGGCAGGTCAGCGTATGAGCTTGGTATTTCAGACACTGTATTCGACAGTCCCGATTTCCTGAGTCAGTCACTGGCCTGGGCTGACCGGGTTATTACCGATACGGCATTCCGGGAAGAACTTGACCGACGGCGGGCTTCGGTTGCCGGCTCCTCTCGGGAAGAATGGGATGCGGCCGTGGCTGCGGGTCGGGCCATCGTTGCATCCAGGACCTCCGATGCCTCACCTGCCCCTGCTCGTCTGCTGGATCTGCTCGAACTGGGGAGGAGTCTGGATCAGGCACAATCCGCGGATTTGGAAGTCAACGCACTCGGCGAACTGATCCTGACACCGCAGTTCAAGGATTCCGTGTATGCGTTTCTTGAACTTCTACAGCGTAGAGCCAAGAATCCGTCGAATGCGCCTGATCCGGCCCTGGCCCGCCCGATCAACAAGGTCGGAGTTGTCGGCGCTGGACTGATGGCCGGGCAGCTGGCCCTGCTGTTTGCCCGACAGCTGCAGGTACCCGTTGTGATGACGGACATCGACCAAGGCCGCGTAGATAGAGGTGTAGGTGACGTCCACGCCCAGGTGGACAAACTGTTCACCCGCAAACGCATCTCCCTGGACGACGCCGATCGCCTTAGAACCCTTATTAGCGGCTCGGTGTCCAAAACCGCCTTTGCCGACGCTGACTTTGTGATCGAGGCGGTCTTCGAAGAACTCTCTGTCAAGAAGCAGGTCCTCGCAGAAGTCGAGTCCGTCGTTTCCGAAAAGTGCGTTCTTGCCACCAATACGTCCTCGCTGCTGGTGACGGAGATGGCCGCAGACCTCCTGCACCCGGAACGCGTCATCGGGTTTCACTTTTTTAATCCGGTCGCCGCCATGCCCCTGCTGGAGGTTGTGCAGGCAGCCAAAACCAATGATGAAGCCTTGGCCACAGGGTTCGTCCTCGGTAGCACGCTGAAAAAGACCTCGGTGCTCATCCGTGATGCCACAGGATTTGTGGTCAACCGTGTACTACTGCGGCTGGTTGCGGAGGTCTTGAGGGCCTTTGACGCGGGCACCCCTGCTGACGTCGCCGACAAGGCACTCAAGCCCATGGGACTGCCAATGACGCCATTTCGGCTTTTGGCCATGATCGGTCTTCCTGTGGCGCAGCATGTTATCGAATCCCTCCATCTCGCCTTCGGCGACCGGTTCCCCATCTCGACTAATCTCCAGAGACTTATAGACCAAGGCATCACCTCGTTCTGGTCTGATGAATCCGATGGGAGCCCGCACATCCCACGGTCCACCTTGGAAATCCTGGAGTTCACTGACAGCCCTGCGACTTCGGAGCAACTGCTTGAACGTGTCCAGGACGCCTTGGCGCAAGAGATCGGGCTTCTACTTGACGAAGGAGTGGTCGCATCGGCGGAGGACGTGGACCTTTGCATGATCGCTGGCGCTGGCTGGCCGCTCCACCTCGGTGGTATCACTCCTTATTTGGACCGGACGGGCGCCTCCGAAAGAGTCAATGGCCAGCGGTTTCACCTGGACAAGCGGCAGGCCCAGCTGCAGAGCCCATCTTGCCCTGGGACCCCTTGAGACACTTTCGACGTCATAAGTGTTTTCTCGGGTTGCGGCGCCAACAATGTGAATGCCTGCTCAGGCCCACCAGGGACCGCGGGGGTTGGTGGAGCGGGGTTTGTCTGGCTCCCTTGATTCGCTTCTAAAAAGTCCACCGGACCAGGCGCTGCTTACCCAGCCGCATTCCGGGATCGGCTGCTAGATTCTTCTTTGATTGATAGTCGACAAATAAGTTCTTGATTGCTGACCAGTAAGTTGTTATGCTGCAAGGGCGTTCTAAGGAGTAAGACGTGCGCAAAGGGCAAGAAGTCGAAGAAGCAGCGGGATGGCCTTCACCCAGTTGGACTGTTCAAGAAGAGGCTGAGCTACGGCGGCAGACTGTCCGGGGAAGCAAACGCGTAGCAAGCAAAGAAACGCAGACCTCGCCGCCCCAACGCCGCACTCAGCAAGAGAGGCGCGAGGAAGCTGAGATGAGGCTTCTTGCGGCAGCGCGGACCCTGCTCTCGCGCAAAGGATGGGTCGGAATGACCTTGGCGGAGGTGGGCCTCACGGCTGGCTACAGCCGGGGACAAGCCGCGCACCACTTCGGCAGCAAAGGTGCGCTGTTGCGTGCCCTGACGCTGCACATCAATCGGTCGTTCGCGCAGGAGATGCAAGATGCGCCAAAGCCTCCTGCCGGCCTGCAGGCGGTTCTCGGCTATGTCCGCGTGTACCTGGGGCGTAGCGATCCGAAGTGGATAAACACCCGAACCCTCCTGTTGCTGCTGGCGGAGTCCTTGCTCGAAGACTCGGAGACGGCCGACGTAGTAGCGGTATACAACCGCGAAATGTTTGCCTGGCTGGAGGACAACCTTCGCATCGGAATTGAGCAGGGCGAGGTGCGCCGCGATATTAATCCAGCGCTCGGAGCTGAGTTCGTTGTGGGCGCGCTTCGTGGCCTTGCATCGCAACGTCTTATACAAGGTTCGCCGGAAGACATACGTGGAATTAAGGATCAGGTAGTGCGATTAGTCGAACACACGTTCGCAGCGCCCTCCGATCGCGAACAGAAGGAAGGAGCAAACGATGGATGATGAAACTCGCGAGATGCTCCATCAAACGGCAGCGAGCATTTTCGCTGAGGGACCCTCTGACTTATGGGAGGTCCTTAAAAGCGTTGGATTTGACAAGGCATTGGTGCCTGAAAGCAAGGGCGGCGTGGGCGTGAGCTGGGCAGTTGCCTGCGAGCTTCTGGCAATCGCAGGCAAGCACGCAGCTGCCGTGCCGATGGCCGAGGCAATGATTGGGCACTGGCTCGTTGATCTTGCAGGTGTTGAAGAGATGGAACTGCCGACTCTCGGCTTTTCGTCGCTCTCGGAACCGGTCCGGCTCACCCGCACGGGCGACGAATGGCACGTCGGCGGGGCACTTGTACGGGTGCCTTGGGGCAGTGCCTGCACACACATCGTATTCATTAGTGAGGGCCCGGAAGCCCAACTGATCGTAGTTGCCCGCGATGCATCGGGCGTCTCAATTACGCCCGGTCACAATCTCGCAGGGGAGCCGCGCGATGACATCGCCTTCGAAGGCGTAGTGCCGCATGCGGTGGTGCCTGCGCCGTTTGAATCGAATTCGCTGCAGGCGGTAGCTGCAATCACGCGCAGTGCTCTGATGGCAGGCGCCATCGAACGTGCTTTGACCCTGACTGTGGATTACGCCAACATGCGGGTCCAATTCGGCAGGCCGATTGGCAAGTTCCAAGCGGTCCAGCAGAACATTGCCGTACTTGCGACCCAGGCAGCAGCCGCGCGTGCAGCGACCGAAGCCGGGAGTGAGGCGATTGACGACTGGATCGCTGGCGAGAATGAGTCACTCATGCACAGCGTTGCAGTGGCAAGCGCGAAGATCCGCACTGGGGAAGCAGCCGGAGAAGCCGCTGCCATCGCACACCAGGTATTCGGGGCGATCGGCTTCACTGAGGAACACGAATTGCAGCGCTTCACGAAACGACTCTGGTCCTGGCGCGACGAATACGGCAGCGAAGCGTTCTGGGCCGACCTACTTGGGGAAAGCATCCTCATCAATGAATCTGAGAAGACCCTCTGGCGCACAGTTGCGCCGACGAGAAGCAGCCTCGACATAGGAGCGACGCGATGAGCAACCTGTCCTTTCCGCCACCGCGGCAGTCGGAGGTCGGCGAGCGGCTGCGAGCAGAGGTACGCGAGTTCCTGGACGATTTTGATTGGCGGGGCGACCCACATGCAGCCAGCGTTTTTGGTGGCTACGATCCTGAATTCAGCGAAGCGCTTGGCGCGCGCGGATGGATAGGGATGGGCTTTCCCCAGCGCTATGGCGGTGGCGGCTACGGCCTCGTTGAACGCTATGTGGTTATGGAAGAGCTGCTCGCCGCCCGGGCTCCGATCACTGCACACTCCATAGCCGACCGGCAGAGCGGCCAACTGCTGCTCCGGTTCGGCAGTGAGAGCCAGCGTGAAGAAATCCTGCCCCGCATCGCCGCCGGCAAGTCCTACTTCTGTATCGGCATGAGCGAGCCGGACTCTGGGTCGGACTTGGCTTCTGTACGCACCCGCGCCACGAAGGTGGACGGAGGCTGGCTCGTAAACGGGGCGAAGATCTGGACCACGAATGCACACCGCAGCCACTATATGATCCTGCTTTGCCGCACCTCGCCGGCAAGCCACGAGCGCCACGCGGGCCTGAGCCAGTTTCTGGTCGACATGAAGACGCCCGGAATCGTGTGCAGGCAGATCGTAAACATCGCTGGAGGGCAGGAGTTCAACGAAGTGCATCTACAGGATGCGTTTCTCCCGGACGAGGCGCTCATCGGCGTCGAAGGTGATGGATGGAAACAGGTGACGAGTGAGCTGGCGTTTGAACGCAGCGGGCCCGAGCGCTTCCTGTCGCATCTCAGTGTGTTGGAAGAATTCGTTCGTGTCGTGAAGAACCAACCGTCTGCTGTGGGAGCCAGGGCCCTCGGGCGCCTGGTGGCCCACCTCACCACGCTGCGGCGGATGTCGCGCAGTGTGGCTACGATGATCGCCGATGGTCAGGATGCCGCACTGCACGCCGCGCTGGTAAAAGACCTGGGCACCTGCTTCGAGCAGGAGATTCCCGAGATCCTGCGGCTCGCGCTGCAAGCCGAGCCAGACCCGGGCGCCGCTGACTCATATCGGGCGGCTTTGGCTTACGTGGTTTTGAACGCGCCCTCCTGCACGATCCGCGGCGGCACCAAAGAGGTGCTGCGCAGCATCGTTGCGAAGGGGTTGGGACTGCGATGAGAGGTGGCCCGCCACGAAGAAAAGGGTTTCACCGTCCAATGGACTTGAGCCAGGTCGGCCAACAACTACCCAAGGCGGGGCGTCAACGGAATGCCCGGGCATGACACAACGTAGCTAATTGAGAAGGGCAAAACGAATGTCTATAGAGCTGTCAACGGAGACGGACGAACTTCATCTGCAGCAGACCGAGCACGTCTTGTGGCTAAGGCTAAACCGGCCGCAGGCATTGAATGCGCTTACCGCGTCGCTTGTTGATGATCTAACCAAGGTCATTCAGGAGGCTGATGAAGATCCAGATGTGCGGGTTATTGTCCTCACTGGAACTGGTAGGGCTTTCTGTGCCGGCGCGGATTTGAAGGACAGTGCAAAGCGCAGTACCGAAGAGGGTGCTCGTTTTGTGAAGAAAATTGGTGAACTCACGAACCTCATCGAAGAGTGCACTAAACCTGTGATCGCGGCGATTAATGGTATCGCTATCGCCGGTGGTCTGGAATTGGTGCTGGCGTGCGACGTTGTGATCGCGGCGGAGGCGGCGGTCCTCGGCGACGCCCATTCAAATTACGCTATGTTCCCTGGGGCGGGCGCCACAGTGCGTTTGCCGCGCAAGATCGGCCTTAACAATGCCAAGTATCTGATGTTCACGGGCGATATGCCTAGCGCCCGCGAGTGGCTGGCGATGGGCTTGGTAAGCCAGGTCGTGCCTGGCGAAGGCCTAAATGACGCGGTATCGGCACTGGCCAGCAAGCTTGCCGGTAAAAGCCCGTTTGGGTTGGCAAAAATGAAGCAGGCGCTAAATGACTCTCTGGATCAGCCGGCACAAATCGGACTGCGCTACGAACGGGCGTTGGTAAACGTTTATAGCCACTCTGCCGATCGCGTAGAAGGGCTGGCGGCATTCCGGGAAAAGCGTCCTCCGCAGTTTCAGGGTAGATAGACGACGATGCGTCCCGGGCCGAGGCCCCTCACCTGCGTATTCAAGATTTGAGGAATGAGATCTATGGAACAGAACGTCAAAGGACCGTTGTCAGGCATACGAGTGATCGATGTCGGCACCATGGTCGCTGGACCCGTGGCTGCAACTCTGATGGCCGATTTCGGTGCTGAGGTGATCAAGGTCGAGCAACCCGGCAAGGGAGACACTTTGCGTCATATCGGCCCGAGTTTGGGCGATGGTGAGAGCTTGTGGTGGAACGTCGAGGGGCGCAACAAGAAGTCGATCACGCTGGACTTACGTCAACCCGAGGGGCAACGGATCCTGAAGGAGCTGGTGAAGAAAGCCGATGTCCTGGTGGAGAACTTTCGTCCAGGTACTTTGGAACGATGGAACCTTGCCTGGGAAGACCTAGAACAGGTGAACCCCGGGTTGGTAATGCTCAGCGTCTCCGGGTACGGACAAACTGGCCCATATGCCTCTCGAGCGGGCTATGACCGAATGGGTCTGGCGCTGGGCGGGGTGTTGAACGCGACAGGCTACCCGGATCGGGCTCCCGTGAAGGTTGGCGTTGCCATCGCTGACTACCAGACAGCGGTGCTTGCAGCTTTCGGGACGATGGTGGCCCTGTACAACAGGGACGTTGGCGGTGGTAAGGGCCAGCAGATCGACCTTTCGCTGTATGAAACGGTCTTCCGATTCACTGATGTGATGGTGACCGCGTTCGATAAGTTTGGCGACAGGCGCGAGCGCACAGGGAACCTTCATTTCGCGGCCGCGCCGGGGGACCACTTCGAAACGATCGATGGGCGCCACATCGTCCTGACAGTATCCTCGGACCGCATGTTCCGCCGCCTGTGCGAAGCAATACCGGAGCTGATCGGTGATGATCGGTTCACCACTCACGCGGATCGCATCTCCAACATCGAGGAGATAAATCGACTCGTGGGGGAGTGGATCAAGTCTCGGCCCATTCCGGAACTCTGTCAGATCCTCGATGAAAAGGGCCTGGCGTACTCTCTCATTTACTCGATCGAGGACATCGTTGTCGATCCGCAGTATCAAGCGCGGGGCACCATCGCCACCGTCGAGAATCCGCGGTACGGTGCGCTCAAAATGCCAGCACCGCAGCCGAGGCTGAACCGAACGCCAGCGCCTGCGATGCGACCAGCTCCCGAACTGGGATCGCATACGGACGAGGTTCTAAGTGAACTTATTGGTCTCTCGGCCGAGGAGATCGCAGGACTGCGCAAAGCGGGCACCGTCTAGGCGCAGGAACGGCACTGCGCTGCAAAAACGTTGGGAAGACTGCAGGTGAAGTTGCAGGGCGGTTCGGCCGGCGCGATGCTACCGCCGATCTGCCGGAGTCCACCTGATAGCCAATGAAGGCCTTCAGCAAGAACTACCGAAATCGAGACACTGCTAGGAGAAGTGCGTTGATATCATCACGCGTCACGACTGAAGTGCAGGACCCCGCGAGTGTGGAAGCTGCCATCGAGAGCCGCTTCTCGTGCCGGGCATTCCTTCCGGACAAATCCGTCGCCCGAAGCGACATCCAAGAAATATTACGCGTCGCCAGCCAATCCGCGTCCGGCACGAATACGCAACCGTGGAAGGTGTATGTGCTTCAGGGCGATCAGCGGGATAACCTTGTCCACCAAGTGTGCGCTGTGGACGACGCGGTCTTTTCTGATCCGGGCTTGGCCGAAAAGCACCGCGACAAGGTCGACTTCTACCCGGCTGAATGGGTCTCGCCGTACATCGACCGGCGTCGTCAAAACGGCTGGAGCTTGTATGACCTTCTCGGCATCGGCAGGGGCGAGAAGAACAAGATGCACGCTCAGCTACAGCGTAACTACCGCTTCTTTGATGCCCCCGTGGGGCTGATATTTACGGTCGATAAGGTCATGGGGCGAGGATCGCTCATCGATTACGGCATGTTCCTGCAGAACATCATGCTTATGGCCCGGGCTCGGGGCCTCCACACGTGCCCGCAGGCGGCTTGGAACTACTACGAGTCGACAATTAAGCCGATCATCGGCGCTGGTGCGGACGAAACGCTGGTTTGCGGTATGTCACTTGGCTACGCCGATGAGTCGGCGCCAGTGAACTCACTCGTGACGCCGCGGGAGACCGTGGATAGTTTCACCCAGTGGGTTTGAACTCGAAAGTCAAGTTCCTGATCAGTCGGGAAAATGCGACTTTTCCATCCTGGCAAGGGGCCCTTGGTCTTCACCGCCAAAGTCACACCAGCAATTCATCTTAAGAGCAACGGAGAACGAATCGTGGAGAAAATCATCGTCCTGGACGGTGCACGCACCCCTATTGGCAGCTTCGGAGGCATCTTCAAGGATGTTCCCGGCCATGTGTTGGGGGCGACGGCCAGCAGGGCAGCCCTGGAACGCGCCGATGTTACCGGCGACGACATCGACGAAGTCGTCATGGGTTGCATTGGCCAGGTGGGGGCCGACGCGTATAACGCGCGGCGAGTCGCTGTCACGGCGGGACTTCCAACGGGTGTTCCGGCCTACAACGTCAACCGGCTGTGCGGTTCCGGCTTGCAGGCAATCTGGTCGGCAGCCATGGAAATGCAGTGGAACCAGCTTGACTTCGCTCTGGCCGGCGGCAACGAGTCCATGACAAGGATGCCGTACTACGACTTCGGCGCGCGCCAAGGCTACCGCCTTGGCGACCGTTCCCTCAGCGATGGCACTCTCATGATGCTTACCGACCCCTTGCACGGCATCCACATGGGAGTCACTGCCGAGAACGTCGCCAGCAAATACAACGTCTCACGCCGGGAACAGGACGAGTTCGCTGTCGAATCACAACGCCGCGCCGCTACGCCCGAGGCCCAGGCAGCGTTCGCCGAGGAAATCACGCCAGTCAATGTCGCGGGTCGAAAGCCTTTCACAGCTGACAAGGATGAGCACCCCAAGCCTGAGACAAGCATGGAGACCTTGGCGGGATTGCGTCCTGCATTTGCCACTGGTGGGACAGTCACGGCCGGTAATGCATCGGGTATCAACGACGGCGCCGCCGCCGTCGTCCTTGCTCGCGAGTCCGTCGCTGCTCAGCGTGGCCTGAAGGGCTTGGTTAGTCTTGAGGCGGTGGCCACGGCCGCCATGGAACCCGAACTCATGGGGTACGCACCCACGCTGGCTCTGAGGTCCTTGTTCGAGAAGACCGGCACCACCCCGAAGGATATCGGTTCGATTGAACTGAACGAGGCATTTGCCTCACAGGCTGTCGCTGTCATCCGGGACGCCGACCTCGATCCGGCCCAGGTCAATCCCTACGGCGGAGCCATTGCCCTAGGGCATCCGGTCGGTGCCACCGGAGCGATCCTGACGCTGCGCCTTGCCAAGGACATGGCACGCCGGGATCTGGAACTCGGAATTGTCACCATGTGCATCGGTGGAGGACAGGCGCTCGCAGCACTCTTCCGGAGGATCTGATGTCAAAGCCCGTAACTTTAACTACGGTCGGCGGCGTCGGACACCTGCAGCTCAACCGCCCGGAGGCGGCCAACACTATAAATATGCCCTTAGCCGTAGCGCTCGGAGAGGCGGTTAGCCGGGTTGCGGAGGACGACGCGATTAAGGCAGTCTTGCTGACCGGCAACGGCAAGCGGTTCTGCGCCGGTGGAGACATTTCTGCGTTCACGGAGTCCCCAGACCAGGGGCGGTTCCTGACTGAATTGGCGGCCACGGTTGATGCGGCTGTGCAGGCTCTCGAATCTCTGGAGAAGCCCGTGGTGGCGGCTGTTCACGGGGCCGTTGCCGGTGGTGGGCTTGGTATCATGCTGGCCGCTGACGTGATCATCGCAGGGGAAGGTACAAGCTTTGTGTTTGCCTACCCCTCCATTGGCCTGACTCCCGACTGTGGCACTTCCGCCAGCTTGCCCCGCGCCATGGGGCTACACCGCGCACTGGCCTTTGCCCTATCCGGCCGGCCTTTGAATGCCAGTCAGGCGCTCGACCAGGGACTTGTTTCAGAGGTGGTCGTCGACCCGATGGACCGAGCGCAAGAGGTGGTCGCAGCTTGGGTTGCCGGGGCTCCGGGTGCGCTCGGCGATGTCCGAAGACTGTTGCGTCAGGGCCTCGGCCTCTCGCGCGCGGAGGTGGGTGCACGCGAGTCCGTGACTATCGGTGAGCGCATGGCCGCCGACGAGGCTCAGGTCCTCATTCCGGCATTCCTTGGTCGCTGACCGGTCGGCTGTGGCTTTCGTTTTCTGAAGGGCGAAACCGCACCACCTTTGCAATTCTGCACAGGCGATCTAACAAAATAGTTGTCGAGCAACTAGTATTTTTCGCTAACTCCCCGTAGATTGGGATATGAAAGCGAAAGCGTTAGCCCACCGAGGAGGGTTCTCCATGAAGATAGTTGTGTTGGCGAAGCAGGTACCGGACACCTGGTCCGATCGTAAAATCGACCTGGAATCCGGAATGCTGGACCGCGGTGCGTCCGAGTCTGTGCCGGACGAGATCAATGAACGGGCCTTGGAGAACGCCCTTCAACTAAAGGATTCGCGTAAAGATATCGAAATTGTGGTGGTCGCAATGGGGCCGGAGGACGCGGGCAAGAGCATTCGGAAGCTGTTGTCGATGGGCGCTGACTCCGCCGTTTTGGTCTCGGACGAGTCTTTGGCGGGTTCCGACATGGTGCAGACAGCGCGGGTGCTGGCTGCCGCCGTCGAAATGCTCGGAGGCGTGGATCTGGTCCTCGCCGGCAACGCGGCCACGGACGGTCGGGGTGGAATGGTTCCAGCAATGGTTGCCGAGATCCTCGGGTGGCCTGTACTCCCGGGACTTGATGAGGTCGTCATCGAACCCGACGCCGTCTCGGGCCGGGCGCAGGTGGACGGCGGTGCTCTTCGCTTGTCATCGGCCTTGCCGGCAGTGGTGTCTGTCACGGAGAAGTCCGCCGATGCCCGCTTTCCAAACTTCAAGGGAATTATGGCGGCAAAGAAGAAGCCGCTGGCGAATTGGTCGCTCAGTGATCTAGGAATCGCCGTAACTCCGGAAGTCGCATCGGTGATGGTCTCGGCGTCGGCCCGCCCAGCGAAGCAAGCCGGGCCGAAGGTTGTCGACGACGGCACCGCGGCTGCGCAGCTGGCCGAGTTCCTGGCGGCGAACCGCCTCATCTGAACATGAGCGGACCCTACTGACACAGAAGTTAAACAGCTGAAGGAAAACACCATGCCATATACCGGAAACGTTCTGGTCCTGATCGAGACCAACCGGGAGGGGTCGCCGAAGTCCACTGCCGCTGGCCTGCTTAGGTTGGCTGCCGACCTCGGCAAGCCCGTTGCTGTGGCGGTTACTGCCCCGGGCCGGTCCGGGGACCTAGTCGCTGAATTGGGGACCTTGGGCGCGGCCAATGTGTACCTGGCCGAATCGGAGAGTGCCGCCACCGAATTGGGGTCCGCGCTGGTCGGTGCCCTGGCAGACGCCGTACATACGTATGGGGCGGGCTTGGTGTTGGTACCGGCGACGAACGATTCCAACGCTGTGGCAGGTCGGCTCGCAATTGTGGCTGGCGGTTCTGTAGCCGCTGACGCGGTCGCGGTTCGCTTCGACGAGGAGAGCCAGGAGCTCATAGCTACCCACTCAATTTTCGGCGGCGACTTCACGACCGAGTCGACCGTGGAAGGTGGCCTAATGGTAGTTACAGTGCGTCCGGGCTCCATCGAGGGCGTGGCAGAAGCCGTCCCCTCTCCTTCGGTCACGATCGCTCAGATATCAACCACGACGGCGACTGGGGCCACGGTCGATGAGGTCAGCGAGGCTGCGGCGAAGGCAGGCAGGCCGATGTTGAGAGGGGCGAAGAACGTCGTCTCCGGCGGGCGCGGTGTTGGTTCGAAGGAGGCGTTCAGCGTGGTGGAGGAACTAGCCGACGTGCTGGGTGCCGCTGTGGGTGCCTCGCGTGCCGCCGTTGATGCCGGGTACGTGCCGCAGTCCTACCAGGTGGGTCAAACTGGCGTTACGGTGACCCCCCAACTCTATGTGGCGCTGGGAATCTCAGGGGCCATCCAGCACCGGGCTGGCATGCAGACTTCCAAAACGATCGTTGCCATCAACAAGGACGAGGATGCTCCGATTTTCGACGTCGCGGATTTCGGCATCGTCGGGGATGTGTTCACAGTGGTCCCACAGCTGATCGAAGAGATCAACAACCGACGCAGCTGACCCCGGTGCCGGGCAGTCCGCTACCCAGTGAGGACCATGAGCAATGGTCTGACGGAGGCCTTCCGGCCATTTGAACCCGAAGTTGATACCCAGGCAAAGGACCGAGATCTATGACTAGCGAGCGAGACCCCAGCCAGGCACCCAGACGGCGCCGCATGGCAGGATACACGCCGCTAGCGCCCGAGCGCACCGATGCCGGGCCCGTGTCTGCAGAGCGCGTACAGACGCATGTGCAGCAGCCGGGCGATTCGCTGGCTGTAGAGGCGGCCGTGACATGGCCGCYGGAAACCAGTGATGATGTCACTGCGTTGATCAACAAAGAGCAGCTTCAGGGAATGGACTTGCCAGCGGAGCGGGCGCTACAGGAAAGCGAGCAATCGAAGTCCGCCGCTGATCATACTCCTGTACGCAAGCGCCGGATGGGCACTGCCCCTCACTCGGCGGAAGGGGAGGGGGTCTCGCGACCATCGATTGATTCTGCGCTACGGGGCGGTTCTGGTGCCACTCCGACGGGTTGTTTGCCGCCGCCAGCCAAAGCGACTTCTTCGACTCGCCTCCTCGACACGGAGGGAGCCGCCCGGGGCGGTGCCGTCAGTAAGGCGAACGTGGCTGGCCCGGCATGGCGGAAGCCCGCCGTCGCTGCCGTCGTATTGATAATTGTGGGCCTACTGGTGGTGTTCGGCGCGCGCTGGCTGCGCACCCTTGAGGGTGTGCAGCAGTTCGTTGTGTCTTATAGTGGGCACGCCTGGCAGCCGGAGGGCGCTCCAGTCGGAATCCCGGCATGGCTAGGCTGGCAGCACTTTCTCAATATGTTCTTCATCGTGTTGATTGCCCGCACCGGCCTTCAGGTGCGTACGGAGCGTAAGCCTCCCGGCTACTGGACGGCGAAGAAGAACTCGTTCTTCTCCCCGAAGGGCAACAGCCCCAAAAAGGTATCACTGTCCCAATGGCTGCACCAGACTCTGGATGTGCTCTGGGTGGCGAACGGGGTAATCTTCGTCGCTCTGCTATTTGTCAGCGGGCACTGGACACGGATCGTACCGATGAGTTGGGACATCTTCCCAAACATGCTCTCAGCAGCACTCCAGTATGCCTCGCTGGACTGGCCGGCCGAAAACGGCTGGGTGCACTACAACGCACTGCAGGTGATGGCCTACTTCCTCACGGTGTTCATCGCCGCTCCGTTGGCGGTTCTGACAGGCGTCCGGATGTCGACTTGGTGGCCCGAACGTGCTCGACGCCTCACGATGATATTTCCGGTGGAATGGGCGCGGGCATGGCATTTTCCGGTGATGCTGTACTTCGTTGCGTTTACGGTGGTGCATGTGTTCCTGGTGTTCTTCACTGGAGCCTTACAGAACCTAAACCACATGTACGGCAACCGGGACGTGGTGGACTGGTGGGGCCTTGTCATCTTCCTGATCTCGCTATTGGTCATCGCCGCAGCCTGGTTCCTGACCAAACCGTTGTTCACCACACCCATCGCAAACCGTATGGGCAAGGTCACCAAATAGTCCAACGAACTCCAGCCCGATGGAGTGAAGCATGGGTAGGAATCACCGCTGATCCCTGCGTGACCTGCAGGAACAAACCCAATAACAGGCCGCTCAAAGACCATTTCCGGTTGGGACCTCCCGTTCGGAAGACGCCCGGTGCGCTGACGTCCAGAGTCACCGGCACTGTTCGCCTGGTCACTCTGGGTCGGTCAGCGGGCCGGACGGAAGAGTGCGTGGGCTTGTGCGACTGGCTTGGTTTCGAAGGCCTTGTCAAGGTTCTCTCGCCGAGCAGTTTCTGAGCCACGTGATGCCGGGTTCCATGGAGTTGTACGGATGCTGAACAGTTCCACGTCCACGCTGCACAGGGAGCGGCCTGCATGTCGGATTCGTGCGCGTGTAGCAATCGGTCCAGTGGACGGGCGCAGAAACACCATCCGAAGGGACTGGAGATCGAAATGATCAGGAGCCGGAGTGGCCGCATGGGCAGCGAGTCCCGCCATCATGGTCATGGCCCCTCCGTGAACGGTCCCATTGCGATTCATAAACTCATCGACCGCAGGGAAATCCGGTCCCCGAAGGAAACCTTCGGCATTCGCTGGCTTCCCGCCCGCAGGGCTCGAGGCCGGACTACGCATGCCAAGCAGCCTGTCCAACGTGACGTCGGATTCGGGTCCCAAGGGCAGCGCGCCCATACGGTTAAAATGGTCAAGTGCCCCGGCAGGGGTGGGTCCGACTGTTTGAAACCAGCCAACGGCATGTACGTGCTCCCTGCCGTCCGGCCCACGGAGACTACCAAAGGACACGCCTCCCCTCGGATCTACGAAGCCGCTTCTGGTCCAAGCCTCCAGTACTGTGCCGTCAGCAGGTAGCGGGGCCAGGAAGTTCAGTTGCAGCTCCGTCGTGACCATCCAAGTAAGGTCCGGGGCGGCGGCGCGGATAGAAGTTGCGAGAGTTTGGTCCAACAGGGAGGCGGCCGTCAACCCCGTTGGGCGCCCCTCATGGTCCAGGCACCAAACTCCAGTGACCATGGAACCGGTGCATTCGGGTACCGCGCCGTCAACGGCGCCACGCAGCCGGGTTCGCATGAGCCGCTCGACGCGCCCCGACGTGGGCGCCACAGCACCGCGGGAAGCTGCGGTGCGGGGGTCGGCGGGCGGGGAGGACTTGTGCATACCCGGAGTTGAAGGAGCCATTCCACGAACATATCGCAGTCTTCGCTATGCCTGAATCCGTTTAGCAATCTATGAGCCCTCGAGCGTCCGGCTGGTCTCTGCCGCAAAACCTCCCAGTCGAACTTGGTCCGCCCGCTCGTTAAAGACTTGATTGTTGATCAGTAAGTGCTATTCTGCTTGCATAGTACCGCTTTCAAGCCAGTCAGCACGCTGGCAAGCGAGGCGATTAGTCCACGGGGTTGCTAGCTCGCCGGCTCCGAGGGTCGGCAACCTGAGTTGCAAGGGGCGATCTAGGGGAACTGCCACAGTACTCACGACGCTCGCATCGCGGAACTGGTACCTCGCTGCGTTGGCTGTTAGGCGCGATATAGGAAACCAGCGTGCACGCTCGGAACATTCGGTGCGCAAGCTATTGAACTACAGGTAAAACTAGAACTGAGGATATCAAGTGACCACACGTGATACGAATGCTTGGGAAACTGACATAGGGGAAGTCGAGAAGGACGATGTAATTATTCGGGGACACCGTCTGAGTCAATTGATCGGGAATACTTCATATTCTGAGATGATGTACCTGGTTCTTACCGGGAACCGTGCAACACCTAGTCAGGCTCGCGTTCTTGATGCTCTACTCGTCTCGGTGATGGAACACGGAATATCGCCGTCGAGTACCATCACCAGAATGCTCGCGTCATACGGGGTTCCCATTCAAGTAGGGATTGCAGCCGGAGTAACCACCTTCGGCGACATCCAGGGTGGCGCTGGACAACAATTGGCATTGAAGTTGCAATCTGTTGTTCATCGAATAGCCGAAGATGGCGAGGTCACCGATGAATCGCTGCAGCGAGCCGCCAAGGAGATTGTGGCTGACAGCAGGGCAAGGCGTGCCCCTCTTGAGGGGTTTGGTCATCCGCAACACGGTGCGGATCCGCGCTTTCCTATTCTGATGGGTATCGCCAAGGAAGAAGGGGTCTTCTCCCATCACTCGACATTGCTGGCCCACCTGGAACACGAGCTGAGTCAAGCGGTTGGGCGCAAGATCCCAGCGAACGTCGATGGCGCGATTGCAGCTCTCATTCTTGATCTCGGGTTCACCTGGGAGACGACGCGAATCTTCCTGGTCGCACCGCGGTCTGTCGGCCTTGCAGCCCACTACCTGGAGGAGGTTGCACAAGGAAACACCTGGCGGCACGTTCCTGCCGACCAGGTAATTTACACTGGCCCAAGCCCATCGTAATTGGTAATCCAACACTGATGACAGGGTTCGAGTGGCAGTTTTTGGCGTTGCCGCTGCGGTCATTTCGYATTTCTCACAATCAACTTATGTGAAGTCTTGCTGTCTGAGTTCCTGCGTGTTCAGTTGAGCGACGACACAACTGCGTGGAATTTCAGTGCATCGCTGCGTGGCTCGTGACAATCTCGCTCGAGCATCAGTATTAAAGAACGATCGAATGAATGGGAGAAGGCTTATGGGTGTTCTGGATGGAAGAGTGGCGATTGTGACTGGCGCCGGACGCGGTCTCGGCCGCGAGCACGCCCTGCTGCTTGCGGCCGAGGGTGCGCGTGTGGTTGTAAATGACGTTGGGGGAGCGAGCCCGGACAATGGTCCGGCGCATGACGTGGTTGCCGAAATCATATCCGCTGGCGGGCAGGCCGTGGCTAACACTGACAGCGTCAGTGACTGGGATGGCGCCCAGCGGCTGGTCGAAACCGCCATCCGCGAATTCGGAGACCTCCATGTGGTGGTAAACAACGCGGGCATCATGAGGGATCGAACGTTGATCAACATGACCGAGGAGGAGTTTGACTCGGTGGTGGACGTCAATCTAAAGGGTACTTTCGCTGTCAGCAGGCACGCGGCTGCGTATTGGCGTAACCAATCAAAATTGGGGTTGGCCGCAGACCGGGCGATTATCAATACCTCCTCGGCCGCGGGTCTACAGCCTGGGGCAGGCCAGACGAACTACGCCGCAGCGAAGGCAGGAATCGCTGCCATGACGCAGGTCGCTTCAAAAGAGCTCAAGAGGTATGGCGTACGGGTCAACTGTATTGCGCCGGCTGCGCGGACCCACTTGACTCTGTCTACGCCGGGGCTCAGTGAACGGGTTGCGGAGCCCGAATCCGAGACGGAGTTTGACAGCTGGCACCCCGGAAATATCTCGCCGCTGGTCGCGTTCCTGGCGGCCGAGCGCTGCGCCCTCTCCGGCCATATGTTCCGTGTGGTGGGTGATCTGATCGGAGTCTACGAAGGATGGCGGGTCGTAGAGACATTCGAGAACGGTAGCCGCTGGAGTGTGCCGCAGATCGAGCAGGCACTTGTCGGCGTCGCAGTCGAGCCCGTCGCCCAAGAAGCCTGAGCGTAACGCGTCCTTCCATTGCCGAACGGGAGAGGCTCCGTGCCCGAATTCGCCTGCTCACACAGGTGCTTGCGTCCCCGCACCGGTGAGGGGACAGGTGCGTTTCGTCGCGGTGGAAAACTGCTGACCGAGACGTTGGCAAGAGTCGCCTGATTCGGAAGTCGATCCAAACACTTGATTACCAACCAGTAAGTGTTAGACTACCCAAAGGCTACTTGAGCAAACAACCCGCACTGGAGCGGAGCCTTTTCGTTTTTGTTGAGAGAGTGAATTGGAGTAACTATGACCGACCGCGTAGCGATCGCTGGAATTGGAATGACTTCTTTTGGGAAGTTTCTTGATCGATCGGTGAAGAGTCTCTCCGAGGAAGCTGTGAGAATAGCGCTGGAGGATGCCGGAATCGATGCGGACAAAGTAGACCGCGTCTACTTCGGCAACTCGGCGTCTGGAGTCATCACCGGGCAGGAGATGATTCGAGGCCAAGCCGCGCTCAGGAACACGGGCCTCATGGGCAAGCCCATAATCAATGTGGAAAACGCTTGCGCTACGGGCAGCACAGCGTTCCATCTGGCGTGGCAGACAGTGGCCAGTGGCCAGGCAGATGTTGTGCTGGCAGTGGGAGCGGAGAAGCTGAGCCATGCAGACAAGACCGTCTCAATCGCAGCGTTCGGAGGTGCGGTAGACAAGGAAGAAGAACTGCCCTCGCATGTTGGCTCCGGCAGCGGCTCCATTTTTATGGACATTTACGCAGAACGTACTCGCAGGTACATGGACGCCACGGGAACGACGCCAGCCGATTTTGCTCGAATAACCGTCAAGAGTCGTCACGCTGCGTCGCTCAACCCCTTCGCGCAGTTTCGTAAAGAGACGACGGTCGAGGAAGTGCTGGCAAGTCGGATGATCAGTGAACCGTTGACGCTTCCTATGTGCTCTGCAATCGGCGATGGGGCAGCAGCGGTGGTCCTGTGTTCGGCTCGTGTGGCGTCCAAGCTCTCAAGGTTCAGGCCTGTTTGGGTAGCAAGTTCGGCGCTTGTTTCGGGCTCAGCAGATCCGACGAAGCCGAACGCTTCGTCTCGGGCTGCGAAGGTGGCTTACGAGGCAGCTTCGATTGGTCCCGAGGACGTCCATGTGGCAGAGGTTCACGACGCATCGGCCCCTGGTGAGCTAATCAATTACGAAGTCATGCAGTTCTGTGCGCCGGGGGGTGCTGCGGAACTGTTGCGCAGTGGTGCGACGGACCTTGGCGGAAGGATATCTGTCAATCCGAGCGGTGGTTTGCTCAGCAGGGGCCACCCGATTGGCGCCACGGGAACCGCTCAGATTTTTGAACTGGTTCAACAACTGCGCGGGGAAGCGGGTGCACGGCAACGGGAGTCGGCAAAGGTCGCCGTAGCGCAGAATTCTGGCGGGCAGGTTGGCGGAGATTCTGCTGCAGCGGTGGTCTCAATCCTCGTAGCCTAGGTTTCTTTCGCTGCCAGCATGACTAACGAGCCTGGCGGCCTTGGTCTAAGGTCGGGGTAACCGGGCGGATTGTCCTCAAGAGGGGATGCGGCGCTGTCCGCATCCCCTTTGTGGACTGCAGTTACCTAGCTGGGATTGGTCGTTGTACTCCCGTAGCACTGAAGGATCCCTGCCGGTTGAGCGGCCGGCGCCGTTGGCCCAGAAGCGTTGACGCGCTCAAGCAACTTTAAGCTGAGGGACCGGGATATCGCTCGGTCCACCTGGTTTAATGCCCTCACAAAGCTGGGCGGAACTGCGTCGAAGATGTCCTTGTCATGAGCGGATATGAAAGCGCCCGTATCGTTACCACGACAGTGTCGGGGCGCTGGTTCCCGAACTACAGCGGAAAATCCATTGCGACATACGTGAACGCGACCAGCAACTTGCGACGATTTCGCTTCGCGGCCTCCCTTGCCGCCAGGGCGCTGTTCACCGGGTAGCCCGGCACTGAGTGTCTCGGATCCCGGTTTCGAATGCGGGGTGTTAGGTTGGCCCTTCAACGCAGCGTGAGATTAGGAATTCCACCTGCTCATCCTCCCGCAGGCTAATACAGGAGGCCTTAACGTACAGGACCTCGGTGAAGTCCTTAGACTGCGTTAACTTTGAGTGCGTGTTGTGTGAATATGATCGGGCGGCCAGTTGGAATGAGGTCCAGGGTTCTGGGCCGCACTCAACTTAGAGGGCTACGTTCTCCGTTGCGGCGTCACCACGAGACAAAGCCCACGGGCCCTAGGTGTACTCAGTCAGTAGGTTGTTTGCACCTGCTGATGGGTGGTTTGCCTCCGAGGCTGCCGTGCGGCCGGTGGTTGTTGTAGAGGTTTGGCATGGCTGCAGGCGTGTATGCGGGCCTGGTTGGAAGTGAATGGTTGGCGGTAGGCCCAGCCTTCTTGAAGGGTGCGGTTGAAGCGTTCTGCTTTGCCGTTCTGCCAAGGGTGGCGGGGTTTGATCAGGATGTGCTTCGCGCCCAGTTGGGCCAAGGCGTTTTGGAAGTGCGTCACTTCCAGTCACCTGTCAGCAGTCTGCCGGTAGATCGAGGGCTGGTTCCCCATATCTGGATTGCTGGGAGAAACTCCGGATACGGCGTTCAGTAACCGTCTCAATCAGCTGCAAAGCGAAACAGAGTCCCCGACTTTACAGTGTGGGGCAGGGCGAATATCGATAGCATCGGAGGTATGTAAGCCTGCGGCGTACGATCCGGGTCAGTGGGCACTGGGCCACCTGGTCTGCGCAGTGCCCACTGAACTCATTTAGGTGCGGGGAACTTGTTTCTCTTCCGTTGGGACGATGGGGAGTTCGATGTATGACGGGCGGCTGGTGTCATGGTAGAGCCGCTGATGTGCGGGGACGAACTCCGTCCCGGCTTGGTCGCCGGTGTTGAGGTTCCGGTCCCACCGGGGGAAGCAGCTGTTGGTGATCTGCACCCTGATCCTGTGTCCGGCCAGGAACACGTTGCTTGTTGACCACAGGTCGATCTCGATCTCCTGAGTCTCGTCAGCACCGTGGTTTATGCGGAGGATTCCGTCGGTCAGGTTCAAGGATCGTCCGTCGGGGTGCACGTCGCACAGGCGGGCGACCCAGTCTGTCGAGGGCGCTGAGCTCTGGACGTGCAGCCGTACCCGGATCGGCCCTGTTACCTCGAGGTCCTCCCTGAGGACCTCGGAGGTGAAGACGAGGACGTCCGGTCGCGACTCGACCGGTGCCTGGTCATGGGGTCCTCGTCCTGGTGTGAGTGCCATTGGCCCACCGTACGTGGGGACCGGGTCGGCGGGGTCGTAGTTGATCTCACTCGGTCCTGCCCCGATGGGCAGTGCCTTCGTACTGAGGCCGCCATCGGCATGCAGGTGCCAGCGCTCGGTGCGTGAGCGTTGCAGGGGCCAGGTTTCCTCGTCCCGCCATTCATTGCGTCCCATCACAAATATCCGTACCGGCGCCGGGGCACTCACGGGTGCATCGTCGGTGAGGTGGCTGCGGAGAAACGCCAGCACTTCATCGCTCCACTTGCCGTTTGGATGGGCTCCCGCGTCCCGACTGGACATGATTCCGAAGTCCTGAGCGCCGATCCGGTTGCCGAAGTCCTCGTGGGTCCATGGTCCGATGATCAGCCGCGATTCTTGGCCGAGGTTGCGCATTGCTGTGAAGTTGTCGATGGTTCCCTGCAGGCAGGTGTCGTACCAGCCGCCAGTGTGCAGGCTGGGGATCTGAACACGGGAGTGGCTCCCGGCCACCCGCATGTGCTCGGTTGCCTCCAGGTCAGTGGCTGCGCCCGGCGCTACGAACACCGGCGTGCCGTGCCGTCGCAGCACGGGCAGTTCGGTGACCGGCAACTCCCAGTAGCCGTCCTTCTCGAGACCGTCGAAGTCTTCAATAAGGGCGGAAACGCGGGCCGCCAACTCATCCTCCGTCAGGCCCTGACGTGACAACCAGTCGAAACCGGCAGCCAGCGACCACGATGTGATCACTGTGAACTGCGTCGCACCGCCGCGGGCTACCAGGGCCTCACGCGGCTCCGTCCACGTCATCAGGGGCGTGATCGCCTTCAACGCGGGCGGCTGCTGAAGCGCGGCCTGCCATTGCGTGTTCCCGCAGTAGCTGCCACCGACCATGCCGACCCGCCCGTTGGAGCCGGCAAGCTGGGCGGCCCAAGCAATGGTGTCAAAGCCGTCTGGACCCTCGTGCTGCAGCGGTTCCCATTCGCCCTCTGAAGCGTAGCGGCCGCGGACATCCTGGATGACCATGATGAACCCTTTTCGGGCCACTTCTGTCGGAGAGAAACCATTCCAAACGTTGTCCGCAGCACCGGCCTTGTTGTAAGGCGTGCGCACCACCAAGGTAGGCCAAGACCCGTCCCCCGCAGGGCGGTAGATATCGGCCCGCAGCACGACGCCGTCCCGCATCCGCGCAGGGACATCAAGTGTCACCTGCACTGAAGTTGACGTGTCAATAACCTCGTTTGTGGTGTTCATGCCCTCTGCTTTCGTGTTCTGGGTCATTTGGCTTCAACCTGGTCGCGGAAGATCCATCGGAGTGTTTCGGGGAAGACTGCGCCGGCGTGCCCGAGGGTGTGTCCGCCGGTGCCGAATACGAACATCGAATCGTAGCGGCGGTACTTCAGGGCCGCGTCGAGGTCGTGGTTGGCGATGGGGATATTGCCGTAGACGATATCGACGTCGCGCTTGCCGGATTGGTGCCAGACGCGGATTGGCTTGCGTGGGGTGCGCCGGACCATGCTGGGGAGGTTGTTCGCACCCAGGATGTTGATGAAGCTGCCGCAGTGCGCGATCACGTTTCCGAACTCGTCCGGGCGATGGAAGGCCGCGGTGAAGGCCCCGGCGCCACCGGAACTGAAGCCGCAGATGACGCGGGCCTTCGGGTCATCTGTCAACCGGACTTTGGTCCGGATGACGGGAAACAGCTCCTCCACCAGGTAGCGGGCGAAGTCCTCACTGACAGTGTCGTACTCGACAGCACGGTTCGTGCTCCCACCGTAGATCGGGTAGCCCGGTCCTGTCTCGCCCGGGTTGTGGAAGAGGCCAACGGTCATGGGGATCTCGCCCGAGTGCACGAGGTTGTCCRGCACTGTGGTGGCGCGAACCTTCTCTCCGGTGTACTCCAGGCCGTCCAGGCAGATCATCAGGTTGACCGATTTGGCCTCTTCGGCCCCGTGGGGCAGGTACAGGTAGACGCTGCTGGTGACGCCAGGGTATACGGTGTGACTGGTCCACCTGAAGTGGTAGTACTTCCCGGCAGGAACGCCCTCCTGCGGCAGCGATTCGGATGTCAGGCGGTACTCGGACACCGTGTCGTTTTCTGATAACTCGTAAGTAGCGATGTCCTTACTCGGGACGGAGTTCGCCAAGTCTTCGTCGTTGGTCATCATTCCCCAGTGGTCGAGATCCACCAGTTCGAGCTTGGTTGCAGTTGCCTGCGCATGGGTCATGGTGGAACACCCTTTCTTCTTTTCAAGCTGGTCGAGGTCGTGTCTCGAAATCGCAAACCACTTGGAGCTCAGCCGTGATAAGCACTGAGAAACCAACACCAAGCACTCTGAGGACGGCGGCTGCGGGCCACGTCAGGTTGGGCTTTCGCGCCACGCTGGTTCCGTTTGGGTACGTACCCTCAGGTGATCTCCCTAGATTTGTAAGTATTCGACACCTTCAATTCAGCAGCGTGCATTGATTTTGCCTTAAGTTGAATGCTTCAGGTAGTGGTGGTTTAACCAATCGGCGAGCCATGATTTGGTGTTGTTTCAGTGTCCAGACTCTTTTGCTAGGTGTCGCCCGCGTCACAAGCGTCAGTGACAATTGTGACGCGGGCGAATAGTCGTGGACACGAGAGGTGCTGGGCGGGTCATTAGGTGCGCGGTCCTAATCGAGTAAATCTGGCAGCCAGCGCGRGGCCCTGTAGCTCCAGGGGTCCAAACTAAGATTGTGCTGCGGTGCCCTCAGCCTGTGAAGAGGCGTTCTTTGAAGCGAAGCGTCGACTAAGCGCGATTCATTTGGCTTCAACCTGGTCGCGGAAGATCCATCGGAGTGTTTCGGGGAAGACAGCGCCGGCATGCCCGAGGGTGTGGCCGTCGCTGCCGTACACGAACATCGAATCGTAGCGGCGGTACTTCAGGGCCGCATCGAGGTCGTGGTTGGCGATGGGGATGTTGCCGTAGACGATGTCAACGTCTCGTTTCCCCGTCTGGTGCCATACCCTGATCGGCTTTCGCGGCGCCCGCCGGACCATGCTGGGGAGGTTGTTCGCACCCAGGATGTTAATGAAGCTGCCACAGTGCGCGATCACGTTCCCGAACTGATCTGGTCGGTGGAAGGCTGCGGTGAAGGCGCCTGCTCCGCCGGAGCTGAAGCCGCAGATGACGCGGCCTCGCGGGTCCTCGGTCAATCGGACCTTGGTCCGAATGATGGGAAAAAGCTCTTCCACAAGGTAGCGGGCGAAATCCTCGTTGACCGTGTCGTACTCGACAGCACGGTTGGTGCTCCCACCGTAGATGGGGTACCCCGGTCCTGTCTCGCCTGGGTTGTGGAACAGGCCAACGGTCATGGGGATCTCGCCTGAACGTACAAGGTTGTCCAGCACTGTGGTGGCGCGAACCTTCTCTCCGGTGTAATCCAGGCCGTCCAGGCAGATCATCAGGTTGACCGAGTCCGCCTCCTCCGCCCCGTGTGGCAGGTATAGGTAGACGCTGCTGGTGACACCCGGGTATAAGGTGGGACTGGTCCATCGGAAGTGGTAGTACTTACCGGCGGGAACTCCGTCTTGAGGAAGCGACTCCAACGTCAGGTTGTACTCTGACACCGTGTCGTTTTCTGACAACTCAAAAGTAGCCAGATCCTTGTTCGGAGTCTGGTTATCCTCCGACAGGACAACATCAGGTGACATTCCCCAGTGGTCAAGCCCTACAAGTTCGAGCTCAATCGTGGCTGTCTGCGAATGGGTCATGTGTGAATCACCTTTCCTTTCATATGGTCGTGATCTCTTACCTTGCTCAACTGCACCGCATCAAACGGTGGGCGATCGCCTGGCCCGCGGTTGCCACCGACGTATTCGGAGACATCCGAAGAAGCGGTTCGTAGGCCCTGTGGAGTAGTGGACTGCCGCTCGTGGCGCTGGCTCGAAACTTTTCGAGTACTGACCACATCGTCAGGATCTGCTTAGGCGTCCCCGCCGGCTCGCCCTGATTACGTACCCTAAGGTGGCCTCCTTAGGTCCCGTGAGTGACTTTGGAGCTGCCATCCCCAGTGCACCAATCCAACGCCTTCACGTCAGCAGCATGAGTCGACTTTTCCCCAAGTGGAAATGCTTCGACAAGTGGTGGTTTAACCAATCGACGCGGAAGGACTTGGGGCTATTCCAGTGCACAGACCACATCGGGGGAGTGGGTCAGCCAACGTCACGGATTATGCCTCTCCTCTCGCGATCTATGGCAAAGAATTCGACGGCGGCAGCAACGTCGAGAACCTCGTCGCCAAGGTGCACCCCAAGTCGTGCAGCTCCGCTTCTGCTGCCAGCTTGACATCGGGGCGCTGAGCGCTCGCGATTGGGAGGACGCCAAGGTCCAGAAGACCCGTTCGTAAAAGATCTAGTTACGAGCGGGTGACCAAGCAACGAACATCGTAATCAGTTGCAGATCCCAAACACCGAGCATGCTCTCGTGACAGTGACTACGCACTCCTAAAGGAGCAGCCACACCTGCCGGCCCGAGATGAAGGCACGACACCGTCTCGGGGACAAACTATTCTTTTCCTGGAAGGCACTGACCGAAAAATGGACGTAATGAGTTCAATGAAAACTGAGGTGCAGCCAACGAGCCAGCCACACCTCAAGGGCAACATGGGGTTCCTCTCCCTGTTCTTCAGCGTAGTGGCGTACAACGCCCCCCTGGTCGTCGTCATCGGGGCCATCCCCATCATGGTGAGCAGCGGGGCAGGCCTGGGCACGCCAGTGTCGTTCATCATTGCAGGGGCCATCCTGGCGGCCTTCGCGGTCGGCTTCACACGCATGTCCAAGATCATGCCGAAGCCCGGCGGCTTCTACTCCATGATCACCGCCGGCCTCGGCAGGGAAATCGGCCTCGGCTCCGGTCTCGTGGCCCTTATGGGATACTTCTGTGTMTATGCCGGAAGCTTCGCGTTCGGAGGTGTCGTACTCGGAGAGCTGGTACATGGCACCCTCAACGGCCCAGACCTCCCTTGGTATGTTTGGGGCTCCATCTTCTGGGCCGCCAGCGCAATTTTGGGCTATCTTAAGGTCGAACTGTCAGCAAAGGTGCTGACCATCTTTCTGCTCCTCGAGGTCGTCATCGTCGTAGCTTACGACTTCCTGGTCTTCGTCAACGGCGGTGCCGGTCATCATGGCATCTCCGTAGCGCCGCTGAGCCCGACTCACTGGTTCGATGGTTCCTTCGCTCTGGGCTTGCTCTTCGCTCTCGGGATGTACGGCGGCTTCGAGGTGACCGTCTTGTTCCGTGAGGAGGTCCGTGATCCCAGCCGAACGATCCCTCGCGTCACCTATGCCGTGATCGCCTTAGCTATGGTCGTGTACGGTCTGTCCGCACTGTTGTTCATTAACTCAATCGGCCTCGACAAGGTCATCGAAATGGTCACAGCCGACCCCACCGGATCAATGACCCAGAGCCTTCAAGCCTTCGGCGGGAACGTCCTCTCGGACGCTGCGACGGTCATGGTCAATACGAGCACCTTTGCTGTGGTCCTCGCCGCGCATAACATCACAGCACGCTACTCCTTTAACCTGAGTGCGGACGGAATCCTCCCGCAGAAACTGAGCAGCGTGCACGCCCGCCACGGCTCGCCGCACATCTCGTCCGTTGCGATCAGTGGGGCAGGCCTCGTCGTGAACCTGGTCGTGATCTTCACGGGCATAGAAGCCATTGACTTCTACACGGCGATGCTTGGGATCACCAGCTTCGTGATTCTCGGTGTGATCTTCGTTGCAGGAATCGCAGTCCCGATCTACCTGCGCCGCCATGGCCGACAGCACTCGGTTTGGAGCAGAGTCGTCTTCCCGACCTTGTCAATTGTCGGCCTGGGGTCCGGACTGGTCCTCGCGGGGGTCAATTTCCCCCTTCTGGTCGGCGGCTCGAACGTCCTCGCCACCATCTTGATGGCACTGATCGTCGGCATATTCGTGCTTGGCTTTGCCCTCGCCGTGGTTTACCGGCGGACCAAGCCGGGCACATATGCCCGAATCGGCCGACAGTAAGGTTCGGCATCACTTAGGCGGGAGGAAGCCGAAAACTCGGAACTCAACGGTGCACCCCCATAAGGGGGCGATGTGACTGCTCCCTGAGAGCTGGACCGATGTTAGGTCCCATTCCCGGGGAGCAGTCTCATGCAGGTCGGCATATTGTTCCCGGAGCATTCCTGCGTCAGGCGGTTGGGATCGGAGAGAACCTGGACTACTCCGGCAGCATGCTCGGATTTGGCGCCAGCGCTGACCTTTGGCGTGCTCATGATTGGGGCGCTCCAAGGCCTGACCAACGGAATCTTTCCTTCACGCCAGCCCTGGTTCAGGCAGAGGAGATCCGGGACTTTCTCAAGCCTCGGCGCGTCCGCCTCCCGCCCGGCGACGACGGCGCCCCGGGGTAGTCAGTCCCAGGTGGGAACGCTTCCGTCGATGTAGCGGGCACCGAATGAACCGTTCGGGAGGATGGATGCAATGCGGTCCACGTCTGCGGGGTCGAGAGCAAGGTCGACGGCTCCGACGTTTTCAGCGATACGGTCCGGGTTGCGTGTGCCGGGGATCGGCACGATGTGGTCTCCCTGGGCGAGTAGCCAGGCGAGGGCGAGTTGGGCGACGGTGGCGCCCTTGCTCTGGGCCAGGGCGGTGAGCTCCTTGGTGGCTTTGAGGTTCCTCTCGTAGTTGCCGGGCTGCCAGCGCGGGTCGTTGCGACGCATGTCGGTCTCGTCGTACTCATTCGCGGGTTTGGTTGTGCCGGTGAGGAACCCGCGGCCAAGCGGGGAGTAGGGCACAAATCCGATCCCGAGTTCGGTGAGGGTCGGAAAGATCGTCTCCACCTCACGCTCGAACAGGGAGTACTCGGTCTGGAGCACCGAGACGGGCTGGACGGCGTGGGCGCGCCGGATCGTAGCAGGCCCGGCCTCGCTCAGGCCGAAGTACTTGACCTTCCCAGCGTCGATCAGTTCTTTGACAGTGCCGGCGACGTCTTCGATCGGAACCTGCGGGTCGACGCGGTGCTGGTAAAACACGTCGACATAGTCGGTCCCGAGGTAGCGGAGGCTGTTGTCCAGGACGTTGCGGATGTTCTCGGGCCGGCTGTCCTCGCCCAGGGCGCGGGTGAAGCCGAATTTCGTCGCGATCTGGACGTCGTCTCGGAAGTCCTTCACCGCCCGTCCCACGATCTGCTCGTTGTCGCCCCACCCATAAACCTGGGCGGTATCGAAGAATGTCACTCCGAGATCGTAGGCCTTCTGGATGGTGGTGACACCTCCTTGCTCGTCTCGCAGGCCGTAAGCGACCGAGATTCCCATCGCACCGTAGCCGAGCGCTGAGGTTTCAAGTCCCTGCTGGCCGAGTTGTCGTGTCTGAATGGTCTGCTTGTGGATCGTCATAAATACAGCCTACGCCTTATCTGACAGTTCATGCCATAATGTGCGTAATCTGCCAACCCGTAGCGGAAGGCTTCAGTGCCTCGTCGGGCCCATGGCCTTCTGCCTCGGATGCGACAGTGGCTGACATAAAAGGCGGTAAGCTCGCGGTATGACAGTGACCAAGGGTGCGGGGGCCGGCCTTCGACAGCGCACACGAGATGCGGTGCGGGAGCAAATTGCTGCAGCTGCGCTGGTGTTATTCGACGAGCAGGGCTTCGAGGAGACCACGGTCGATCAGGTTGCTGCGGCAGTTGGCATCTCGCCGCGTAGCTTCTTCCGGTACTTCCCGGCCAAGGAGGATGTCGTTGTCGGGGACCCCATGGCCCACGTCGGGCCCGTCCTGGCGCACCTGAACGAAGGTCTCACGAGCCTGCCCGTCTGGGAAGCGCTCCGAGTGGGCTTCAAGCCCCTCGATGCCATAGCTGACTCTGATTCGACGGGGTCGCTGCGAACGATGCGGGTCATGATGTCTACCCCCTCACTTCGGGCCAGAAACACCGAGAAGCACCTCGCATGGATGACGGTTCTCGTCCCCGCCGTCAGGGACGCGCTCGCTGGTCCTGCCGAGGACAAGGGCTTTAGGGCCCGTGCGTTCACCCTGGCCGCAATCACGTGCCTTGACGTCGCTTTCGCAGAGTGGGTTCGGCGTGACGGTTCTGTGCCCTTCGCCACCGTCCTTGATGACGCCTTCGCGCTCCTGAAACCTGCGTCCCTGGCCTAGGGTGTGTCTGCTAAAGCTGCCAGCCAGATGCTGACTGCCCGGAGAACGGCTCCCCCGCGGTAGGTGAGTGCGAGTTTGTCGTAGCGCGTTGCCAACGCACGCCATTGCTTGAAGATGTTGAAGTTCCGTTCGACGACGTTGCGGCCTTTGTAGTCCTCTTTGTCGAAGGCTGGTGGCCTGCCGCCGGTGGAGCCGCGTCGTTTTCGGTGGCCGATCTGGTCGGATGGTTGCGGGATTACAGCCACGATCCCGCGATCGCGAAGGTGGGTTCGGATCGCCCTGGAGGAATATGCCTCGTCACCGCGGACTCGGTCAGGCCGGGTCCGCGGCCTGCCTGGACCGCCACGATTAATCTTCAGTTGGTTCATCAGGTGGGTGAACATCGGCGCATCCCCGCCCTGCCCAGGGGCGACCAACAGAACCAGTGGCCGGCCTTTCCCGTCAACCAAGGCATGACTCTTAGTGCTCAGCCCGCCCCGAGAACGGCCAATCGCATGATCGTCCGGTTCAGCAAACAGATTCATGTAATTCGCCGGGGCCCCCTGTGGGGCGGGGAAGGTTGGTGCCGTGCTGGTGGGCGCGGTTCACCGTTGAATCCACTGATATCGACCAGTCCACTTCACCGCGGGCATCTGCCACCGTCAGCAGCCCGGCCAAGATCTTGTCCCAAGTTCCGTCGCCGCTGTAGCGGCGATGACGCTTCCAAATCGTCTGCCACGGACCGAACTCGGCCGGCACATCCCACACCGGTAGCGATAAATGATGCCCTCCACCACCCGGCGGTCGTCCCGGAAGGGACGCCGGCGACGGCCAGCGGAGGACGGCAGCAACGGCTGAATACGCGCCCACTGCCCATCAGTCAAAACAGAAGTACGAGACACTCATCAAGCATCTCGAACAAGTCCTCCAGGATTTAGGAGACACGCCCCAGGCGCTCGGCCGGCCAGCCACGTGACCAAGCCCGTCACTCAGTCGCAAACTACGACGAGGTGGTGTCACGGCGCTTGGGGATCTGGTGCGTCTCGAACCAGCCGGCCGGCGGCGTGCCCAAGGCGATCAAGCTGAGGATCTCGGTCGCGGCGGCAAAGTCGACCTGACCGTCCGCCGTCAGCTCGAAGTGCTTGGCCAGGGCGTCGCCGTCTGCGTACACCTCACGCTGGGTATAGACCCCTTCCTCGTTCTGGAAGATCTCGTACGCGAGGATATAAGGCTCGTCGGCCTCCGTCACGGGAAGGACCTTTTCGAGGTAGCTCTGGAAGAGCGCCTTGTCGTGGACTGTGTAGCTGAAGATCAGGGTAATGGCGGTATCGGGGCTGGGCATGGATGGCTTCTCTCTCTGCGAACGTCCTAACAGTGTATGACCAAACCGTCAGCAACTGCCATATACTTCTACATCTGCCGAAATGTTGCCCTTCATGTCTTAGGCGTATCCATCTGCCCACCCCCAAATGGCTGGCTGAACATCACAACGCCCGGACAGGCATCCCCCAGAGGGAAGCCGGGCGTGCCATCTAGCGCTGCGATAACGCGCCCCGGATGCCTTCGAATCCTGAGGTGCTTCCGGCCCATCTGAATATGGAGCGTCTAATCAAGGTGGTCGAAAATGCACGGCGCCGACCCCATCGCGACCCTCCTATGGGCTCTTCAAACCATGATGGGCTGGAGTTTGCGCAATATGGAACGCCAGAAGCAGCGTTTGAGGTTGCGGCGGCAGTCAACGAATGCCGGGGCAGTCCCGCTGTTCTAACTCCGAGGAACGGCGACCGGCGCAAGGGGAGGGCTGCTTGTTAAGAGATTCAATCGATTCGTGAATGTGTGCGGCTCACGCTCCGGTGAGGATCAGGGCGACCGTCGTCCGACCCTTCTGTATTACCGTGTCGGCCAAGAAGGGTCCTCGATAGCGAAAAGCGGCAGACGAAGTCACCGCGAGCACCATCACCGACCGAACCATGCCGACCTCAAAGACAGCCCCTGGCCCCAAGTGGCCTCGGAAAATTTCGCCACAAATTCCGTGAGCCCTACTGCCGCGGACCTGGAACACGATCTTGCTCGGCGATCCTCGACGCAGGCGACGCGTTAGTTCGGGGTGGTGCTCTCCAGCATTGTTCACTGGCTTCGAGATCAGATCCGCTGTTCAAAGCCATTGGGCGGATGTGCTCCTCTGGCCCAGGTGACGGGGGACGGCCGAGCGGGGGGCTGGGGCCTCCCAGCACAACGGTGCCCTACCCGGCGGTGGCAGCCCAGACAAATGCGTGGCGCTGACGTCGCCGGGGGAGCGTTGCCGTGGCGGGGTGCCATTGTTCCAAGGCACGGCGAGGTCACTTCCCTGAGCGCTGTTACATGTTGGCTTCAGGATTTGGGGCTGGGTCGTCCTGGGATGTGGCTGAACCTTGACAGCGGAAGCCGCCGGCTCCTTGACTGACCACCGGGCGACGGTCTTGGTGAGGCAGGTCTCGGCGGTTGTAGTCGCCCACGACCGGATTGTGCCATGCTGGGCGAGTACGTTGGGGAGTCCGCAGAAGTGACGAGCCGGACGCGCCGATTGCGATTCCTGCCTGGACGCAGGGGCGCGTTACCGCGGCAAAAGGCATCGGCCGCCGCCCCATGCATCTCATCGAATGGCTGAACAGGCCGTGTATCGCAAGCAGGGTTCATGCAACCTACTTCGACTCTCGTGCTTCGAACATCGGTAACGGTTTATGAGCTGCTACCGGGCCCCTTCGCGCCGCGTAATCGCATATGAATTTTTGGTTAGCCGGAAGAGTCATCCCGAATCAAGGCATGTCGAGTTGGGTTTTGTAGGCGGTGTCTTTGTTGGTGTTCCAGCCGGCGATGATGCCGGCTCCGAGCATTTGGTCGCTGAGCCTGGCGAAGCGGTAGCCGGGGTCAGTGTCGAGGGCGAGTTGCATGTATTGGTGTGCTTTGGATCCTCTGCCTTGCCACCAGTTGATGTAGCCGATGGTGGTGAGGATGGGTGCCGCGTGCTGGGGGCTGGTTCTGGTGTAGGCGTGGAGAAGCAGCTGTTGGGCCCATTCGATGCGTGACCACTTCGGTGGGGTGTTGGTTTGGGCAAAGAGGATGTGTTGTGGTGGTTCGTCTATGCCGGGGATGTCGGCCATGAGCCGGTCGCGTATGTGGGGGAACTGGAAGCTGGCGATCAGGCTGGCGCAGTCCTCGTCGGTGGGGAAGTCCTTTGACTCGAGCATTCTTGTCCAGAGTTGGCTAGCTTCTTGTGCAGCGTCGTCGGGGTGCTGTGTGCTGATGGTGTGCAGGCGTTCTTCGACGGCGATTGATTTCGCTGCTTCCTGTGTCGGGGCTGGGAGCATGATTTTGTTGGTGGGTTCGATGGTGCTGCCGCGGTAGATGAATTCGGCGTTGACCTGGCTGTATTCAGTGGTGCTGATGGGGAGGCTGATGTCCTGGCCGGGTTCGCTGTCGTAGGGGGAGTAGGTGTCGTTGCTGACGAAGATGCCGTCTCGGATGGTGATGCCGTTTTCTGCGAGGACGCCGGTAAGGGCGGCGATGGTTGCTGCGTGCGGTTTGGGCTGTCCTGGTTCGCAGTGGGTCGTGGTGTAGACAGCGAAGACGATGCTTGTCGCGGTGGTGTCGCTGGTGAGGTAGCTGCTGACGGTGCGGGCGTAGGGGAGTTCGTGTCCTGGTTGGCGGGGGAGGTCGATGCGGAGGGTGGCGCCGACTTTGTTGTTGTCCAGGGTGATGCAGACGAGGCTTTCTTTGGGCCAGAAGCCGAGGGTGTGGCCGATGAAGCTGAGTAGGTCTGCGGGGTCTTTGATGGTGAGCTCATTCATTGTCCTGTTCCTTTGCCTTGCCTTGCGTCCGTGGTCGTTGGTTCTCTGGGTCGTTCTGATAGGGGACCTGGCGCTGGGACGGGGCTGGAGTGCAACTTGGGGGACCGGGGCAGGGACGGAAAGTTCGGGAGGATGGGAGCGACGCAGGAGCGCCGAGCGAAGTTTCCGGTCCGGGTCCGGCGCGGTAGCGCCCTGGTTGCGCGGAGGACCCTGCCAGCGATGATCGGAATATCAGAATGACAAACAGCGGTTTCGCTTACCGTCATTCATGCGGCCGATTGCCCCCCACGCCATGACTGACGCCAGCGCCTCCTGATCTTGGGCGTGGAACCCACAGCAGTGGTGATCGGCCAGGGCGCCGGTTGCAGGTACATCTACGACAGCGTTAGGCGCATGGCTTCGAAATGCCAGCAGCCGCCGGCGGCTCATTTTCATAGACGCGGTGCTTACCGGGCGCCGTAGATACTGCCGACGGGTATGCGCGAAGGCGGTGTACCTGGGTGAGTGGTGCTGGTTCTGTGCACGCAGACATATGCGCCGTTATCGGTAGCTGCCAAACACCTTCCAAGAACTGGATGAGTATGAGCGTTTTTGTGTCCCTGTACGTGCCGTTTGGGGCACGGGGTCCTACCCGCCCTATCCGCAGGATGGCAGGATCAACACGATCGTATGGGCCTTTCACCACTTCTCGTCAATGAGGCGGCCGGTCAGCGGCCGCGTGGGTCGAGCTCTCGCGATGAATAACAAAGTGTGGTTCAGGATTTCTCTGAATTCTTCAGATCACGCGATTCGGCCCTGAGCCCTTTGATCTCCTCCCGTTCCCAACGCGTCAGATCGTCTTTGCAGACACTCAAAACCCCGAGCGCCGGTCAGTGCCATCGACGCAGCAGGGTGCGTGATCAAGCGGTCCAAAGAAATGCGCATCACGAACACGAACTCTTGGGGCCCCATAGGAGGCCCGGAACTTGCATGCAAAGGGAGCAGAGAAAGGATCCTGAAGGCGCGTTTTCGCCGCAACCGCCGCTGTGCCCGTAGGAGGAACGGAACGTAGTGCATGGGGTATCGCCGGCTCAAGCCCACGGCCTGTGGGTGCTGCCGTTCCGGGGTCCTCCCGCCCAAACACAGCGGGCTATGAACCCAAGGAGGATCATAATAGCCAGGTGCCGAGGTCTTCGTCAGCCCCGGTGACTCGCTTCCAATAGGAGTGCCCGATAGCTAGCCCAACAGAAGTTAGGGTCAATCCCTTCAACAGGTCCCACGACTTAGCCACATCTTGGATGCCGGGGTTATGAGCGGCTGCTTCAGCCATCACCTCATGACCCTGCATGCGGCCGTTTTTTGCAAGTGATTTCAACTCCTCTTGAAGCTCTGTTATGCCCAGCTTCTCGGTCATCTCGACGATGTCGTCCGCGCAGATGCCAGCGATCTGGAAGTTGGTGGGCTCGCGAAGAGAGGGCACAAAKATGGTGTTGAAGTGAGGAGAATTCTTCAGCGCTTCGGGGATGATTTCGTGCGGGAAGCCGCGTGTGAATAGCCCCTCGGAGCCGTTAATCAGTCCATTCGCGAATGGGTACTCGGCTAAAGAACTTGAACCCGCACCTACGTACTCTATGTGCAATACGTCCTGCCGCAGTTGCGGGATTTCGCCACCGATGGCAACAATTTCATCGACGTAGGTTTTCATGAAGTCGTCGACCGTGTTCGATGTCGTCCGGGTATACCGAAGGAGGAATACCAGGGCGATCGACCGGCGCTGTGAAGCGGTGAGTTTGGGTGCGGATGCAATTGCCTCGTTCAATACAAGTGTTTTCAGCGAACGATCAATTTGCACGGTTCTGTCCACTAGCAGGTCTATGAGGACCGTTTCCAAATCCTCATCGCCCGAGCGTGCGTAGGACTTTTGAGCCTCGAACATAACGCTTTGAACATCTGGATCAGCGAGATTGCCTAGGGCACTGGGGTTCTTTGCCGTTAGCTGCGCTAAATATTCGGTGGTGATGTGTTCTGCTCTGGCGTTGGCAACTTCTTTGGCAAGTTCCCGAAGCTGGGGAGCGTTGGCGTAGTAGACGTCGAGTGCGATTTGACGCACCTCGGGGTAGGACAACCCATAATTGTTGATGTTGCCCCCGGCCTGATAAACCGTTGCACCATCACCGGTAGTAAGTTCTTGGTTACGGGGTATCATCTTCACCACCCAATCTGATATCCCTGCCGGCTTGGTAGATGCGCGAGCTATCGCCAGCAGTAATGGACTGGGAAGCCGTAGGTCTCCTTGGCGATTCCGGGTCCCTGCCAGTGAAGCTGGGAATCATCATGGCAACCCCGAGAACAAGGACGATGACGAAGGCAATCCCCGGCCAAGGCCACAATGAGTCATCGCCAGGGGACTCCAGAATGTAGATCCAGAAAGGAAAAGCTGCGCTGCCTCCCAGACTTAGAATCAGACCGCCAATCTGAAAGAAGCGCTCTCTCTTGCCCAAACCCAAATACCAGCCCCATCTAATTAATTCGATTGTTTCATGCCAGAGGAAGGCCCGAAGTAAGGCCAGCTCGCCGTGGAATCGAGGCAGGGAAAGGTTGCCCGTTCGGGATCTAACTATAGGTCCCTGCGCAACTAGTGTTGGCGTGGTAGGCCTGCGTGTTTCTCTTGCCGSCCACAGGCAAAGTCATTTCGGCGTCGTGCGTCAACCCTGCTGCCGTCCTTGGGTGCTCGAAGGAGGCTAAAAAAGAAGTGTGGACAATGTCCACACTTCTCGCCCCGGGCTGGCCCGTACAGCCGCCGGACTGCCCCGGATTCCGTATGTTTCCGCCACTTCCCAGTCCTACCAAGGCCGAGAATCGCGTTCGAGTCCCACCTCGGGCACGGCATACCCCCTCGTCAGAGGGGGTTTTTGCTTTAACGTGTGTACATTCTGCTGGGTCAGGTCCCTCTGACACGGGCCGCGGGGTGTGCCTGGCGCCGCGGGTCGCCTGTGGAGTTGTGGGGGAGCGGGTTCAAGGTCCTGGCTAGTGGGCCCTCCGCTTGCTCTGAACTGGCGTTATGCGTCCCTCTCTTGGTGCGTCGGGTAGGTCGGGGTTGGCCTACAGCTCTTCATGGGTCGGGATGCTGAGCACGACATGACTTCGCGATCCTTCGTCAGAGACGCTAGTTTCGGCTCGTTCCTGGTATGAGGAGACGTGGCTGATCGATGCTTTGTCAGGCCAAAGGAGGGGTCGACATTGTCCACACTTAAATCTTCTTTATTGCGGTTGACTGCGGCTATCACTGTCCCCTCCTTCGGCCTACGTTTACTCATCGCAAATAAGTGGCCCTAGCGACATGACGGCGATCCGCAAGCTACGTTCGACCGAGCGTATTCATGATCCCGTGGTTCCCTTCACCCTTTGTGTTGCCGTGTCTTTTTCTGCGGTTGGTGGTTGTGGGGGTCGTTCTGGTAGGGACCACACGCTGGGCTGAGGGGCCGGAGTGCAACTTGGGGAACCGGGCGCCGGGGCGAAAACGTCAGTCGGAGGCAATGCTTCGATGTTTCAATGAAGGAGCTTTCGGTTCCGGGGCCGGCGCGGTTGCGCCCTGATTGCGCGGAGTAGTACGGCAGATATTTCCGCTGCGGCAGCGGCAGAATTCGTTGATTTGGTTCGCGCGGYGGCTTCGATTGCGGTAATGACCGTTCACGGCCTCAGTGCCACGACGTCAGAGCCACTGCGTCGGAAAATGCGGTCGCTGTCGACGCTTTTAGCCTTGGTTTGGCTGCTACTGGTCTCGTATCGGCAAGGATCACGTTTTCGCGGATTCCCCAGTGTTCGTAAGGACTCGAGTGCAGTTCCGTGCTTCCGCTGCATTTATGGGGAAGTGATCCGAAGCCGCCGCTACAAATGGTGTTGGCGCCATAGGAGCCAACGCCCGAAGCGGCACTCCCAAGGGGTAGGGTGTGCCTTAGCCGACGAAGGGGTCACGATGAGCTATAAATATCGAACTGTTCGGGTTCGCGGTACCGAGCTGGTTGGGACAATTGCGAGGAAGCACGGGAGTGCGGCTGAAATCTACGAAACGTCCAAAGACCTGAGCACATCAGTAGTTCCTGTGTTCTTCGAGGCAACGGGCGAGATCCGCTTTTTCGACAGGTCAGTGCTGGAGGACGTTGTGGCACCAGCCAGTCAACCCGCCTAGGCATATCGGGGCGGGCACGCCGGCTTGGCCCGTGGGACCCATTTCATGGGCAAATGAGGGTGTGCACAATCATTACCGTCCACACTTTCGCCGTCGGAGCACGTCGCACATCGGTTGGACTGCTTCGGATTCCGCATGTTCTCGCAGGTGCCCGGTGTTTCCAAGGCCTGGAGTCCCGTTCGGGTCCCACCTAGGGCACTGTGTTGTCGCAGGTCGGCAGCCTGTTGGCCGGTGGGCTTGGCCAAATGTTCACGAATGGGCCCTTCGGGGCCCTTTTTTCGTTGGCCGTTTGTGTGACCTGGTTGCTCCTTCGCTTGCAGGGGAGTGAAGTTGCTTGTCACCTATTTCATGGCGTAAAGGGTCGCAACAGCATGACCAACAACCCGGCCAAACTTTCCGCCTGGTGTTCATTACTGGAGGGCCGCAGCCCTCTGGGACCCCTTGKCCCGGAGCATGGGGTGTGGACGGTGTCCACACTTTGCTGCGAAGCCCGATTGCATGGCTTCTGGTGGCAACCGCTCTTAATTTCGTCCGGTGCCAGATGCAGTCAACAATGGAATGGTGATTCAAGACACGCCGGAAGTTGCTGGTGAAACTTCTTTGCCGGGCCTTTCCGATTCTGCAGACAGGGCTCTGAAGCTTGAGCTCGAGGAACTTCGTCTCGACAATGCCCGGTTGCGGAAGTTGTTGGAGCTCACGGAGGCCGAGTCCAAGGGGGCTCRCCTAGCTCAACCCGCCATTCCCGCAGTGATGCACCATGGCGTCGTGACTATGGATTCGCCCCCGGAAGCGAAAGTCCGTCTCTTCCAGGATTTGTTCCGGGCTCGAAGTGATGTTTATGCAGTCAGGTGGGAAAACTCACGGGACGGCCGTTCAGGCTGGGTTCCGTCGGTGGCCGGTGGCTGGCGTAAGGGCGCTAGTATCGCCGGCGCTGGTTTCTTGCCGCTTACGCCATTCGTTGTCGCTGACCATTTGCGGGGCTGCAGCATATTGGGCTGTATCCCTTGACTGAACAGGACACTTGCTGGTGGGTCGCGGCGGACTTTGACGGTCGTGCCGCCATGTTGGATGCGCTGGCGTACGTAAAGGCGGCCCGCTTTCGGGGAATTCCGGCAGCGTTGGAGGTTTCCCAATCCGGACGTGGTGCGCACGTGTGGATCTTCTTCAGCACGGCGATGCCGGCGACGGTCGCGCGCCAGCTTGGCACCGGCCTCATCCATGAGGCGATGGCACTACGCGGGAGCATGAACCTGGCTAGTTATGACAGGCTCTTTCCCTCCCAAGACGTTCACTCTGGCAAAGGCATGGGCAACCTGATTGCTGCGCCGCTGAACGGCAAACGCCGCCAGCATGGCGCCACGGTATTCCTCGACACGACGACCCTCGAACCATACGAGGATCAGTGGGCGTACCTGTGCAGCCTGGATCGTCTTTCGGACCACGATGTTCATGCCTATGTCCGCAGGCTGCCCACTGTCAGGCTGGGACAAGAAGTTCGTCGGCTTGAGCTGCCGCAATCGTCCAAGATCGTTCCGCGACCTGCACTCTTCGTTCATGCGGCATTCGCCTCACGACTGACCGTCAGGGCAGCTGATCTGGGGCCGGCGATGATCTCAGCCGTCAAGCATGCTGCGTCCATGCCGAACCCTGAGTTCTACGAGCGCCAGCGTCGGCGCCGGTCCACATGGAACATTCCCGGTACCTGCGCAACTACGACGAAACGCTTGAAGGCGACCTCATTTTGCCTCGCGGCTTGCTGCCCCTCTTGCAGCGGCTTGTTGAATCGGGTGGCAGCTCGCTGCGCATTGACGATCAACGGGCGGATGGCGCTGCCCAAGGCTTCGAGTTCTCGGCCCGGCTGCGCCCGGAACAACAAGATGCCGTGGACGCCGCCACGGTCTCGGAGCACGGAGTGTTGGTGGCTCCGCCCGGTACCGGAAAGACCGTGATGGCGTGCGCGGCCATGGCGCTCCGTGGCGTCTCGACGCTCATCCTGGTTGATCGCAAGACCTTAGCTGAGCAATGGCGAACCCGCGTGCGTGAGTTCATGGACGAAAAATGCGGACAGATCGGCGGCGGGCGTGTAAAGACAACCGGCCGGGTCGACGTTGCCCTCTTGCCTACGCTGGTGCGGCGAGAGAACATCGCCGAGCTGACCGCTGGGTACGGTTTCGTCATCGTGGACGAGTGCCACCATGTACCGGCGGCCGCGTTCAGCCACGTGATGAACCAGATCCAGGCACGGTACTGGCTGGGATTGACTGCGACGCCGTATCGGCGGGACAAGCTGGACTCGCTGATCTACCACCAGCTCGGTGAGATCTCACACACCATCGAACCCGCGCATCGTCAGCAGTTGCCGAGCCACGCAGGGGAGATGGCCGAGCCTGCGCTGGAGTTGGAACTGCATCGGACGTCATACACGTACGCCGGCACGGCGGATCCAAGCGAACCGGGCGGGATCTCCGCCATCTACAAGGACCTGATCGCCGACGAGGCACGCCTTCAGCAAATTTACGACGACGTCATGGCGGCCTACGCGCAGAACTCCCGAATCCTGGTCTTGACAACGTGGAAAGCCCATCTTGATTCGTTGAGGTCCCGATTCGAGGCTGCCGGACTGAATCCCGTGGTCTTCACGGGGGCGATGAAAGCGAAAGAGCGGCAGGCCGCAGTCGATCTTCTTGCCGGCGCCGACGATGAGCAGCCCCTGCTGGTCCTGGGAACCGGCTCCTACATCGGCGAAGGCTTTGACTGCCCCAAGCTGGATACCCTGTTCCTTGCAGCGCCAGTCTCGTTCAAAGGCAGATTGGTCCAATACGTCGGCCGCGTTATCCGCCCATACCCGGGAAAGGCTGTTGCTACGGTTCACGACTATCTTGACGAATCTACACCCGTCCTGGCAGCGTCGCTGAACAAGCGGGCGCCGGGGTATGTCTCACTTGGTTACCCTGATCCGCGGAAGATGACAATCCGAAAATTGCCTGCATAGAAGGGCACGTGGTGAGCGCGTGATTGACCCTAAGCCTCTGGAACTGGATTGCCGCCAGCACTACAACGCAATATTTGCGCAGGCCTGGGCTTCGTTCAGGGCCACGATGCCTAACTGCCGAAGCGCCTTGAGGATGCCTGGGCTGGGAAGTGGTCAGCGTCCAGATGGTGTTGTGCTTGTGCTTCGGCGTCGCGGTTCAGGCCGCTGTCAACAACGCCTTCGGATTCGACTGTTTCATTTGTTTTGTTTGTTTCGTTTATAAGGTAGCGTGAACGTATACACGCAGAGGGCGGAATGAGGAGAGGAATACGATAATGGCGACCCATGCACCAACCCCGGCCTACCCGCAAGGAAATGATTCTGAACTCGCACGGGAGGCCTTGAAGACACTTCGTCGCGCCGTTGAGGCGCACTCGGATCCACAGCAGCCGGTGGAGATGAGGGTTACTGACGGCGGGCAGCTGGAGATGCCCCGTGCTGCTGCGGATCTGATGATGAGAATCCTTGGGAAGATGGCAGCTGGCCAGGGTGTCACGGTGGTCCCCATGAATGCCGAACTCACGACGCAGCAGGCTGCGGATATTTTGAATGTATCCCGTCCTTACCTGGTTGGGCTCCTTGAGTCTCAGGAAATTAAGTACCGAATGGTCGGAACGCACAGGAGGGTACTGGCCGATTCACTCTACGAATACAAGCGCCGCACCTCGGTGGCTCAGAAGGATGCCGCGGACGAAATGTCGGCGCTGGGCCAGGACATGGGGATTATCTAGAGTGGTTTTCACAGTCATCTACGATGCGAACGTCTTGTATCCGAGCATGCTCCGCGATCTACTGATCCGAGTCGCTCAGGCCGGACTGGTCAGAGCGCGCTGGACGGAGGCCATTCTCGACGAGACGTTTCGAAATCTGAAAGAGAATAGGCCGGACCTGGATCCGGTGAAGCTCGACCGCACCCGGGTGTTAATGTGCACCGCTGTGCCGGATTGCATCGTAGGCGATTACCAGCCTCTGGAACAGGTCTTCATGGACCTGCCGGATCCGGGGGATGCCCATGTGATGGCAGCGGCCCTGAAGGTGCAGGCCCAGGTAATTGTCACCAACAAACCTCAAGCATTTTCCAGACGAAGCTCTCAGCCCCTGGGGAATAGAGGCCAAGCACCCTGATGACTTCCTCATGGATCAGTTCTATTTGGATGCGGTCGAACTGCACATTGCGATACGTAACATGTCTGAGGCCTACAGGAATCCACCGCTGGACGTCAACGATGTCTTGGATCGGCTTGATTCGGAGGGAATGCCTCAGATAGCCGCAGCTCTTCGCCGGTAGAGCTTGGATGTTCTGCGCAAGCGTCCGCGCAGGTTCCGAGTTGGGGATTACTGAGGGTCCCGCGGCCAGATGCTGTGGGGCCTTCGTCCGTTAACCGCGGCTCGAACCATTCGGGATGACCCAGGGAGAACACGTGCTCAGGTCATGCGACCGTCCGTCGATCGGACAACGAATAGGAAGGAGGGAGACTCGTGTGAAGACCTCAAAAGGCAAGAACAACACCCTGCATCCGCGGGGATGCTGCAAGGGGCCGTTGGCATGACTTGGTTGCCGCCACACATGGACTCCTCCCACAGGACCAACCTTCTCAGCACAACGAAAGCTGCACCCACTCGCTGCCGTGGTGCGGCGGTTGATGGGAGGCCCTTCAAACGGAGAATTGGGGCTGTACACAATGTGCGCACTTGGCCCTCGGACTGCGCCGTACATCGGTCGGACTGGCCCGAATTCCGCATGTTTTCGGGAGTTCCCAGTGTTTCAAAGGCCTGGAATCCCGTTCGAGTCCCACCTCGGGCACGGCATACCCCCTCGTCAGAGGGGGTATTTGCTTTAACGTGTGTACAAATTAGGTGGTCAAGTCCCTCTGACACTGACCGCGGGGTGTGCCTGGCGCCGCGGTTCGCCTGTTTTGTTGTGGGGGAGCGGGTTCAGGGTCGTGGCTGGTTGGCCATCCGCGTGCTGTGAGCTGGGGTTATATGTTCCTCTCTTGGTTCGTTCGGTAGGTCGTGGTTGGCCTACACCTCTTCATGGGTAGGGGTACTGAGCACGACATGACTTCGAGAGCCTGCGTCAAAGTTCGTGATTTTTGGCTCGCTCCTGAAGTGGGGACGCTTGGCTGGGGAAAGCTTTGTCAGACCAAAGTAAGTGTGTACATTGTCCACACTTAAATCTTCTTTATTGCGTATGCTTGTATCCACTGGGTTGACCCTCCTTTGGCCTACACTTCCTCATGCATGTTTGTTGCCATACCGACATGACGCCCTTTCACAAGCCCACCAACTGCAGGGCCACGGCGACGTTACAGTCCGGCCGCCATGATGGACTCAGCGATTGGGGAGGATTATTGGGCCAGCCGGCGTAGAAGGCCAGGTGCAGCAGAGCTTCCTTGAGCTCTTCCACGGTGACGCCGTTCGTCTGAGCGTGGGTGAGGTGGAACTGCAGCTGGTCCATCTTTCCCATCGCAGTCAGCGCGGCGACGGTGACCAGACTCCGGTCCCGCTTGGAGAGCTCGGGCCGCTCCCAGACTTCGTCGAAGAGGACCTTGTCCGTGTAGTGCACCATACCGGGGGCGAAGTCGCCGAAGGTGTTCTTGCCGCCGCTCCAGCCGGTGGCCTGTTCGTTGTCCCTCATGCTCTATCTCCTGTGTGCTCGGTGAATGATCAAACTCACTCAATCTCAAAGCCGATGGGGAAGGGAGTCTCCAGTGAAGGGTGTACCAGTAGGGACTCCCTGAGGCGCTTTCGTCGATCTAGCGTTGTACTCATGAACACCAGGGACGAAGCACGGCAGTTCCTCATGTCCCGTCGTGCGAACATCAGCCCCGAGCAGGCAGGAGTGCCCGTCTCCGGGCACCGCCGCGTGGCAGGCTTGAGGCGGGGCGAAGTCGCGATACTGCGGCGAAGAAGGACTGACCATGCACACCAGAACACTCAGTCAAGGCCTGAAGGTCTCCGTCGTCGGACTCGGCGCGATGGGCATGTCCCAGAGCTACGGGCCGAACCCCGGCAGCTGGGCGGACATGATCACTGTGCTGCGCTCTGCCGTCGACGAAGGAGTGTCCTTCTTCGACACGGCGGAAGTTTACGGCCCGTACGACAATGAGGAGCTGGTGGGGGAGGCGCTCGAGCCGATCCGGGATCAGGTGGTCGTCGCCACGAAGTTCGGCTGGGACATCCAGGACGGTCGGATGGCGGGCCTGAACAGCCGACCCGAACAGATCAGGTGCGTCGTCGAGGCCTCACTGAAGCGGCTGCGCACCGATGTGATCGACTTGTTCTACCAGCACCGCGTCGACCCAGACGTTCCGATCGAGGAGGTCGCTGGCACCGTCGGTGAGCTCGTGGCCGAGGGCAAGGTCAAGCACTTCGGCCTGTCTGAGCCGTCGGCCGCGACCATTCGCGGTGCTCATGCCGTCTTTCCCGTGACGGCTGTTCAGATTGAGTATTCGCTGTGGACCCGCGACCCCGAAGCTGAAGTCCTGCCCACGCTCGCCGAACTCGGGATCGGCTTCGTGCCATTCAGTCCGCTCGGTAAGGGCTTCCTGACGGGCACCATCGATGGATCCACAGCTTCACAGAGGGAGACATCCGCAACCGCGTCCCGCGCTTCCAGCCGGAAAACCTCGCCGCGAACCAGAAACTCGTCGACCATGTGAGGGGCCTCGCTGAGACTAAGGGCGCGACGCCGGGTCAGATCGCCTTGGCCTGGCTCCTTGCTCAGCAGCCCTGGATCGTGCCCATTCCCGGGACGAGGCGCACCGGGCGGATCCGGGAGAATGCCGGATCCACGTAGCTCGCCCTCTCCGCGGACGAACGGTCCGACCTCGACGCACTGGCCAAAAGGGTTGGAGTGCGCGGCGACCGCTACAACACCGAGCACATGGCTTACGTCGCTCGCTGAATATTTACGGCACCCGCTTGGCCACCGGGCCTGGGCGTTTCGCGGTCAGAAAAGAACGAGCGCCTTCGTTGCGCGCTGAACATAGAAAGAAGAACACCATGACGGAACAGCAGTTCGATCAGATTTTCCCGCTGGGGGAGCCCAACGACGCCTACGCACAGTACTTCATCGGCCAGAGTTACCTCGCTCCGCTCGCCCCGGGGAGTGTCCCGGTCAGCAACGTCTCCTTCGAGCCGGGCTGCCGCAACAACTGGCACATCCACCACGGCACCGAGGGCGGCGGCGATCAGATCCTGATGTGCACAGCGGGTTCCGGCTGGTACCAGGAAGAAGGCTCCGAGCCGGTCACCATGGAGCCGGGCACCGTGATCCGCGTTCCCGCCGGCACCAAGCACTGGCACGGCGCGAAGGCCGACTCGTGGTTCTCCCACCTGGCATACATCACGCCCAGCGAAGGCCTCAGCAACGAATGGCTCGAGCCGGTCACCGACGAGGTCTACGGCCGACTGCCGAAGAAGAACGGAGAAGCCGCATGACCATCCTGAACGAGACCTACACTCTGTCGAACGGCGTCGAGATCCCCAAGCTGGGGCTCGGCACCTGGTTCATCGACGACGACAAGGCCGCCGCCGCCGTCCGCGCCGCGGTCGAGATCGGCTACCGCAACATCGATACCGCCCAGGCCTACGGCAACGAGCGCGGCGTCGGAGAGGGCGTCGGCACCGCGGGCGTCGCGCGCGACCAGCTGTTCGTGTCCACGAAGCTGGCCGCGGAGATCAAGGACTACGACGGTGCGGTCGCCGCGATCGACGGGTCCCTGCACACGCTCGGGCTCGATTACATCGACCTGATGCTAATCCACAGCCCGCAGCCGTGGGACGACTTCCGCGATGGCGACTACACCGAGGGTAACCGCCAGGCTTGGCGAGCACTGGAGGAGGCCCACCAGACGGGTAAGGTCCGCTCCATCGGGGTCTCGAACTTCCTGCAGGAGGATGTGGACCGACTGCTGGAGACCGCCGCGGTGGCCCCGCACGTGAACCAGCTGCTGGTGCACGCGGGCAACACCCCGTCCGAGCTGCTGAAGTACTGCGAGGTCAAGGGCTTCCTGGTTCAGGCCTACTCGCCGATCGCGCACGGCGAGATCCTGAAGAACCCAGAGGTGGCTGCAATGGCCGAGCGGTACGGGGTGAGCATTCCACAGCTGTGCATCCGCTATACGATCCAGCTCGGTACTGTGTCGCTGCCCAAGTCTGCGAACCCGAATCATATGCGTGCCAACGCCGAGGTCGATTTCGAGATTTCCGATGCAGACATGGCGGCACTGCAGGACCTGCACGACCAGGACTACGGGGACAGCGCCGCCTTCCCCGTCTACAGCGGCAAGTGACGAACCATGCGCCCGCCGCCGGAGCCCTCGCGGCCCGGCCGCGGGCGCACCTGCAAGGAGAACCGAGCCCATGAGCACTTGGAAACCCGAGCAGTTGCACGCTCTCACGAACACCGACGACTTCCATATCGCGCCCTACCGCGCCGACGGCGTGACGCCCGGAACCCTTACCTGGATCTGGTCCGTCGTCGTCGACGACGCGATCTACGTGCGCGCCTACAACGGCACTGCCTCCCGCGGGTAGCAGSCAGCGCTGGTCCAGAACACGGGCCGAATCACCGCCGGTGGCATCGACGCCGAGGTGGCCTTCACGCCAGTCGCCGGCGAGCTCGACGACGCCTACTCCGAGAAGTATGCCGGCAGCCCGTACCTGCCATCGATGGTCTCCAACCGGCCCCGGGCGGCAACCGTCCGCGTCGACCCCCGATGACGAGTGGCGTCCATCCATGACGCGGTCGACCCTGGCAGGGCCGAGGAGCAGCGGCGGCGTGCACCCATGACCGTTAGGACGCGGTAAGGGCGCGGTCAGCGAACCGCGGAGGCGTCCGGCGCGAGCCGCTGAGCGCCCGTGCCATGGACCAGCTCCGCCAGTCGCCGCATCCGCCCCTCCGAGGGGGTGTTCGGCTCGGCACTGTAGGCGGTGAGTGGCGATCTCGGCGGCGTTCCGTGCCGCATATTGGTCGCGCCAACGATCGGCACACATAAGGTGTATGCCGCGAAGTTTACGACGGCGCCTGGTCTAAGCGTAAGGACCATCGGGATGCTCCATGTGCTCTTTAATTGCGGCTAGGAGTCCGTCCCTATCC
>NZ_JBFRDV010000029.1:0-65808 GCF_052113945.1 Paenarthrobacter sp. RAF54_2
TGGTGGGGCCGGCCGTGGTGATTGACAAGAGCGCCGAAGCCGCCCAGGACCCCGACTTCCTGCTGGAGCCCGAACACTTCGAGCAGTGGCAGCAGGAGCATGGCCCCTTCCCGGAAAACTGCTGGGTCATCTTCCGCACCGGCTGGTCCGCCCGCGGCGGTAACGCTGTGGACTTCATGAACGCTGACGACGCCGGCCCCCACACTCCGGGGGTCTCTGCGGCTGGAGCCAAATGGCTTGCCGGAAATGCCTCCATCAGCGGCTTCGGCGTGGAAACGGTCGGCATTGACGCCGGCCAAGCCGCGACGCTGGACCCAATGTTCCCCGTCCATTCGTTCCTGCTCGGCGCTGACAAATATGGTGTGACGTCGCTGCGGAACGTTGATCGCCTCCCGGTCACCGGCGCGACGCTGGTGGTTGCACCCCTGCCTATCGTTGGCGGGACCGGCAGCCCCAGCCGCGTTTATGCGCTGGTTGAGAGCCCCGCAAGCACAGCATCGGAGCCGGGCGCATGAGCGAGCAGGTAAGGGTCTCTACGCTGGTGGGCCGGACGCTGGCAAAGCTGGGAGTCGGTCACGTCTTCGGGGTGGTGGGTAGCGGCAACTTCGATGTCACCAGCACGCTCATGACCGCCGGAATTCCGTACACTGCTGCCCGCCATGAGGGCGGCGCTGCCACCATGGCCGATGCCTACTCCAGGATGTCGGGCAAGGTGGGTGTGGTGACCACGCACCAAGGATGTGGGCTGACCAACGCGATCACCGGCGTCGGAGAAGCTGCCAAGAGCCGCACACCGATGATTGTGCTGACTGCCGATACGCAGGCGGCGGCGATCCGGTCCAACTTCAAGATCGACCAGGATGCACTGGCGCGCAGCGTCGGTGCCGTGGCGGAACGGATCCACTCCCCCGAAACGGCTGTAGCGGATACCGTCCGGGCGTTCCGAACAGCGGTGAACGAACGCAGGACCGTGGTCCTGAGCTTGCCCTTGGATGTCCAAAGCGGAACCGCCGCGGACACGGTGAGTACCGTCGTCGTGCCTGTACCGGCGCGGCTTCGTCCGGATACGAGCGCAGTGAACCAGTTGGTGGAGCTGATCTCGAGTGCGAAACGTCCCGTGTTTGTAGCGGGCCGCGGCGGCAGGGGCGCCCGGGATTCCATCCTGGCCCTGGCCCGGCATGCGGGGGCGCTCGTGGCGACCTCGGCTGTAGCCAACGGACTGTTCAACGGCGATTCCCACAGCTTGGGCATCTCCGGCGGGTTCTCCTCTCCCCTGACCGCGGAACTCATCACCTCAGCGGACCTGATTATCGGGTGGGGTTGCACCCTGAATATGTGGACCATGCGTCACGGCCGGCTGATCTCGGCCGGAACAAAAGTAGTCCAGATCGACGTCGAAGATTCCTCATTGGGCGCCAACAGGCAGATCAGCCTGGGCGTGCTGGGTGATTCCGCCCTCACCGCCGAGGACGCCCTGGACGAACTCAGGACCATCCAGCCCGCAGCGGCGGAAAAGTACCGCACCGAGCAGAACGCCCTGGCCATCAAACAAAGTGCACGGTGGCGGGACGTGGAGACTCCGGACCTTGGCACTGCGACGTCGATCGATCCACGGGTGATCAGCCGGGAACTGGATACCATCCTTCCCGCCGACCGGATTGTCGCAGTGGATTCGGGCAACTTCATGGGCTACCCCAGCCAGTACTTGGCGGTGCCGGACGAATTCGGGTTCTGTTTTACCCAGGCATTCCAGGCCATTGGCCTTGGCCTCTACACGGCAATCGGTGCGGCCATAGCGCAACCACAGCGGTTGCCGGTCCTGGGCGCCGGCGACGGTGGGTTCCTGATGGGCATCAGCGAACTGGAGACCGCCGTCCGGCTTAAGTTGCCGCTGGTCTGCATCGTCTACAACGATGCCGCGTACGGCGCTGAGGTCCACCACTTCGCGGAGCACCACCCGCAAGAGGAATTGGGCAGCGTGTCCTTCCCCGAGACGGATATTGCCGCGATCGCCCGGGGATACGGAGCCGACGGCGTGACCGTCCGGACGCTGGAGGACCTTCAACCAGTACGGGAATGGGTTGCCGCGTTCCGCGATGGCGGACAGGACCGGCCCTTGGTGATCGATGCCAAGATCGCCTCGGATGGTGGCTCCTGGTGGCTGGCGGAGGCCTTCCAAGGACACTGATCCTGGGTGGGGCGTTGGAAAAGGTTGGGGCGCAATGCTGCCCCAACCTTTTCCGCCGTTGCGTACTTTCACACAGTTCTTAAAGGGATGCGACTGCTACCGCATCTGGTTCTGCAGGTGATCCGACGACGGACAGCGCATAATCATGGGCCTTGGGACCCAATAGCTCGTGCAGCTTGGTGAAGAGCTCCTGCGCGGCCAGTCCATGCCAATTTTCAGGCAGGTATTCTTCCGGGAGCCCGGGGTCCATATAGGGAAGCCTCCGCCACTGGGTTACCAGGGGAACGTAATCCATAAAGGCCTGCTTCAGCGGTTCGGCCGCCCCAGCCTTCTCTTCGTGCTTCTCCCAGCGACGGAGTACGGGCTGATGCCGTGCAATGAAGTCCGTGTACAGGGCCTCCAATGACGGCAGATCCCACCATTGGCCCACCTTCTCCTCCAGGTGGCCGCCGGTCAGGTGGGTTGCCTTGAAGAGCTCCACGTACTCCATGAGCGCGGCCCGCCGCAGCTGGTGTTCGACGTCGGACGCAAGATTTCCGGGTGCGATCCACAACCCCGGTGACACCTGTCCACAGCCAATTCGGGTCAGGATGCTCCGGAGTTTGTGCCGCAAGTGCCTCTGTGTCTCGGGGACCGAGAAAGAGGCGAGGAGCCATGCGTCGTCTTTGTCCGCACGGCGGGGAGCGAAAATCCGTTCGTCACCGGCATTGAAAACGTCCTCGAGTTCCGGCGATAGCTTGTATGCCGCAGAATTCCCGCGTTTGACACTGACCAGGACTCCGCGTTTCTTCAACCGCGACACGGACGAACGTACTCCGGCTGATTCAACTCCCAGGTCTCCCAGGAGTTGTACGAGGTCCGCGATCGCAAACGTTCCGTCCTGATGCCGGGCATACAAGCCATAGACAGTGACGATCAAGTGTTGGTGGCGCGGCGTCGGGGCAACGTCCGGCGCGGCGTCGGCCTTGGCCATTCAGCGCTACCTCTATTGGTTCAGGGATGGACTTAGGGTCTTAGGCTACAGCCCCGATTGGCGTGCCGGGTTTTGGTGGCGGGCTAGATGAAGTAGAGGCCCGCCCACGGTGTAGCGACCGGCGTCGACCCTTCGAAAACCGAGCGGAACTCTTCATCGAGCAGTGCGCGCATGGTCCGAGATACAGGGACTGGAGTGGAGGGCTGATTGCGCGTAAATTGGCGCCAGGCTGGGCATCTCATCCCGCGCGTCCAGAAGCAGGCTGAAGGTGGCAATCAGAAAGCGGAAGGAAACCAAGGTTGAGTGAAGTCATAGACAGGCTCTTGCTGGCGATGAACGCGCACGATCCCGAGGGGATGGCAGCTCTGTTCCACGAGAACTACCACAGCGAGCAGCCTGCCCACCCTGGCCGGACTTTCACAGGCAGGGGTCAGATGCACGCGAACTGGGCTGCCATGTTCGCTGGAATACCTGACTTTCGGACAGAATCGATCCGCTCAGTCGACGACGGAAACACCACATGGACAGAATGGTCATGGACCGGTAATCGTACCGACGGGCAACCCTTCCAAGCCCGTGGGGTCACACTCTTCGAAGTAAACGACGGCCTGATCACGTCCGGCAGGCTGTATATGGAGGACGTCGAAGCGGAGGCAGTGGGGATCGAGCAAGCCGTTGAAAATCTATCCGGGCGCCGGCCGGATCCGGCCGGGTCCTAAGCCGGGAAGGGGAACCTATGCTGATCTGCGCAACCTGCGCCGTCGAACGCGACGAGCCGGCGCCCGAACTCTGCCCGATCTGCACCGACGAGCGGCAGTACGTGCCCGAGGACGGGCAAAAGTGGCTTTCGCTCGACGAGTTGGCGCAGGCCGGCCAGCAGTTACTGCTGGAGGAGAACGAGCCCGGACTTATCGGCATCAGAACCGCGCCGAAAGTCGGGATCGGCCAAACTACCCAGCTTGTCGTGACACCAGAGGGTTCGCTGCTGTGGGATCCCGTTGGATTCGTTGATGACATCACTGTGAAAGCAGTCCTTGAGCGAGGCCCCGTTGTGGCGATCGCAGCCAGTCATCCCCACATGTTCGGGGTACAGGTGGAATGGTCACGCCTGCTTGGCGACGTGCCCGTGCTTGTGGCGGACGCCGACCGGCGATGGGTTGGCCGCAATGATCCAGCCATCTCCTACTGGACCGGCAGCAGGACCATCACCGAAGGGTTGACACTGCACCAGACCGGAGGCCACTTTCCCGGCAGCGCAGTGGCGCACTGGACTGCAGGAGCGGGCGGCAAAGGAGTCCTGCTGACCGGCGACAGCGTCTTTCCTAATCCAGACCGCCGATCCATCGCCTTCATGCGCAGCTACCCGAATCATCTGCCGCTATCGGGAGCGGTAGCCTTGCGGGTCGCCGCGCAGCTGGAAGAACTCACGTTCGACAGGATCTACGGCAACTTCAACAACATCATCGCCTCCGGAGCCAAAGCCGTTCTACACGATTCGGCCCAACGGCATGCAGCCTGGGCGCGAGGAGACTTCGACGACCTGACGTGAAGATAACGATTACCCACTGAACCGAGAGTCTCGCCCGGAGACGCAGGATTGGCACTACTCTGGGGACTGTGACCAAGATTCCGGACTACCCCTTGAAGCAGAAGATTCCCGTGCTGAGCGACGTCGCCAAGGCAGCGGGGGTGTCCGTTCCCACGGTTTCGCGTGTTCTGACCAGCAGCAAGTATGTTGCACCGGAACTCCGCGAACGGGTAATGACAGCGGTCGCCGAGCTCGGCTACAGGCCCAACGGCGCTGCCCGGGCAACCAGATCCGGGAAACGATCCATGGTCGCCGTGTTGACTGGAGCGACCTCGAATTACGGTTATGCCAAGACCATCGAGGGCATCGAGAAGGCGGCTCGGGCCGCGGGCCTCTCAGTGATCATTTCAGTGATTGAGTCCGACGACGACGACGCCRTCAACGCGGCCATCGACCTCGTCCTTTCCCAGCCCGTGGCTGGCGTCATCATCCTTGAGTTCGACCGGCCGGGCCTGGCTGCAGTGAAAGCGTTCCCGAAATCTGTCCCCTTGGTCTCGGCCGGAGGGGGAAGCAGGCGCACGGGAAAAACTCCGGCGGCGCTTCTGGATGAGCGCGGTTCCGGGAGGGACGCAACCAACCACCTGCTGTCGCTCGGGCACCAGACCGTCCATCACGTTTCAGTTCCGACGATGGGAAAGCACTCGGGCCGCACCGAAGGCTGGCGGGCAGCCCTGACCGCTGCGGGTGCCCCGGTCCCGCCGGTGTTGCACGCAACCTGGGAACCGGCCAGCGGTTACCGCGTGGGGAAAGAGCTTGCAGCCAGAGACGACGTCACTGCGGTTTTCTGCGGCAATGACGATGTCGCCATTGGCGTGATCAGTGCCCTCCTCGACAGCGGTAAGCGCGTCCCGGAGGACGTGTCTGTGGTTGGTTTCGACGACCAGCCGCACGTGGCTATGTGGCGGCCCGCCTTGACCACCGTGCGGCAGGATTTCCGGGACCTGGGAGCTAGGGCTTTTGCACTTCTTGCCGCGACGGTTGCCACTGGCGAGGTGCCTGGTTCCTCCGCCGTCAAACCCGAGCTCGTTATCCGGGAGTCAACTGCCGCCGTCAGTCCAACCACCACTCGTCCCGCCAGCTAAGACTGGCGTGCCCGCCTCCGATGCTCATGGGAAGGATGATGGGGAGGGAGTTATAGAGGTCGTGCTGGTTCCAGCGGTCGCCGATGTAGATGTGGGAAACACTGCTGGATCCGAGGACAGGGACTACGGCGCTGACCTGGGAATCAAACGTTCGGCTGCCGGGCGGAGCGAAATCATGCCATTCAGACCATGGCCCCTCAAGGGAAGCGGCTGTTGCGAATTTGTTGTCGTTCGTGTTCCAGCCGGTCAAGTCTGATCCAAACAGATAATACAAATCACCAACGCGCACCAAACCAGGCGATTCGTAACCATGGCTTCCATCATTTCTCAGGGTGGTGGAAAGAACCGACTCAACACTCAGATAGTCCGGGGCCAGGCGGTACAGATGCAACCCGTTTTCCCGGTCTTCAGACATCAGCACACCGAGGCCGGAGGGCTCCTGGTACACCCCAATATCGCGGCTTGAATTGCCCAGCGGACGGGAGCTCCCCAGGTACTCATAGGGGCCTATGAGTGAGGTTGATCGGGCATAACCAAGCCTGGCTTCGGCGTAGTCGGGTGAGTCGATATGCAGGAACATCACGAAGTACCCTGTGGCGGAATTAAAAAGCACCTTCGGCCTCTCAACGATCCTTTGTGGACCCAGATCGCCGGCGCCTTCTCTGCGAAGGGAAGTCCCCTCGTGGCGCCATACGGCGAAGTTCTCGGTTGAGTAGCACTCGACGGAAGTAAAGAGTGCTCCTGCACTTTTTTCTTCACCCCATGCGTAGTATCGGCCCTCGTGGAACAGCACACCCACTCCATGGAGTTGGGCGACGTCACCGTGCTGGTCGGTCACTGCTGTGGCTGTTCGGACGGTGGCCGCCGTCTGTTGGTAAGGGCTCATATCTACACCTGACTCTGGAGTTAATGGACGTGTTCTTAGGCATGCAGGAGGATCAGTCGTGCGCTGTTTTCTTCGACGAGCGTGACGTTGAGCGTCGCCGCACCGGCCGTCGTCGCACCGGCCACCGCCGGAATTACGACGGCGTCTGCCGCGCCCCAGGGCGGATACGCCACGGTTACGCTGGGGTGCTCTCCAAGCCAGGCAGGCAGGTCAATTGATTGCTGCTCTTCACCTCCCCGCCTGTGAACAACGACGGCAAGCGTCCGTTCTCCAAGCCGCGCGCCCTGCGCGATCCACTTGTCCCGCCAGCCCGGCAGTCCCAAGGGGAAGGTTGGCACGCTGGATGAAATATCGGCGCGCAGGGCCTTATAGGCATCAAGGCCCGCACGGATCACGCCCAACTGCCCGGGGCTGAGGGTATCGATCCGGCCCCCGAGGTGTACGCGGGAGAGGAGCGCGCTGGCGATCGAGAACGCCAGTTGCTCATCACCCATTGATCCATCCACGGAGGCCCAAACACCGGACTGTTCGGGGGTGATGGCAAGCGGTGCGGCAGCTGAGATGGGCGGCGTCTTGACGAAGTCCTGCTGATCCGTCAGCGATTGGATGGGGAAGACGGCACCGGACGCACCGTCGGTTCGGGATCCACCGGCCGCGCAACCTTCAACAGTCAGTCCGGGGTGCCGATCCATCACAGCGGACACGCACTCCAGATAGGCACGGTTGTGCTCCAGGAGACCTGCACCAGTGGCACCGTTCAGGTCTGTGCCTGCGCCGATATCGACGTTGTAGTCCAGTTTGAGATACGCAAGATCGAAGTCAGCCATCAACCGGTCGACTACCCCGTCCAGATGTGACCTCGCAGCAGGGTGCCGCAAGTCCAGCTGGTAGCGTCCCCATTCCTTGACCCGTCGGCCACGGCGCACGAAGAAGGCCTCGGCAGGCAACTGCTCAGCGATTCGACTTCGCGCACCCACAACTTCAGGCTCCAGCCACAACCCCGGTTTCATGCCGGCGGCCCGGATTTCTGCAATCAGGCCGGCCAGACCGCCGTCGGGGAAGCGGGTCACGGAGGGCTCCCACTCCCCTACCGAATCCCACCAGCCGCCGTTTTCGTCGTCGTACCAGCCGGCGTCGATGCAGAAGACTTCAACGCCAAGTGCTGATGCTGCTGCAATCAGCGGACGCTCCTTTGCGGTTGTGGGATCCGACATGAGGCCGTTGAGAAAGTCGTTGTAAATAACGGGAAGCTCAACATTGTCGGTGTGAGGCCTGCGAATCCGGCGACGGTAGGCAGTAAGTTCCGCCGTGACAGCATCAATACCGCCGGCGGGCACCACAGCCACCGCCGCCGGAACAGTGGTGAAAGCTTCGCCCGGTTGGAGCGTCAGCGCCCACTGGTGTTCAGCGGCCGTCGGACCGGAAACTGCGAGGTAGAGGTCGTTGTACCGGTCCCCCAATTCGTAGTGCCAGGCTCCGTTGTGCTCTACCTGCCACGCCAGCATCGCCCCCGTGGCAAGATCTTCCAGGATTCCCATGGGAAGGTGTTCTGCCGTGGACCATGCACCGGTGGACGTCAAAGCGATCCGGTTCTTGGAACCGACTTGCTCGTATTCCACCATGCCCACGTTGTACAGGCCCCGCTCGGCAAGACTGGCACGCCGCCAACGAAATTCGCCGGACCACGGGTTCGCTGCCTGCCATAGACCCATGCCCTCCTCCCAGTCCCGGGAGCGGCCCAGCCCCGAAAGAACCAGGGAAGACACATATTCAAGCCCGACGGCGGATGCCCCGGCCCGTAGCTCAGTCCAGCTTCGCAGGACCGAGGACCCCGGCGCCAGCTCATAATAGACAGTTGCCTCAAGGCCGGTCTCCGGATCGCGGGCAAGCAGGCACAGCCGGGCGATGCCGCCGGTCTCAGATTCACGCACTTCGATGAGTCGCAAACGTTGGGCAGCAGCGCCGTCGACGTGCCGCTTGCCCGCGGTGCCATGCCGACCGTCACCAGCCAGTGCAATCTCCACAATGGGCAACGCGGACCGACGCAACCCCTCCAGGTCCGGCAGTGAAAGCTGAACGTGCCCGATGGCAAGCAGCCTCGGAGCCATATGCTCACCATGGAGAATGTGCAAGGTCAGGCAATCATTACCCCACGCCAGGACATCCCCTCCTTGGGGAACACCCGCGGTTGGCGGCTTGCTCTCAAGCTCTGAACTGGCGTGCGTGAGGGTCACGGTGCCCTCCAGGAAGTGTTCATGGGTAAAGCTCTCCTTTTGTCAGTCGCTGAAGATGGATCCGACGGCAGCAGTGGAGCCGCGGATGATAAGTTTTGGTTTAACGGTGGAAGCAGTCGGCGGCTTGGGATTGCCGTCCAAAGCCTTTTCCAGCAGCCCGAACGCGCGGGAACCGAGGTCCTGGAAGTCCTGCCGGATGGTGGTTAGAGCTGGGCGCCACATGGCCACATGCGGCTGGTCGTCAAAGCCCACCACGGAAACATCCTCGGGAATGCGCCTGCCGGATTCCACGAATGCCTTGATGACGCCAATCGCCACGTCATCATTCCCGCAGAACACAGCCGTAACATCACTTTGGGCGGCGAGTTTCCGGCCCACGCTGTAGCCGCTGGAAGGCTCCCAGGTAGCGTGCAGAATGCGGGGAAGAGGAATCCCCGCTGCTGTCAAAGCTGCCTTCCAACCCTCTGTTCGGCCGGACTGCTTGCCCATGGTGGGAACTGCTATGTGGTGCACTGTCCGATGCCCCAGCGAAAGAAGGTGGTCGGTAGCATCCTTCCCGGCACCATGTTCATCGAGCAGAGCGCTGGTGGTTCTGGTGGAACGGGGTGTTCCTCCGCCGGCCACCACCATGGGAATGGAGCGCGGAAAAGCCTGGACGGCAGCAAGTCCGGGGCGATCGAATTCGAGGATCACTACGCCGGCCACGGGTTGGGAGAGGACGAGGTCGATTGCGGCGTTGACTGCTTCTTCGGCATCGGATTCCACGACCGCGATGATGATTGACATGCCCGCTTGGCGTGCAGCTCTCTCAATGCCTTCAATGGTTTGGGCGTATCCATAATTGGACGTAGCGCCCGTCAGAACCGCCACCATGGAACGCTTTCCGGACCTTGTGGCTCGAGCGGCCACGTTGGGACGATAGCCGAGGTCATTGACTGCTTTCAGTACCCGGGTCCGGAGGCTGGGGGCAACGTACTTGCTGCTCGTCAAGACACGGGAAACCGTTGGAACGGAAACGCCGGCAGCCTTCGCGACATCCCCGAGGACGGGAGGTTTCTGATGCGTGGGGGTCTGCTTCTTAGGGCTCTCGCTCATGGGCCTTACTGCCCTGCCAGTGGCTGGAACTGAAAGTCCGTGAAGTCGGCAGTAAAGCTCTGGTCGCGCAGGTCCTGTGCGGCGACGCCGACGAAGGCCCCAGTGAACCGCAATGTGTCCCCATGATCATCGGACAATTGGAGGGCATTGAGTTCGGGCCCAATCCGTTGCAGCGGTTTACCCAGGTCGGACCAGAAGAATTGCAAACGTCCGCCGTCAAGAGTGGCTTCCAAACGGAGGGGAAAGCTCGATTCCACCATAACGGACCCGAAGGAATGCAGGCCCTTATACGGGTCTTTCTCGAACACTTCGAGAATCTGCTCAGTTGGTGCGTCGCCATCAAGCAGTTCTCCCCCGGCTTCCCGTACGGTCGTCCTGAGGTAGAAGTAACTTGAGGTGTTGTAGTAGAAAATGAGTCCGGCGCTTTGAGTGAAATTGGTTGGTTGCGCTTCAACGGTCACCCCCGCCCTCAGGCTGCCGCTGGTCAAGCGGCGCGCCACCAGTGACTGCTCCAGGACCGAGTCCGTGCTGTATCGGCCCTTGAGGCGAAGCCATCCAGGCCGTTCCGAAAGGCTGGCCCACTGTGATGAGACGGGATGCCTCAGGGAACTCCAGGGCCAACCCAGAGTCAGGTGGCCATCATTGGTCACCGCTTCTGTGGCGAACCCGCCAACGGTGCTGGTATCAGCAGCCCGAGCGGCCGGCATCGACGTCGAAACCGGAGCGGCGCCGTCGAACGTTGGTTTTGGACCTTCCACCGTCAGCGACGGATGCCAGCCATCCTGATTCTGGCGCAACCAGCCGTCGTCAGTAAACCGCATCCGCTGAATGCACGTCTCGCGTCCGAGAATGGAATAATGCTTGCCGTCCTTTTCAGCCCACCGGCTAGCCAAATGTGCCAGGAAAAGGGTCCCATCCTCAGCGACGGCGATTTCACCGTGCCCGGCCTTTTGCAGCATGTGGGTGGGATCGTCGCGGGAGGTCAGCACCGGACCGTGCGGATCCGGTTCATAAGGGCCGAAAAGAGAACCGGAACGCATCATGGCGATGCCATGGTTCTGACCCGTTCCGCCCTCGGCGAGCATGAGGTAGAAGCGGTCCTTGAAGAAGTAGAGATTGGGTCCCTCGATGAGCTCGGCACGACGATGAATGATGCGAGGCTCGCCAATGGTCGCTGTCCCGGTTGCGTTCAGCTCCTGGAGGTTGATGCCGGCGAAACCTCCGCGCCCGGTTGGCCTGTGGTCCCATTCCATGTTCAATAGCCAGTGGCGGCCCTCGTGATGAAAGATGGATGGATCAAAACCCGTGGTGGTCACACGGGCAGGGGCTGACCAAGGACCGGCGACGTCGGCCGCACGTGTGATGTAGGTGTCCATGTCTTTGTGTGGTCCCCCGAAACTCCGGACCACGGTAAAGACCAGCCAAAAAAGGCCATCAGACCAACTCAACGAGGGCGCCCAGACACCTGCCGAATCCCCCAGTCCCCTGAGTTCCAGAACCGCGTCCGGGCCGCTGAACGAGCCGGCAAACTCCCAGGTTTTCAGGTCCCGGGAGCGGTGGATCGGGACAATTGGGTACCACTCGAAGGAGCTGTTGGCCAGGTAGAACCACTCACCTACACGGATAAGGGACGGATCTGGCGAGAACCCTGGCAGGACAGGGTTGCTAATGGGGGTCACTAATTTCTCCATGCTAGGAAAGCTCTTCGGGGTAGGCGAACGGCTGGCCCTTGACGTACCGTTCCATTTCGGYCACCACGTGGTCCCCCATGCGGAGCAGTTCGGTGCCCATGGAACCAGCGATGTGCGGCGTGAGCATGACGTTGGGCAGCTCGTAAAAAGGATGTTCCGGGGGCAGCACGTCTGGCACTGCCACATCGAGGATCGCGTTGATCCGTCCGCTGGCCAGCTCTTTTTCGAGGGCTGCCTGGTCCAGGACCTCGCCTCTCGCCGTATTAATGAGCGTGGCGCCATCCTTCATTGACGCCAGTTCGGACGCCCCGATCATCGCTGTGGTTTCCGGCGTGACGGGAACATGCAGGGAGACAATGTCGCTCCGGGTCATCAGTTCCTGCAATGGCAGCAACGTCACGCCCAAGGCGGCTGCTTCTGCCTCGTCCAGATAGGGGTCATGAATAACTACGTCGAGATCGAACGGCCGCAGCAGCTTGGCAACCTGGCGGCCGATGCGGGAAGCTCCCACCAGACCCACGGTTTTCTCGTAGTTTCCCGCCCGGGGAAATTCCTGTTCACGGTCTATCGGCCCACGGCGTTCCCCATACATGCGGGCGCTTTCGAAAGCTTGTTTGTTGGCGAGCAGGATCATGGCCAGCGTGTACTCGGCGACGGGACGTCCATTCGCCTCACCAGCATTGGAACCCACAATTTTCCTGCCTGCGGGAATCGGCCCTATGTTTCCCGCGATGACCCCACCGGCATGGATGATGGCACGCAGCTTGGGGGCTGCGGAAAGGACGTCCCCATCGATTTTCGGGCATCCCCAGCCGGTAATGAGGACTTCGACGTCGGCAAGTGCTGCCTGGGCGCCCGGCGTCGAGAAGTCTTTGAAAACCGGTCCGGGAAGGTCCACCAACCGGTCCAACGTGCTCATCGCGGCATTCGAGAAAAGCTTGGAGAAGAGTTCAGGCGGTGCCATGACTGCCATGGCGACGGGCTTTGCCCGTTGCTTGCCCTTCCCCTCCAGGGATTTCGTGAAAAAGTTGGTTGCGGTGTCCATGAATCTGTATTCCATATCGCGCCGGATGAAGTGGGACGCGCCGTCGAATACCTCAATCGCGGCGCCTGCGGTTCGGGCGATCTGCTGGTGCCGCGGCGTGATCCCGGTTCTGACGGTGCCAGTGATAATCAGCGTAGGAACGTCGGATGCCGTGAATGACGCCAGCAACTCCGGCCATGGCGTGCTTGGAATGACGTTGCCGTTGCGCACCAGGTTTGTGTCGCAATCCTCCTGCGCCTTGCAACTGCGCTGAATCTCGGCCTCGCTCCAGTTGGGCCACTCGCGTCTCCTCATCTGCACACGTTCTTCCGGCGTGCGGGATTGAACGTCAACGAGGTGAGCGTAGGCGGCTTCTGCAACATCACGGTCCTGCAGCGTCGTCACTGGTAGCCGCCAGAATGGATCCTCGAGGAGGACACCCGCCGGGCGAAAATCGGCAGGTGGCCTTTTCAACGCGCTGGCGGCAACGGCGGCTGCAACGCCACCGCCGGCAGAGTGCCCATAGTAAAGAGCCGGGAGCTGTGCCACGTCCTGCAGTTCCTCCAACTCGAGGAGGTCCAGGACATCCCTGACCATGACATCCCCAGGGTGTTCCCGAAGCTCTTGTTCTGACCAGCGGGGCGAACTGCCATGCCCGCGAAGATCCATTGTCAGGACTGCCCATTGCCGGGAAATCCAGTGCGGACGGGCAGCTTCGAGGCACTCTGCAGACTCCATCAGGCCGTGGATGGCGATGACGACGGCAGTGGCCGGTGACTCGGGCAGCGCCAACCGGTATGACAGCATCAGGAACCTTTCTCTTTGTCAGTTATTCAGGCAGGGTCAGGCTTGCTTTTTGAGATGGGCGTTGGCTTGCTTTTCCATCTCTTCCTGCAATTTCGCGACACCGGCACCGTCGGCTGCTTTTTTCAGCTTGTCCAATTGATCGTCTACATCCACCACACCGTAGAAGAGTGGGTTGGCGAACTGCGTGATGACGTTGGACATCGCCGCCACCTGCTGTTTCACGGGTGTGGTGTCCGGGATGAAGGAAGCAAAGGGGTCAAGAGTGAAGTTGTCGAAGTTCTGTGCCCAGTCGAAGATCTTCTCTTCCGTGGGACTGATGGACATCGATTTCCGCTCCAGGCTGGACCGCCAGGACAGCGCGTAACCCGGAAACGCGTAGTCGTTCAGGGGCTTGAATTTGTTCCCGTCTGCAGGTTCCCAGTCAGTGCCTTCAATCCCATACGTGATGAGGTCGTGGTTTTCCTTGATGGAGAGCCAGTCCTGAAGCTGCATGGTCCGGTCCAGATTGCCGCCCTTGGAATTGACCACGACGAGATTGTCGGCCTGGAATGTTTGGTTGGGTTTTGCGGACAAGCCACCTGTGAGGGGCATGATATTGGCCAACGCTGCCTTGGGAACGGCCTTTTGCAGGGTGCTGAGTGAGTTGCTCGCGGTGCCATCGGTCATGGCCCATCCAGCTGCGTACTTACCGGCGATCCATTGGCTCTTCAGGGTTGCTGCATCGGTGTTCAGCGCATCGGCGTTGATGATTCCGTCGTTGTAGTACTTGCGGATCCGGTGCAGGGTATCCACGATGCCTTCGTCGTCCCAAAAGGCCTTGGGCGCTGAGGACCCCGTTTTGGCCGCGTCCTTGGCGAGCAGGAAGAACATACCCTTTCCGCTGAAGGCGCGGGCGATCGTGTCCGGGTTCTCCCATGAGGAGGCATTGAACATTCCCGTGGGAACGGGGAGCGCGTGAAGATAACCACTGTTGGAAGCCGCTCCATAAGCAACCGTGCCATCGTTTTTCTGCTTCACGGCGTAGAAGAACTGCTCGAGCTGGTCAAAGTCTGCGATCGTGGAGAAACCAACGGAGTCGGCAATGTCCTGACGAATGACGAAGTGTTGGACGCGGGCTGCACTGTTGACCTGCGGGATCCCCCAGAGCTTCCCGTCCCAGCTGTTTGAGTCCAACAGTTTCTTGGGCAGTGTTGCACTGAGGTTCTTGTATTTGGCCACCTCATTGGTGAGATCCGCCAGGGACCCGCTCTGCTGTAGTTGCGCCATGTTCAGCCAAAGCGCCTGCAGGGCAGAATCGAATTTCTCTCCCGCCGTGAACTTGAGCAGGGACTGCTGCTGGTAGTTGGACCAGTTAATGAACTGCGCGTCCAAGTCGAAGCCGAGATCACTTTTGAGCTTGCTGTTCACCTTTGCCAGGACAGCATTCCACGTGGCCGGAGCAGTGCTGGGCAGGACTGCCACCGACGTGCCCGTGACGGCGCCGCCCGTGGAGGACGATCCTGATGTACCGCAGCCGGCAAGCGCTGCCGCTGCTCCAAGTCCACCGGCCAGACCAAGGAAACCGCGCCGGGAAACTGATGAGTTGGGGATCATGTGCTGCACTCCTTTGTACGCTGGCATCGTGGGCCAGACACTTTGTGGGGCTAAAGAGTTTTGGGGCTGGAGACTGGAACGAAGAGCTGGTGTTTGCGGAGCGACTAGCCTTTGGTGGCGCCAAGCGTGAGGCCTTTGACGAAGTAACGCTGCGCGAACGGATACGCCAGGAGGATGGGACCGATGGTTACCACGGTCAGTGCCAGACGGAGCTGGTAAATAGGGGCCACCGAGCCGGATCCGGGCAGCATCGCGGCGTTGGTGACGTTGGCGATGAGGTTCTGCAGCATCAGCTGCAACGGATATTTCTCGGGATCCGAGATGAAGAGCATGGCCGTGAACCACTCGTTCCAGTAGGACACGGCATAGAACAGGCCAATGACAGCCAGGATGGGCTTCGACAAGGGGAGGACGATTTCAAAGAAGACCCTGAGTTCGCCCGCGCCATCTACCTTCGCGGAATCAAGGATTTCTTCGGGGAGCTGACGAAAAAAGCTGACCGCTACGAAGACCAGGAATGGGGCCATCATGTGCGGAAGAATGACGGCGAACCAGCTGTTCTGGAGCTGCAGCACCTGCGTTACCAGCAGATACAGGGGCACCAGACCACCTGAGAAGAGCATGGGAAGGTAGGCGAAGACCGTCAGCGGCCGGCTGATCCGGGGCATCCGGCGGGCAATGACCCAGGACAACGACGCCGTGGCACACAGGGACAGCGCGGTGCCCACCACAGTGATGAACAACGTGGCCGCATAGCCTTGGAAGAGGGCCGTACCGCTGAAAATGGCAACGTACGCATCCAACGAAAATGGTTCGGGAAAAAAGCTGTAGCCGCTGCGGGCAAGAGTGGACTCTTCCGTCAAAGAGCCTGCAACGATCATCCACAACGGGATCAGGGCAAAGAGGCCAAAGACTGTAACACCCACATAACTAACTGCCGTGAAGGGCTCAAGCCTGGTCTTTTTGGGTCCTTTGCCATGCGAAACCTTGGTCAGTTTTGCTGCCCGGGAGAACGGCCCTTTGGGTGCGCTTACGCTGGCCTCTGAAGGATTGTCATCTGCTGTCACGGCCGGTGATGTGGAGGTGCTCACAGGATGCTGCTTTCTTTCGAGTAGCGGCGCTGAATAAGCACTGCCGCCGTGACGAGGATGAATCCAACAACGGACTGGAAGAGGCCAATCGCAGCCGTAGTACCGAAGTCACCGATGGTCCTGAGGGAACGGAAAACGTACGTGTCAATGACGTCAGTGGTAGAGAAGAGGGTGCCGTTGTCGCCGATGATGGCGAAGATCGTGCCGAAGTCGCCGTAGAAGATCCTTCCCACACCAAGCACGATCAAGATGGCGGCCGTCGGCTTCAGAAGTGGCATCGTAATGGACAATGCCATCCGTGCCCGGGTGGCGCCGTCGAGCATTGCCGCCTCGTAGACGTCCTCGGGGATGGAGGTAATGGCTGCCAGGAAAATGACCGACATGTAGCCGCCCAGCTGCCAGACTTTCACGATGGTAAGGATCCAAGGCCAGGGACCTGGTTCTGTGTACCAACTGATCTGAGGAAGGTTGAACAGTCCCAGCGCGTCATTGACCGCTCCCCCGTGGCCGCCTGCGCCGGCAAGTATGACTTGAAGGATGATGCTGATCACTATCGGGGACACGAAGTAAGGGAAAAAGATCGCGGACTGCATGAACTTCTTGAACACCCGGGCGCGCAGTTCGTTGAGCATGATGGCCAGGGCGAGGCCAGCTCCCAAGGTTGCCGCGAGGAAGAGAACATTGAGGACAAGAGTGTTCAGCACAATGGCGGGAGCATCACCGCTTTCGATGAAGTATTTGAAGTTATCCAGTCCGCTCCAAGGGCTGTTGAAAATGCCTTTGCTGACATCGAAATTCTTGAAGGCGACGATCAGGCCGGCCATGGGTGCATAGGCAAAAATCAGGAACCAGGCGATTCCCGGCGCCGCCAGAAGCAGCAGGACACCGGAACCCCGGCTGCGGTGTTTTCGTGAAAGCTTGGCGCGTGCTTTAGGAACAGAGACCGCATAATCCGCGGTGTTCTCGTTGTGGGCGGTCATGCGCTGTTGCATGGCACACTCCCTTGACTCTAGAAGGTGGGACTCACAGTGATGGGAGACGATGCCACCGTGGCATGTTTCCGTACTGGCGGAGGGTGGAAGGGATAGCGAGGAAAACGTTATCCCCTATCCTGCGGCGTGAATCACGGGCTGTCAAGAGGCTGCCCGTAGTCGGCGTAAAGGCGACTCGGGGATCTCCGGGATGCCATCAGTGCGGCTTGAGGAAAACGTTTGCCTGAATGACTCTCCCCAGCTAAGCTTGCCGACATTCGACCCGTTGCGGCAGGCTGACTGCCGCCGGAACGGTGGTGAAGACCTTTCCGATCCGCCCGATGTCCCGAGCCACACGCAATTCGGCTCGTCTGCGAATACCCCCGTCTGGCCCTTTCGTGTCCGCTGGGCCTACCCCAGGCGGCAGGCGAAATGTCCACGCCAGAACTGCACCACTCACTCTCATTACTTATCGATCCAGGAGGACCGATGAAGCATCCTCAAACTGTAAGGCGGTGGGCCCGCGTGCTTGCGCTTGGCGCCGCCGTCGCCCTCATTGCGCCGGCTGGAGGCATCCCCGTCTTTGGCAGCGCGGCCCCGGCCATTGCGGATTCCGGGCAGGAGGTGACTATTACCGAAAGCGTGGACGCGAGTGGCTTCGTCCACCCTGGAATTGGTGTGAGCGCCGATAGCCTGCGCAACGCCCGCTCCATGGTTAAGGCGGGCACGGAACCGTGGAAGAGCTACTACGCTGCCATGGCAGAGACACCATTCGCAGCGCGCGATTTCCGCTCCTCAAATTCCAGCAGCATCATTGACCAGCCGGGCACCACTGCCTTCAACTCCCAAGGGGTACAGAGCAAACTCATCCGGGACGCGTTCGGGGCCTATACGCAGGCCACCCTCTACGTCATTACCGGCGATCCGGTGTACTGGGAAAACGGTATGCGGATTATCCGGACGTGGAGCAATATGGACCCCTCGAAGTACGTCTACTATCCGGATGCGCACATCCACTCCGGCGTCCCGCTGTACAGGCTTGTCGCGGCAGCCGAAATTTTCCGATCCACCAGTGTTCCGGACGGCTACACGGCCTATGACCTGGGCTGGCATGACCAGGACACGAGCAAACTCAGCAGCAATCTCATCGTGCCGATGACGGAAACTTTCCTGCACACGAACTGGCGCTACCTGAATCAACACACCTATCCCTTGGTCGGTTCCATCGCGGGATACATCTTCACCGGAAACCGGGACCGCTATTCCGAGGCCGTCGAATGGTACACGGTCAACGCTTCCACGTCCCGTCCGGAGCAGAACGGTTCCATCGCAGCCCAGTTCCCCCTCATATCGGCCGATGATCCCTTGAATCCCTATGGCTATTCCTTCGTTCAGCACCAGGAGATGGGCCGCGACCAAGCCCACGCCTGGGACGGCATCAACACCACAGGGGCAATCGCGCGCTTCCTGACAATCCAGGGGACGAAAGTGGATCCGTCTGCCGGCACAGTCTCCAACGCACCCAATGCAGTCTCGCCCTACAAATTCCTTGGTAACCGCCTGCTCATGGCCGCGAACGCTTTCACTGGTTACATGCTCGGCTACGACACTCCCTGGATCGATACCACCGGCGGACCGGGCCGACTCTCGGAGGCATACCGCGGCCGCATCTATAACCCCGTTGACGAGCTCTACAACGTCTACAAGTACCAGCTCGGCGTGGATGTTGAACGTGAGGCGCCCTATGTCGCCGAACTGCACGCCAAGGCGGACGGACCAAAGTTCTTCTGGGGCGTCGGCGCCTACAACTCCTGGGAAAGCAACCCCGACTACAGCCCCGAGTTCTGGCTGTCCCTGCCGCCATCCGTCGCCGGCCAGGCCCGCCCCGTAGCCACGGATGCCAAGGTACAGATGGAGACGCGCAGCTCGGCAACGGACGGTAAGAAGCTCAAGGTCCTAAGTGAAGACGGACGAACCTATGTTCAGGTCAACGCGACAGGCAAAGGCCGCACGATCGCAGTGCGGACCCTGATGTACGTTGGCCGAAGCGGATACAGTCCCGTGGGTGTCCAGTTCCGAACCAACGGGCCGGCGACCCTGGCCATCGGTAAGGACCCGGCAAACCGCTTATCCGTCCCTCTTCCTGATACCCATGGTCAGTGGCGTTACGTTACCTATGACGTTGACGCCGAGAAGTTAACGGGCGTTAGCCTTGGTGGCGAAAACCTGGCCTACTTCACGGTTATGAGCCCACGGGAGGATACACAAGTCGACTTTGACTATGTGAACCTCGAGGCCAAGACACAATTGACTGTCCCGCAGTTTCCCCAGGACACCACAACAGCGCTCATCGGCCTGGCGGGAGCGGAACTCTCACACTCGCTCGCTGCAACCGATGCTGGTGGCGATGCACTCCAGTACTCCGCTGTAGGGCTGCCGTCGGGTGTCGGGCTGGATCCCGCAACTGGCCAGCTTACGTGGGCTGCGCCCATCGCAGCGGTCGGCGAATACTCGTTCCAGGTCACTGCAGATGACGGTATCTCCGTGGCGACGCGTCCGGCAAAAGTGATCATTGYAGCGAACCGGCAGGCCGCCGTCGACACCGCGTTAGCGGGTTTCGATCCGAATGCCGTTTATGAAACGCCGTCCTTTTCGGCCTTTGAAAAGGTTCGGGCCGAGGTCCGCTCCGCCTTGGACGCGGCCGACGACGCCGGCTTCCTCGATCAGCTCGTTCGTCTCCAGGATGCTGTCAAGGCACTCAAACTCCTGACACCCCGGCTGGCGAGCGACGGATCCATCGACTACCGCGGACTCGTCACCACTGACCCGGCAAGCGTTCAGCCCAGGAACCTGTTGGACGGAAGCTTTGACACCACCACTGGAGACCTGCGCGCGCCGTTTACCGTCGACTTCGGACAGGGCTTCCAGGTTTCAGCGAGTTCGTTCGGGCTTCAGGCCCGGTACAACTTCGCCAATCGTTCCCAAGGCGCAAACGTCTACGGCTCCCGTGACGGACGAACCTGGACCCTGTTGACCGAGCGTGAAACGACCGACACAACGGCCAGTGGGTTCGCGATGGAAACCATCCCCGTGCGCGCCGACGCCGTGGGGCAGACGTTCCGCTACTTCAAAGTCCAGGTGGATCACCCCGGCGTTGCTACTGATCCCGCATACCCTGGCATCTCCTCCTTCGGCGAGTTCCATATCCACGGGGAACGGCACGAGATGGCAATGGCTGTTTCCTCCCTGTCCATCTCCACCTCCAACCCGGACAAGAGTCTGGCGACCAACGGGGACACGGTCACGTTCAACGCCGTCGCAAATGAGCCACTGTCCGAACTGAAGGTCCTCGTCGAGGGACAAGCTGCCGTCGCCACATCTGCCGACGGGATCAACTGGAAGGCCACCGCGGAGCTGCCCAACGACGTCGGATATGGCCGTGACGTGCAGTTCACCGTGGACTATCAGACTGCCTCTGGTAAGACCGGGACAACACTCACAGCCACCACCGATAACAGCCGGCTTGCCCTGTGGAACACCGCAATACAGCGGGTTCCGGTGGTTCAAGGCTGGGTGAACGCCTCCACCCGGGCATGGCCCGGAACAGGCACCACACAAGAGAACGGCTGGAAGATGTTCGACCACAACACCACCACGTACACGGACACCACGACGGCGAACGGCTGGGTAACGGTAAAGCCCACCGACGCGACACGCATTACCGCCGACATCGTCCGCGTGTACCCGCGAACCGGCTATGTGGCCCGCGGAAATGGAACTGTTGTCCAGGGGTCCAACGATGGCGGGGCCACATGGCAGACATTCCTGACCATTACTGGCATGTCTGCGGCCGACTGGTACGCCTTCAGCCTTCCCCAGCGGGCCGACTACGCCCAGGTCAGGGTGCTTGACGAACACGGCGGCAACACCAACCTGGCAGAAGTGGAGTTCCTTCACCACGAGTAGCTAAGCAGTCCCTTGGTTTACACTGAAGCCATACCAGATCATCAGGTTGCTTAGTGTCGGTGGCGGGGAGGAACGCATGGGCGCATGTCGAAGCTACGGTTGGCTGGCCCAGTCTCTTAGGCTGGGCCCCATGCGCAGAATATTCCCCGCCACTGCCGCCACCCTTCTCCTTCTGACTGCAACAGGCTGCGCCATAGACACTGCCGGCGCAACGAAGGTCGCCGAGGATTTCCATCATGCCGTGGATGCATCAAACTGGGCTGCTGCATGCGATTTGCTCCAGCCAACAGTCCGGGAAAAGTCAGACGAGCAGAATGGTGATGACTGCCAGACCCACCTGGCGTCCGTACATCTTCGAGTCCCCGGCCAAGTGGTCAAAACCGAAGCCTATGGCCGGGAAGCGTTGGTGGAGTTCGAGGGGGATGCGGTTTTCGTGGCTGTTTCCGGCTCAAGTTGGCGTGTGACTGCTGCCGGATGCACGCCGAGGGAGGAAACCCCCTATTCCTGTGAAGTAGGAGGCAGATAGCAATGCGTGTGGTCTTTACTCTCTATCTCATTCTCATCTTCGGCGGGCTTGCCTACATGGCCGCCGTTGGACTGGTTCACGGATAGGGGGCGACGTGAGAACAGCTTTGAGGAACAACGGACTGAGTCTATTTTTCGGTCTGATCTTCATCCTGGCCTTGGCGGGTCAAGCCATTACTGGACAGGCCGTCTTCAACGAAGGTCAACTCACTGCCGGCCTTGAGGAAATCAGTTTCACCCAATACATCACTTCTTCCAGCTTCGCCGTTGACGTGTCAGAAAACTGGCAGTCGGAGTACCTGCAGTTTCTCCTTTACATCACAGCCACCATCTGGCTGCTTCAGAAGGGCTCGCCGGAATCAAAAGAGCTGGACAAACCCGGCCTGGAATCCGACCAAGAACAACTCGTTGGCGAGCATGCCAATGCCAAGTCCCCCGCATGGGCCAAGGCCAAAGGTTGGCGCCTCACCGTTTTCTCAAACTCACTTGCTGGAACCATGGGATTGATTTTTATCCTGTCGTGGCTGGTCCAGTCCATCGCAGGTCACGTCGCCTTCAACGAAGAGCAACTGCGCAACTTCCAAGAGCCCCTGTCATGGGCTGAATACCTGGTGTCCCCTGACTTTTGGAACCGTACCCTGCAGAACTGGCAGTCGGAGTTCCTTGCGGTCGGATCCATGGTGGTCCTGTCGATTTACCTTCGCCAACGCGGATCCCCGGAGTCCAAACCCGTCGGCTCGGCTCATGATGACACCGGAACCACGGGCTGACCAATCCGGGAATACCTTGTGATGGGCTTTACGCCATGCCGCGCAGCGCGGTCCGGATTGAGTGGCTAAAGGCGGGCATCATGTCAAAGCTTGGATCGATGAGCCACTGAAGCTGGGTCCCGTCCCAGCTGGCCACGATGGAGGCAGCGGCGAGCTCAGCGTTACAGCTTGTATCGATGAGTCCCTTAGCTTGATCCTCGCGAATGTGAGCGGTGAAGGCCTGCCGGAGGTTTGTATAACGGGTTGTGAACCATCCGTGCGCAGGGTGCCCCGGCGACGATGCCTCTGCACTGAGGACGGCCAAGAGACGTAGTAGCTGAGGATGCCCAAGGTTATATTCAGCCAGCCAAAGGATCGCTTCGAGGAGACCGTCGGCAAGTCGACGGCGTTCGAACTCGCTGGCAGCTAACTGGTCCGCGTGCTCAAGCACGGCTTCGAGGAGCAGTTCCTTGCTCGGAAAATGGTGCATCAAGCCTGTGAAGCTTAACGAAAGGGCCTTTGCGATTTCCCGGAGAGAGCCACCTGTGTAACCGCGGGTGGCGAACTCAACGGTGGCGGCTTCGATGATTTGCCGCCGGCGGGCTTCCGTTTTCGCGTAGCTGCCGCGCGTAGCTCTTTTGGGGGTCGGCGTAGCGGATGTAGTCACGTGGCAATGCTACGCGGACCGGGGGGTCAACCAGGTGGCAGACCCCCCGTCTACCGTCATCGGACGCGGCGAATCGGAACCAGCACCACCGCTGCCAGAACCGCTAGCGCAACCGCCATCCCGAACACCAGTTGGAATCCTGCGATCGATACGACTATCCCGGCGACGATCGGGGCAATGATCTGGGGTCCAGTATTGGCAATGTTCAGGATGCCCATGTCCTTGCCTTGGTTCTCGGCGTCCGGGAGAACTTCAGCGAGCAGCGCCTGGTCAACGGCGATATACATTCCGTAGGCGAAACCACCGACAGCGAGGAACAGGTAGAAGGCACTAAGGTCGGCGGCAAAAACAAGTGGAAGTTCGGCTGCGGCAAAAACCAGCGAAGCGACGATCACGATTGGTTTGCGTCGCTTGATCCTATCCGAGAGCGGGCCCGAGATCAGCGTGGCGATTCCTGAAGAGATGGCCATGATCACTCCGCCGGTCCCGATCACGCCGCCCGCCTCAGCAATATCCAGTCCGATGTAGTCCGTGAGGACGAAGAGCTGGTACAGCAAGACCATCATGAACGACAGGAGAAGAAGGAAGCGGCCGATAAGGGCGAGCAGGAAATCCCTGTCCCTTGGCGGAACGAAGCCGCGCAACAGTGCGCCAAGAGACAGGGGTTCGCGTGCGACGTCGCGGTTGTCCTTCTCACGCGAGAGGAGGACAAAGATGATCATTGCCACGGCTATGAGCCACGGCAGCCAACGGAGTCCCTCCCTCGGCATCGTGATGTAAGCGCCACCAACGATCGCGCCCAGACTCTGCGCCAGCAGCTGACCGAGTCCGATGAGGGTGGAGGCCTTTCCAAGGTTCTTGGCGCTCACTCGTTCGGGCAGCACGGCGAACAGCGGARCGAGGACGACAGCAAGCCCGATCTGAAGAACAACCCAGAGAACGACCAGGATGGCAAACTCGCTCGTGAACGACATCATCGTGGCGGCAAGGCCGAGCACGATTCCACCGCTTGCAATCCAGGGATTTCGCCGTCCGAAACGGGTACGTGTCCGATCAGACAAGGCACCGAAAACGATGGTCGCTATCATGCTGGCGATCGAACCGGCCGCTGCCAGCGTGGCATAGAGTGCAACCTTTTGATCGGGATCAATCTGGGCCATCAGGGCGGGGATAAGGGCCCCAGCAGCACTGAACGGTAGCATCCAGCCAGCGTGCGCCAAGAAGAGTAGTGGCCCGAGGCGCCCTAGTCGTGCGGCCGGCACAGTGTCCTGAGACTGGCCTGGGGCTGAGGAAGTTATTGCCATTTAGGATGCTCCTTTGCATGGGGACGAACGTCCGACAAGGAAGACGATAGCTCAAAAACAGTGCATGCGCTACATTTTGAGAAAAGTTCCTTTGCCCTGCTACTCTAAAACCGTGCACTTGCCACATTTTAACCAATGGAGGTCCAAATCGTGTCAACCGAAGTACTTCTCGAAATGAAGTTGAATTCGACGCATGTTCCCACGCTCGAAAGATCAACTGGACGGGCACGACTCATCGTCGATGGCTCGCCCTTTCTGGTCCGAGGCGTCGAACTGCATAACTCGTCCAGTTCGTCCCCTGAAGCGTTCCGGAATGGACTGGAGTCAGCCCTCACGGTTGGCGCGAATACAGTCCTGGCACCGGTGTCGTGGGAGACCGTCGAGCCCACTGAAGGCACCTTTGAACTGGCCCAAGTTACACACTTGATTGAGTCGGCCCGCGGTGTTGGATTGCGTTTGATCATCCTCTGGTTCGGGGCTTGGAAGAATGGGGCCTCCACCTATGCTCCTGCCTGGGTAAAGAGGGACTGGACGCGCTTTACGCGATGCGTTCTGGAGGATGGGCGTCTCACTGACACCCTTTCTCCCTTCACAGAGGAGCCATTGGATGCCACGGCGTTTGCCGCTCTGATGCGGCACGTCGAGATGATCGACGGCGAGCAGAGAACCGTCCTCATGGTGCAGGTGGAGAACGAGGTCGGCCTTCTTGGAGCTCCGCGGGATCATTCCCATCCAGCCAATGCTGCATTCACCAAACCAGTGCCGCAGCCTGTGGTTGATGCCCTGGCAAACCGGCCACGAGAAGCACTGGGCGCCAATATCACCGTGTGGCCGGAAGTACTTCCCTCTCCCGACCGCTCTGACGAGGCCTTCATGGCGTACGGGATCGCAACCCACATCGAACGTGTCGCACATGCCGGCCGGCAGCACTCGGCACTTCCCCTATTTGTGAACACGTGGCTGGACAGCGATATCGACGTCGACCTTCCGGGTTTCGCTGTTGCTGGAGGCCAGCGGCCAGGCATCTATCCAAGTGGTGGGCCGCTCCCCCACGTCGCCGATATCTGGCAGGCGTGCGCGCCCTCCATCGATCTGCTGGCGCCCGATTTCTATTTCGGAGACAGCAGGACAATCTTCGGCAACTACGTTGCCGCATCCAAGGGACTGTTCATCCCGGAAATGCGGCGCGACATTACTGGAGTCGGGCATATCTTTGAAGCCATCGGAGAATTCGGCGCCCTCGGCGTATCACCATTCGGCGTTGATTCCGGCAGCGCCGAGGATCTCCAAGCACTTGCTGACGCCTACGATCTCCTCGCCCGCGCCGATCATCTACTTAGCGACACCGTGTACTCCGCTGGCCAACAGCGCGGGTTCTTCCTCACTGATCAGCAGCCGCAGATCGACCTCGTCTTTTCGACTGTTCGAATGACTGTAACGCGGATGACTGCCATCGGAACCGACCCTATCGGCACATGCGCTTACGGGATCATCCGCCAGCTGGGATCAAATGAGTTCGCGGCGATCGGCCGCGGATTCAAAATAGCTTTCACCGCGATCGACGGAGAATCGAACATCGGCATGGAATCCGTGCAGGAAATATCCGGGGTGGCTGATGCCCGACCCGGACGTTTACTCAACGGGGATGAGACAGCAGGCGGCACTACCTGGATCCATCCACACAACGAACCAATGTCCACCGCGGTGTTCCCGATTCCCATGGGGCACATGCACACCGGCATCTCGATCTGCCGCATCTACCCGTATCCTCGGATGTCGCCCCAACTGGTTTGATTGGAGGGGAGCACACCCAGTCACACCGCTGGATCGCGCGCCGTTGAACTCAACCGACAGCAATCAGACAGGTGCCAGCATGCTCGACCTCCATCGCCTCACCCTTCTCAGGGAAGTCAAGCTGCACGGCAGCATGAGTGCCGCCGCCCGCGAACTTTCCTACAGCCACTCCGCCATCTCGCAGCAGCTCAGCTTGTTGGAGAAGGAAACAGGTGTCGTCCTTCTTGAACGGGTGGGGCGAAACGTCCGGCTCACCCCGGCAGGCGAGGAACTAGTACACAACACGGAGGCAATATTGGCGGCGATGGAACGCGCTGAGGCTGATCTTGCGACCTCCCATGAGCGGCCTCAAGGGATTGTGACCATAGCGGCATTCAGCACCATCAGCCGCAGCGTGATGCCCCTTGCGCTGGCGGAGTTGGCCCGAAATTTCCCCGGTCTCGACGTCAGGTTGCGACGCGAGGATCCCGAGCAGGCAGTCGTCCAGTTGATCTCGCGGCAGGTCGATGCCGTGGTCAGCGATGCGTTTCCTGGAACAACAGTGGCGCCGCCCGGAGGAGTGCACACCACCGTGATCGGCCAGGACCCCATCCGCGGCTACCTTCCCCATGGCCTGGAGTTCGCTGGCTTTGACGATCTAAAGGAGCTTCGTTGGGCAGCAGAGCCGCCGCATACGGCCTCGTCACAATGGGCAATGCGCGTCTGCCGTGAACTAGGCATTGAACCCGTGATTGCCTACGTGTCTTCGGATCTCCTTTTCCACCTCCGCATGGTTGAACAAGGCCTCGCCGCTGCCTTCCTGCCTGACATGGTGGTGCGCGAAGCAGGCAGTCTCATTTCACCTGGTTCCTGGTTGCCGGCCGACCAACAGCGCAGCATCCAGTTCCTCGTTCGGTCCGGCTCTGAGCGCAGCGCTTCCCTTGTCGCCGTCAGGGAAGCGATAGCCCAAGTGCTGCACGCCACCGACATGTAAGGAGCGCTTACATATACGCGTCAAAAAGGTTCGCTTTTATTTACTTTTCGTCGTAGATACATTGGCTTCAGGCAGCCCACTACTAAAGAGAGAACCGATGAGCCTCATATCCGACGTCACTACTCCCCTGATTGCGGCAGACCCCGTCAACCTCCAACACGCGGATGCCGTCATTCAATCCATCAGCCTTCCCAGCTCGGGCATCGCAGTCCACGATCCTGCGACAGGTGAGACCATAGCCCATGTCCCCGACGCCGATGTCGAGGCCGCACTGGAAGCTGTTGCGACGGCCGACAAAGCTGGAGCGGCCTGGTCCAAGAGCAGTCTTCGCCATCGCGCGGACGTGCTTCATGCATGGTACGACAAGCTCGTGGCCCACACTGAGGATCTCGCTCACCTGATTTCGCGCGAAATGGGCAAGCCGCTGGCAGAGGCACGCGGCGAGGTCAAATACGGCACCGACTTCGTTCGCTGGTACGCCGAGGAAGCCGTGCGTCCCGGAGGGAACTTCCGCGAAACGCCGGATGGTGGTGCTAGCCTCCTGACACGCCGCTCCCCCGTCGGCCTGGCGGTACTGATCACGCCATGGAATTTCCCTTTAGCGATGGCAACCCGAAAAATCGCACCCGCCCTGGCTGCAGGATGCCCCGTAGTCATCAAGCCCGCGACCCTCACTCCCCTCACGACGTACTTTGCCGTACAACTCGCCGTCGAAGCCGGGGTTCCCGAAGACCTGATCCAGGTCATCACCACCTCAAAATCGGGGGCGTTCAGCGAAGCCGTCCTGCTCGATCCAAGGGTCAGGAAGGTATCCTTCACAGGATCGACGCCGGTGGGCCGTCAGCTCCTGAAGCTCGCCTCCCAGAATGTTCTCCGAAGCTCAATGGAGCTTGGCGGCAACGCTCCGCTCATCGTCTTCAACGACGCCGATCTRCAGCGGGCAGTGGATGGAACGTTTGCCGCAAAACTCCGCAACGGCGGCCAGTCCTGCATTGGAGCCAACCGGATTTACGTCCAGGACGGAATAGCGGATGACTTTGTAGCAGCGCTCACCGAACGCTTCGCCCAGGTCGCTGTGGGAAGCGGCCTCGGACAGCAGACTGGGCTTGGCGCGCTGATCGATGACCGTGCTGTCGCTCAAATGCACTCCTACACCGAGAACGCCGTTGCTCTGGGCGCCACCCTGCTCACCGGCGGCCACGGATACGATTCCGTAGGCAACTTCTTCGCCCCGACCGTCCTGGACGGCGTTACGGAAGATTCCGACGTCGCCCAGTCCGAGATTTTCGGACCCATCGCGGCGATACAGCGCTTCAGCTCCGAGGCCGAAGTAATCGACCGCGCCAACGCCACAGAATTCGGACTCGCCGGCTACGTCTTCACCGAGAACCTGGACCGCGCCCTCAACGTCGCCGACAGTCTCCAGACAGGGATCGTCGGCATCAACCAAGGCGTCCCATCCAACGCAGGCGCCCCCTTCGGAGGCGTCAAGCAGTCAGGTCTCGGACGCGAAGGAAGCGCCGAGGGCCTGGAAGAATACGAGAACATCCGCTTCTACAACGTGGCGCGACGCGCCACCGCATAACGCGAGCCCGCTCCTATCTACATACCCCGTTGAGACCGGCGCCTGTTGGCGTCGGTCTCAACGTTTTGCGATAGATCGCCTTGAATCAGGTGGAAATGCACGACGCCGGCAGGTGCCTCCCGTGGCTAACTCTGAGGTTAGGCCTCAGGGGTTCCGGGAGCGGAGACGTCCAGGACATCTTCCAGATGTCGGCGCAGTCGCTTGACGATTTCGGCAAGGGTGTCCAGCTCTTCGGTGCTGAGCGCGTCTATGAACAGCTCGCGTACGAGCCGAAGATGTGGCGCAGACGACGCGCGGAAAGTGCGTGCGCCGTCGTCGGTCAGTTCCACCACGGCGCCGCGACTGTCGTTACTGGACTTTTTCCTGCAGATGAGCCCCCGACTCTCCATGCGCCCCAAATGATGGGAGAGCCTGCTCCGCTCCCACCCAATTCCTTCAGCCAGGGCGGAGGACCTGAGGCGATGCCCCTCCGCTTCGCTCAGTCTCAGGAGCACCGAGTAATCCCCCGGTGATACGCCGGAGGTGGCCTGGAGCCCTGCTGCCATCGCCTGCTTGACTTCCTCACTTGTCTCCACGTACTCACGCCAAATAGCAAGCTCATCGGCAGTTGGACTCCGCCTGACGCCGTTGCTGCTTTGCTTCATCACAATTTTTCCCCTCGCTTGACATGTCAACAATACCGGGTGATGATTGACGCGTCAATTAGGTAATTGACGCATCAATTAGCTAAGGGCCGTGAGCACGTGATCTTTGGTTTGGATACTTTCGGTGATATCCCCCTGGACGATGCAGGCATACCAGTGAGCCACGCCCGGGCCATCCGGCAATTGGTGGATGAGGCCGTGATCGCTGATCAGCTCGGCGTGGATGTCTTCACCGTTGGCGAGCACCACCGCCCGGAATATTCGGTGTCGTCCCCGGAAACTGTGCTGGCCGGGATGGCGACTGTTACCTCCCGTATCCGGCTTGGATCCGGCGTTACGGTGCTCAGCTCGGACGATCCGGTGAGGGTCTTCCAGCGGTTTGCGACCGTTGATGCACTTTCCAATGGTCGTGCCGAGGTCATCTTGGGCAGAGGCTCCTTCACGGAGTCGTTCCCGCTTTTCGGCTATGACCTAAAGGACTACGACAAACTCTTTGAGGAAAAGATTGAGCTCTTCGCACAACTCCTGAAAGAGAAACCCGTCACATGGAACGGCTCCACGCGCACGCCGCTGGTTGACGCGGATGTCTATCCGAAGACCGAACACGGGCTCAAGACCTGGGTCGGCGTCGGAGGCACACCCGCGTCCGTGGTCCGGACAGCAAAGTATGGCTTCCCTTTGATGCTCGCCATCATTGGAGGTCAGCCTGAGCGATTCACGCCCTTCATTGATCTGTACAAGCGGGCTTCCGCAGAATTCGGCACCACAGCATGGCCTGTAGGAATGCACTCCCCCGGGTTCATAGCCGACACGGACAACGAAGCCAAAGAGATCTTCTGGCCCCACTACAAAATAGTCCGTGATCGGATCGGAGCACTCCGCGGCTGGCCCCCCGTCCGCCGCTCAGACTTTGAAGCGGAAATCGAGCACGGCTCCATGTACATCGGATCCCCGGAGACGGTGGCCAAGAAGATCGCCCGGGCAGTCGCCGCAATGGAGATTGGCCGGTTCGACCTCATCTTCACTTCCGGAGCCCAGCCGATCAGCCACCGGCTCAAAGCAGTAGAACTCTACGGCAGCAGGGTAGTTCCCATGGTCCGCGAAATCCTTGCGGATAATGACCACCCGGCCGGTTCGTAGTCACACCTTCCTCAAGAAGCCCATGGGCGCGCGGCGAAAAGCCAAACGTCATCGTTAACCTGGCCTTGGCCATTCTTGCCGCTGGCGTAGCGATCTCCCGCTTCGGACCTTTCGGCTTCTAATGTTGTCTTGGCCTGGCTAAGGGCCGGACATCTGCATTGGCTGCAGTTGTCCGGTCCAGGCCGACGGAACCCTTGGGCACCAACCGCCAAGCGTTGGGGGGTCATTGGCAGTTATTTGGGTTCCGCTGCATTTAGTAAAGACCAACATGCAAACTTGGTGCACGAGTAGTCAGTACTCGTCTTTCGTCCCTATTCGCGGCCGCGCTACCTGTTACGCTCCCGCCACCTTCCAGCATCACATTCGCGGCACGTTAATCCTGCCGTCCCGGAACGTCTGCCGATAGGTTGATACCCGAGGGCCTGCATGGGTCCGCAACAACCATGACCCTTACCAGGAATGGGCCTAAATGATCTCCTCATCACTGAGCAAACGAGTTCTTGCCGCTATGCATGCGCTGTCGTTGACGGGCCCCGGCGTCATCGCTGCCCTGCCTGTGACCACTGTGGCTGCTGGCGGCGCTGCGCCTGCAGCGGCCGCAGATACCCGCCCCCTCCACCACATTGATATGGATGGAATCGTCTCCCTGATCGGAATGCCGTACGTAGGGTCAGAGCTTCGAATGGGTGCTCCAGCAGAATTCTCGGGCTGCGACAAGACTGAAGCAGCGCCTGCTGGCTACACGATCGAATGGCTCAGTAATGGAACTCCTCTTCCTACAGAACGTCAGGTGGAACCGCTCAAAATTCTGCCTGAGGACCGCGGGAACCGACTGTCCTTCAACGTCTACGCCACGACTCCGGAAAAGCCACAATGCGGCGACTCCCTGCGGGGCGATGAAAACACCCTGCTGCACAGTAAGGAGACCGCACCAATTGCGGCCTCCAACCGGGCAACGGGTTGGACCGGGCGGGGCAACTTCGAGCTGCTGGGCCGTACTGACGACGGGGACCTGGTCCTCTATCCACGCACGTATACCTATGGTTTAGGAGCCTGCGACGCAGGACTGTGCCCCAGTTATGAGGTGGCGCAGTGGGATGAGCCCAGGCTTGTTGGCACCGGATGGGACGTCTTCAACATCGTGTTCTCACCCGGCGATTTCGACGGCGACGGCAATAACGACATCCTCGCGCGGGACGCGAAGGGAGACCTCTATTTGTATCCGGGTGATGGCCGCGGAGGCTGGCTGGACAGAAAGGTCGTCGGCACGGGCTGGAACATATTCGACACGATCGTGGGCGCCGGCGATTTCGACGGAGACTCCATCAACGACGTGCTCGCCCGCGACGCCGACGGTGATCTCCACCTGTACCCCGGCGATGGCGACGGTGGCTGGAAGCGACCACAGGTTGTGGGCACCGGGTGGCAGGTCTTTGACAAGATCATTGCCCCCGGCGACTTAAGCGGCGACGGTAATGTTGATGTCCTCGGACGTGATTACAGCGGCTACATGCACGAATACCGCTCCAATGGCCAAGGAGGTTGGGAAGGGGCTGGTACCTGGGGCCCTGGCTGGGACGCGATGTCCGAGATCATCGGCGTCGGCAGCTATACACACAACCTGGGCGAGGCTATACATTGGGGGCACACCGTGACCCGAAACGACACTATCGCCATCAACCCGGACGGCGACCTGCTCAAGTACAGCGGGTTCGTTCCCACCGACGAAACCATTGGCACCGGGTGGGACATTTTCCGTTCCCTCATCTGAGCGTGACTTTCCAACACTGGCCAACGGTCATCCGAACAGCATCCAAGGGAGTCTGACGCATGCGCACGCATTTGACGCACTGGGGAGCCTTCGAAGCCGAAAGTGACGGGAAAGCTCTGCTGTCTGTCAGACCTTGGTCCCAAGACCTCGACCCCCGTGACCTCTTGGACAACATGGCGTCCGCACAACACCACCCGACTCGTATACTGCGCCCTGCCATTCGTGCTGGCTGGCTGGAACATGGACCCGGAAGCGGGTCTGGCCGGGGAAATGAACCCTTTGTTGAAGTTTCCTGGAATCGTGCAATTGAGTTGGCCAGCGCAGAACTGGGGCGGGTCTACTCCGAAAAAGGCCCTTCCTCTGTGTATGGATGTTCATATGGCTGGGCCAGCGCCGGCAGGTTTCATCACGCGCAAAGTCAGATCCACCGATTCTTGAACGGGTTGGGGGGCTATGTTTCCGGCGTAACAGACTACAGCTACGGCGCCTCTGGTGTGCTTCTGCCGCACGTCATCGGTGCTTCGCCCAACCAGGTCATGGCTGGCGCAACCTCATGGGAAGTAGTAAGTGAGAAGACAGAGCTCTTCGTTGCCTTCGGGGGAATTTCCGAGAAGAACAGCGGAATTGCTCCTGGCGGAGTCGGACGCCATGTTGCAAGGGCCGCAATCCGGAAAGCAGTAGCTCGGGGCTGCCGCTTCATTGACGTGACGCCGATAAGCGACGACACGTACAAGGAAGCCGGTGCCGAGTGGATCGCGCCGATACCTGGAAGCGACGCCGCCCTGATGCTGGCCCTTGCGTATGTACTGGACAATGAAAAACTCGCCGACGAGAAGTTCCTCGCCCGGTATTGTGTCGGTCTTGATGAATTCCTGCCCTACATTCGGGGGGATGTTGACGGTGAACCAAAAAATCCGAGCTGGGCTGAAAAGCTGACGAGGGTTCCGGCGATTCGAATTACCCAACTCGCACGTGACATGGCTGCATCACGAACCATGATCAATCTGAGTTGGTCCATGCAGCGGCAACAGCACGGTGAGCAGACAATATGGCTCGGGGTGACCCTCGCCGCGATGCTTGGACAGATCGGGTTGCCTGGCGGAGGGTTCCAGCACGGTTACGGTTCCTCCGCAGATGTAGGACTACCTTTGGGTGTCTCCAGTGCGCCTTCATTTCCCCAAGGCCGCAATCCCGAGACTTCATACATTCCTGTGGCCCGGATAGCCGACATGCTGCTCAATCCAGGAAGCCAGATAGATTTCAATGGCAAGCAAATCACCCTGCCAGAGATCGAGTTGATTTACTGGGCCGGCGGTAACCCGTTCCATCATCATCAGGACTTGGCACGATTCCGGAAGGCATGGGCCCAACCAGCTACTGTCATCGTGAATGAACAGTTCTGGACCAGTACAGCACGCCATGCCGACATCGTGCTTCCAGCAACCATGTCGATCGAGCGAAACGACTATGGAGCGGGCCGAAATGACCCTTCGTTTTTCCCGATGCATGCACTGACTGAACCTGCCGGCATCGCCCGCGATGACTATGATATTTTCTCCGCAATAGCAGCAAAGCTTGGAACAGTTGACGCGTTCACGGAGAAACGCGACACTATGGGTTGGCTCCGCCACCTGTACGGACAATGGAGCAGCAAGCTCAGCGAACGAGGCGTCAAAGTCGTCGATTTCGAGACGTTCTGGGAATCAGAGAAGATCGAGATCCCCGTCATTGAACCCAGCCAGGTTTTGCTCTCGGACTACCGTCAGAATCCCGGGAAGTACCCGCTCGGAACACCGAGTGGAAAGATCGAAATATTCTCCTCGACAATTGCCGGTTTTGGCTATGCCGATTGCCCGGGCCACCCCGTGTGGATCGAGCCTGACGAATGGCTTGGCTCGTCAAGCGACTATCCCCTGCACCTCATTGCCAACCAGCCAAAGACAAAACTTCACAGCCAACTCGATGTAGGGGCCACAAGCCAGAAATCCAAGATCCAGGGGCGAGAACCCATACGAATGAACCCGGATGACGCGGCAGCTCGCGGCCTTGAAAACGGACAGGTTGTTCTCGTGCGGAATGATCGGGGAAGGTGTTTAGCGGGTTTGACTATCAGTCCTTCTCTGCGGCGGGGTGTTGTTCAGCTTTCGGCCGGAGCTTGGTACGATCCGGCACCGAATGACCCCTCCTTTTGCAGGCATGGGAATGCCAATGTCCTGACAGCAGACAGGCCGTCATCAAGCCTGTCACAGGCCACGACGGCGCAACACGCGCTCGTCGAGGTCGAAGCGTGGTCGGCTGAGATCCCCGATCTCACGGTGAGAATTTCCCCCGTTTTGATCCCAGAGCGATAGCACCTTCAGTGGTTTTGTCCACGGTCAGGGGCCATGTAGGCCCCTGGCCGTAGATAATACAGTTCCCGAAGTGGGACCCGAACGGCGATTCCGGCCTCGAAACGCTGGACTCTTAAAACGTGGAGGATCCTATCGCCGCGACTGGAAGACCCTAGGCATCGATCACCATGTCGGTCCGCGCTGTGGAGCAGCAGGGCAGGAACTTGCCTGCATCGATTTCCCTAGCCCGGATCCCGCCTTGGTGGTTCATTTCCACTTCACCGGAAAGCTTGACGACCTTGCACGAGCCGCACATGCCTTCCTTGCAGTTCGCCCCGATCCTGACGCCCGCACGCTGGGCCGCCCCCAGGATGTGTTCTGTGGGATCGATGCGCACATTGATTCCGGTGCGCATAAAGGACAGGGTGAGGCTCCCCGTTCCGACTGTGTCGAAGCTTGAGGCATCCGGGGACGCTGCCTGCGGCACCGCGTCCGCACCGCCGTCGAGCGCTTCCGCACTAGGTGCATCCGGATCGATGGTTTCCAGCGGAAGTCCCCCGGCCTTCAGGGTTCCCTCGGCGTCGTAGCCTGGCTCGTAGAGCCCGAACGCTGTGGGCTGGCTTTCGTAGTAGTCCTCCGCGGAATCGGCGATTTCGTCCGCGATTTCCTCGGCAATGTCCGCTGCTAGCGCGAGCTCCGCCTGGTATTCAAGGATCGTCTGGCGGTCTCCCGAAAAGAATTCCATGTAGATGGAGGTGTCGTCGACGCCGACCTTCCCCAGGAGCTCCGTTGCGGTGTTCAGGTAACCCTCCGGACCGCAGGCATAGACTTGGCGGCCGTTGGCGTCGGGGGCCACTTCGTCCAACATGGCCGCCGTCAGCCTTCCGGTGAGCCCTTCCCACCCCTCCGGCTTGCTGCGGTCGCCAAGGGAGTAGAAGACCTTGACCCGCGAATCCACGGAGGCGATGTAGGCCAACTCCTTGTGGAACGCAAAGCCTCCAGCCTCCGCGCCGTGATAGAGCACGATGACGTCGGCGTGCCCGGGCAGGGAGTGGATGGTCCGCACCATGGACATGATGGGCGTGATCCCTGCGCCGGCAGCCAACAAGAGGTAACGTGCCCGGCGGTCGGCATCGGGCAGGTGAAATGCCCCAACCGGGCCGAGCATGTCCAGGACGGTGCCGGCTTTGATGTTCTCGTGCACCCAAGGAGAGACAAGGCCCGTGGCGTCGCGTTTGACTGTGATGTTAAAGGTCCACGGCTGAGTTGGCGAACTGGACAGTGAGTAACTCCGGTCCACCGGATCCTGGTCCTCGCCGTTCACGGGAAAGGCGACGTTCACGTACTGCCCCGCACGGAACGCCAGCGGCGCACCGTCGCAGCGGCGGAACACGAAGGTCATCATGCCGCCCACCTCGGGAACCACCTCGACACACTCGGCCATGAACTCCTGGGGATGCCAAGGGCCCAGCGCGCGGGCAGCGCTGGCGGGTCCCTCGGTGCTTCCCATCACCCGGTTCCAGGGCATCTCAAGGCCGCGAATGCGCTGCGGTTCCTGGACTGCCGTCTCAGTGAGGAGTTCAATCATGCCAGGTGCTCCTGGACACGCTGCACGTACCAGTTAATGAATGCCTCCACCTGGTATTCACTCTTCATGTACGGGCCGGGCTCGTAGGCGGGGCTGCCGGCGCCCGTCTGGCACAGCTCCACGAACGCCTTGTCCTGCAGATTGGTCTGCTTCCAGGTGTAGGTGAGCTTCTCCAGGTCGTAGTCGACACCTTCCACGGCGTCGTCGGCTACCAGCCACGTGGTGCGGACCAAGGACTGGTGCTCGTTGATGGGGAAGACCCCGAACGTGATGACGTGGTCGCTCTGGAAGTGGAACCAGCTGTTTGGCTGAAGGTGCATCGAGCAGCGGCCAAGCCGAAAGTCGGGCAAATCGCCGAGCAGCTTCTTGGAGAGCCTGTGCCCATCGGGCGAGAACGATTCGCCGTCGCCGTCCAACGATWCCCGAGAGATACGGATTCCAGCAATTCGGGTGTCGAGCTCTTCCACCACCTCGTAGGGAAGGCCATAGCGGCGGCAACGCTCCTCGAGCGATGCCTGTGCTTCCTTGTTGCGGTCCCAGACCTCTTCAAGGTGGGCCGGGATCAAGCCCTCCGTCAGGCCCCAGGTGGGGAAGAGGGAACAAGCGAGTTCCGGGTGGCCGTCGCAGTGGTAGCACTCACGGTTGTTCTCCATGACGAGCTTCCAGTTGCCCTCTTCAACGATGTTCTGCTGGTAAGCGACTTTCGTCTTGGACAGATCGTGGGGTGCGAGGTAAGGCTCGAAGATCTTGGAGGTCTCGTCAAAGTCGGTGGGCGGTTCGTCCGCAATGCAGACGAAGATCAGTCCGGCAACCACGCGGCTGTGGGCGCGCTTGAGGCCGAAGCACCCCTTGTCGAACTTCGTCTCCCCCGGCGCCGAGGCATGGATCAGGTTGCCCTCCGGGGAGTATGTCCAGGAGTGGTAGCCGCAGACCAGGTTGCCTGTTGATCCGGCGGGCTCAGTCAAGACGCGGGCGCCGCGGTGGCGGCAGACGTTGTGCAGTACGTTCACGCCGCCGTCGTCATTGCGCAGCACGATCAGGGAGTAGGGTCCATAGTCGACGGTGACGTAGTCGCCCGGCTCCGGGAGCTCGGCAATGCTGGCGGCAAAGATCCAGTGCTGGCCAAAAATGGCTTCCATGTCGATCTTGAAGATCGTGGCATCGGTGTAGAAAGGCGCATCGAGGGAATACCCCTTGCGCCGGAACTCGAACAACTCGTTGATCTCTGCCAGCTGCTCTGCAGGCAAAGATGAAGCGAGTTTTCCGCGTGAATTGAKGGGCAAGACTGGAGCAGACATGTGTTTCCTCCCGGGAGGCCTGGGTTAGCGTGCGATTCATGGCGACCAAGGGTGCTTGGGTGCAACCGATGTTGTTTTCAAAATCCTTGTAGTCATGAGATTAGGGACCAATGAGCTGCAACAAAAGCGCAACATTTGGAAGATAACCATGCACAATAGGTGCATGATCGATGCGAGACTCATCACACTTCGAGTGTTTGCCCGCTGCGGCACCATTGGCGCCACCGCGGAGCTCACAGGCTATTCTCCCTCCGCCGTCTCCGCGCAGTTGCGCGAGCTCCAGCGCGTGCTTGGAATGCAGCTGCTGACGAAGGACGGCCGGGGGGTGCGACTGACCGCCACTGGCCGCTTTCTCGTGGCGGGTTCGGACACCCTCATTGCCGACTGGGAGAGCCTGCGTGCAGCCGCCATGGAGGCTGGCGACCAGGTGCAGTCCCATTTTGGCCTCGGCGGATTCTCGACGGCGGCCGCCCAGTTGCTCGCGCCGCTCGCCGCGACCCTTCGCTCAACACGTCCCCTGCTGGAGGTGCAGGTCCTTGAAGCCAATCCTGCCCGCTGCTTCGACTTGTTGGTTGCCGAGCGGATCGACCTTGCGGTCATCGTTGCCATGCAGTCCGACACTTACGCTGAGGACGATCCCCGCTTCGAACAGACCGTCCTGCTCGATGACCCCCTGGACGTGATCATTCCCTCTGACCATCCGTTGGCATCGCGGGAAACAGTGACTCTCCAAGAGCTGGCGTCAGAACCCTGGATCACCGAGGCCGCCGGCTCCACCTACCATTCCCTCTTCACCGCGGCGTTCACCGCGGCCGGGGTAACACCACGAATTGCCCATGAGGCCGTTGAGTGGGAAACCCAAATCGCCTTCGTGGGCGCAGGGCTGGGCGTGGGCCTGCTGCCGCGACTGGCGCCGCTGCGTAGTGCAGAAAACGTAGTTCGCCTCCGTATCACCGGCAGGGGTAAGCCCTCGCGCCGCATTGTCGCCGCGGTGCGGCGCGGCAGCATCACATCGCCCCTGGTCCAAGAGTCGCTTGGCATCCTGCAGCAAAGCGCCCATCGGATTCTCACTGCCCGTCCCGAAGACGATCTCTGAAGTCTTTGTCTGGTCGCCTCGCCTAACGTAGCAAGCGCGGAGTAACGCGCGTTATCGACTGAGTATGTGTTTGAGGTTACCCGCGTTACTCCACGCGGTCAATCACCACGTTTGATTCGGAAAGCGCCACCTAAGAGGGCTAAAAGAAACCGTTGACTTGTCCGATGGACTTGCCATAGCTTCTGACACTGACAACGTTGTCTAAGTGGGGATAGGCACGCCGCGATGAAGGGCGACCGAAAAAAACAATGAGAAAACTCAAGATCAAAAGCATGCGGGTAGCAACGTCTGCGTTTACGTTGGCGGGACTGACGCTTACGGGCGTCATGGCTGGTGTGACACCAGCCTCCGCGGGACCAGAGGTGGGAAGTGAGCAATTTCGGCCTGCTTACCACTACACACCCGCGAAGAATTGGATGAACGATCCCAACGGGATGATTTTCCATAAAGGTGTCTACCACCTCTTCTACCAGCACAACCCCTCCGGCAACACGTGGGGAAACATGTCCTGGGGCCATGCGACGTCCAAGGACCTGGTTCACTGGCAGGAGCAGCCCCTCGCTCTCTCAACCGACGCACAGGAAGATGTATTCTCCGGCAGCATTGTGGTTGACAAGGACAACACAACCGGCTTCGGGACGAAGGAAAACCCCCCGCTGGTGGCCGTCTACACCAGTGCCTACAAGGAGCCCTCCCCTAACCGGGGCCTGCAGGCCCAGTCCTTGGCGTACAGCCTGGATGACGGCCAGACCTGGACCAAGTACTCCGGCAATCCTGTGCTGAACCGCAATTCAGCAAACTTCCGCGACCCGAAGGTCTTCTGGTACGACAACCCGTCCGGCGGCGGATATTGGGTCATGACCGCAGTCGAATCACAGGATCACAAGGTCCTCCTGTACAAATCCGGCAATCTCAAGGACTGGACTGCCCTCAGCGAATTCGGACCCGCCAACGCCAGCGGCGGCCAGTGGGAATGCCCTGATATGTTCCCGCTCGCGGTGGATGGGGATACGAACAACATCAAGTGGGTCATGGTCGTCAACATCAACCCCGGCGGTGTCGCCGGAGGCTCGGCTGGACAGTACTTCGTGGGCAACTTCGACGGCACCACGTTCACCTCCGAAACCACGAAACCAGCCACAGCGGCACCGGCCGGCACTGTCCTGGCCGGCTTCAACGACGGCACCTACAGCGGCTGGACCGTCAACAACGAACCCGGCAACTGGAAGAACGGCCCTTTCGGCGACGCTCCCGCCGCCGGTTCCCTGCCCGGTCAAAATCCGGTGACCCAATTTGGCGGCACAGGACTGATCAACTCATTCAACGACGGCGACTGGCCACTGGGTTCCATGCAGTCACCAACCTTTACCGTGACCGACGACTACCTGAATTTCCTCATAGGCGGCGGCAAGCACCCTCGCGTCTCCGACAAGCTGGACAACACCCCGCCCCCAGGAGAACTCAAGTTTGACGGCTTCGAGGTACCAGATGGCACAACGCTGGCCGATGCCGGCTGGACCGGCACAGGAGACCTGACCCCCAACTTCCAGCCGGCCACCAGCGGTGGGGACTTTTACCTTGGCGCCAAACGAATCAACACGTTCGAAACCGGCACCGTACCCGGTGATGACCGTCAGGGTACCCTGACATCCCCTGAGTTCCCCATCACGAAGAACTTCATGAGCATGCTCGTTGGGGGCGGCCACCGCTCGGCGGACTCCGGTCAGACCCTGGCCGTCCAGCTGCTCATCAACGGCAATGTCGTCCGCTCCCTGGCGGGCGATAACGCCGGACTGCTGAACTGGAAAGGCTGGGACGTTTCGGAATTCGCGGGCCAGAATGCACAGCTGCGGGTGGTTGACCAAGCTACCGGCGGGTGGGGTCACCTGACCCTTGACCACGTCATGCTCACCGACACCCCCGCCGTCCCGAGGTCCGATGAAGAAACGGTGAACTTGGTAGTCAACGGACAGGTGGTTCGTACGGCCACAGGCAACGACAGTGAAACCCTGGATTGGGCCTCATGGAATGTCAAGGAATTCGTTGGGCAGCAGGCACAAATCAAGGTTGTCGATAACAACAGGTTCGGCTGGGGGCACATACTCGCGGACGAGTTCACCGCAAGCTCCGCAGCAGCGACGTCCCGTCTGGAGTCCTATGACTGGCTGGACTACGGACGCGACTACTACGCGGCCGTCTCCTTCGCGAACATGCCCGACAACAAGCGGGTCATGGTGGGCTGGATGAATAACTGGGACTATGCCAACGACATCCCTACCAACCCGTGGCGCAGCGCCATGTCACTGCCCCGCGATGTGCAGCTGACCCAGACACCTGACGGACCACGCCTTACCCAGAGCGCCGTCAAGCAAGTGGACGATCTCGCGCAAAAGCCCAGCTACGCCGATAAGAAGGGCGGCGCCGTCGCGACCGGAACAACGTCGCTGCCGGCGTCGACTTCGGGCCAGGTCCAGCGTGTGGACATCACCTTCGCCCCCGGCACCGCGAAGAAGTCCGGCATCACCGTACTGGGCGACGGCAGCTCTTCCACCATCATCGGCTACGACGCCATGACCGGAAAGATCTTCGTTGACCGAACAAAGTCCGGAAACACCGCTTTCCACTCGGCATTCTCTTCCGTGGATGACGCCCCTGTCGCCCTCGACACTAAGGGCAATGTCACCCTTCGGATCTACGTGGACCGCTCATCAGTAGAGGTGTTCACTGGCAACGGCCTGCAGACCATCACCGACCAAGTGTTCCCGAACGCCGGAGCCGACAAGATGGGACTCTTTGCAGAAGGCGGTACCGCGCAGCTGAAGTCGCTGACCGTGACGCCAATGGAACAGTCGATGTTCCTTTCCGGAAAGAAGTAGCACCCGTGGGTCCCCTGGCTGCCAACAGTGCAGTCCGGGGACCCACTACGTCATTGCCGTAATACGACGCGGTGGTACCGTCACAAAGCAGCTTCCCTCAAGGTGACCTTTTCCCTTGGCTACGCACCCAGCCCGCCAATTATTTGGACCGCGCAAGCCTCGCTCCTGGTGGCTGGACGTTCGTGTTGAAACCTTGCTCGCTGGCAGCCTTAGTTCGAACAATCGACACTCTCGCCGGCAGCAGGCACCCCAGGGCCTTTCTGATGCCCAGACTCATCGAAGCTGTTGGCCATCGTTTTTATTTATTTCCAAACCTTGACAGGCTGAGTGAGATACATCACTGTTGCGTATTACGGGTGATGTTGATGCATGCACAACCAGCCGCATGTAGATCAAGCCCGTTCGCAGCAAGAAGATTCACAGTGCCCTAGCGACATCGCGCAAGGATTTGCCCGCGGGCGTCTGGAGCATGGCGTCGATGTAACCCAGCCTTCCCCAAGCCGAGTGGGTTGACTTCGGCGAAAGAACAAGCACCAAAACGTCCACTCGAAGCCCGGCCATTGGTTCGAGCCGCCATAAGCAGGAGTACAGCAATGAACAGCCCCGACATCTCAGTACGGAACCTCTGGAAGGTTTTTGGCGCCGCTGGCGAAAAGGTCCCTGGCGATCCTCAGCTTTCGTCCCTTAGCTCCGCTGAACTGTTGGCAGCCTCGGGCTGCGTGGCGGCCGTCCGAAACCTGAGTTTCGACGTCGCAAAGGGTGAGGTCTTTGTAGTCATGGGTCTTTCGGGATCCGGCAAATCAACCCTTATCCGCTGCCTCACACGGCTCATCGAACCCACGTCAGGGCAGGTAATGGTGGACGGCAAGGATGTCCTGCAGGCAGGCGTCGGGGAGCTGCGGGAACTGCGCCGGCGCAAAATGTCCATGGTGTTCCAGCACTTCGGACTCCTGCCCCACCGGACGGTTTTGGACAACGTCTCCTACGGGCTGCAGATCCGTGGGGCGGCCAAGAACGAGCGCTACGGCCGGGCTCGGGAAATCATTGAACTGGTTGGACTGAAGGGGTACGAACAGCACTATCCGGACCAACTGTCCGGCGGGATGCAGCAGCGCGTTGGCCTCGGCAGGGCGTTGGCTGGCGATCCAGACACTATCCTTTTCGACGAGCCCTTCTCGGCACTGGATCCCCTCATCAGGCGTGACATGCAGGCCGAGGTCATCCGGCTCCACAAGGAAATGGGTAAGACCATGGTCTTTGTCACCCATGACCTTTCCGAGGCACTCAAGCTCGGTGACCGCATCCTGATCATGCGCAATGGCGAGATGGTCCAGTGCGGCACCGGGGATGAGTTAGTGGGATCCCCCGCCGACAAGTACATTCAGGATTTTGTGTCCGAAGTTCCCCGCGCGGACGTTCTGACCTTGAAGTGGATCATCCGTCCCGTGACGGATGGAACGCCCCTGGATGCTCCGGTCCTCAGTTCCGGGATGATCATCCGGGACGCCATAACAGCGGTGATGCATTCCTCCTGCCCTGTCCTCGTGGAGGACGAAACAGGCAGGATCATCGGGCAGATCGACCGTGACAGCATCCTCTCAGTGCTGCAGCCAGCGGAAGCAGCGGCCTGATGACTACGCTTGTCCGGGACCAGGAAAAGGTCAAGCCAACATCGTCCCCTGTCAAGGAACCGCGCCGCCGTCCCAGCCGCCGCACCGTTCTGCTGGTGGGCGCGGGCGTCGTCTGGATCCTGGGATTTCTGATCCTGCACGGGACGTCAACTCTGACTTTGCCTGCCTCCGAGCTGACTGATCTGCATCGTTCGCTGAACCAGTTCAACGCCTGGGTCGCTGCCAACCGCGCGGACAACCCGATCTTCCTGTATGTCTTCACGCCCCTGCGGGCAGTGGTGGACAACGTCGCCAACCTCTTCATCACGCTCTTTGCCGCAAGTTCCACCGGTCTGCGACTGCCAGAAATTGGCTGGTTTGGAACCGTAGGACTGCTTGGCTGGATTGCATTCGCAGTCGGGAACGCCCGCGTGGCCCTCCTGACGGTAGTCGTCTTTACCTTCTTCGGCTTCCAAGGTCTGTTCGTCGAGGCCACTTACACGTTCGCTCTGGTCCTCACCGCGGTGCTGCTGACACTACTGGTCGGAATCCCGCTCGGTATCCTCGCCGGCGTCTCCACCCGGGTTGCTACGGTCATCACGCCGGTGCTGGACTTCATGCAGACGCTGCCCACGTTCGTTTACCTGGCACCCTTGGCACTCATCTTCCTCATCGGCCCGGCCTCGGCCGTCATTGCTACCGTCATCTACGCCGCGCCTCCGGTCATCCGCCTTACGGCCCACGGCATCCGGAGCATCCCGGAGAACACCCGGGAGGCATCGGACTCGCTGGGTACAACGGGCCTCCAGCGGCTGCTTACCCTGCAGCTTCCCATGGCCCGGCGGACGGTTGTCATGGGAATCAACCAAAGCACCATGGCGGCTCTATCCATGGTTACTATTGCGGCACTGATTGCCGCTCCAGGGCTTGGCCAGGTTGTTGTCCGCGCGTTGCAATCGCTCGACGTCGGCACTGCAGTAAATGCCGGCCTCTCCATCGTCCTGCTGGCGATCGTGCTGGACCGGGTGACCACTGCGGCCAGCCGCCGTGCGGAACCCGGCGCTGCCCGGAACGGACGAATCTCCCGCAGGAATCGATACATACTCTTGGGCGTCACGCTGGGCCTGACCTTGGTCATGGTCCAGTTGTCCAGGAGCTCATTGTGGGCCGCGGCTTTCCCCAAAGACTTCAACATCGGCCCGGCGATCGTTCAGGCCGTAAGCTCCGCAAGCCAGTGGATGCAGAACAACCTGTCCCTGTTCACGGTGTCCCTGCGGGAATCCATCACCACTGGCATCCTTAACCCGTTCCAGTCCCTGCTCACGGACACGCCTTTCTACATCCTCGTGGGCGTCATTGCCCTGGCGGCATACGCATTGGGCGGCTGGAAGCTCGCCGCCGTGACCACCGCCTGCCTTGGTGTCATCATCTACCTCGGCCTATGGAGCGATTCCATGGTCACCCTCGCAGGAACGCTGGTGGCCACCGTRCTGGTCATGGTCCTTGGTGTGGTCTTCGGCGTCGCCATGGGCCGTTCGCAAAGGGTGGACCAAGTCCTGCGGCCAATACTCGACGCCGGCCAGACGATGCCAGCGTTCGTCTACCTCGTTCCGTTCCTGGGACTATTCGGCGCTACCCGTTTCACGGCGATCATCGCAGGCATCATCTATGCAGCTCCTGTCGCCATCAAAATCACCGCCGACGGCATCGCAGCGATCTCCCCCACCGTCCTTGAAGCTGCCATTTCCAGCGGATCAACGCCATGGCAGGTCATTACCAAGGTCCAGCTGCCGATGGCCAGGAAATCCCTGGCACTCGCCGCCAACCAAGGGCTGATCTACGTCCTTGCCATGGTGGTCGTGGGTGCCCTGGTCGGTGCAGGCGGACTCGGGTACGACGTCGTCGCCGGCTTTGTCCAAAGTTCCCTGTTCGGCAAGGGCCTGGCCGCCGGCCTTGCCATCGTGTTCCTCGGCATCCTGCTTGACAGGATGACCCAGGCTGCAGCGGCAGCCCCGATACGGAAAATTGCCTCGGCCAAGACCCCCTCAACCTAGTCGCTCAAAACAACAATCCAGCCCGCCATACTCCCACCCCCAACAAGGAGACCCGACAAATGAAAAAAGTCCCACCGCTGTTGAAACGAACTATCCCGCTGATGGCAGGAGTCGCCGCGGCCGCTTTGCTGCTGACAGGCTGTGGGGGTGCTTCCGTGAACCAGGTGGCCGCCGCCCCCGCAAGTGGCGGGGATGCACCCTGCGGAGCTGTTAGTGTCGCGATGAACGCTTGGGTCGGCTATACGGCCAATGCCGCCGTGTACAGCTATGTAGCGAAAAACCAGCTTGGCTGCACTGTGGTGCAGAAGGACCTGAACGAGCAGATTTCCTGGCAGGGTTTCGCCTCCGGTGAGGTGGACGTGATCATGGAAAACTGGGGCCATGCTGACCTCACCAAGCAGTACATTACGGATCAGAAGGTGGCTGTAGATGCCGGTGCCACCGGCAATGAAGGCCACATCGGCTGGTACGTACCACCATGGATGGCAGAGAAGTACCCGGACATCACGGACGGGAAGAACCTGAACAAGTACGCCTCGATGTTCACTACTTCCGAGTCCGGCGGAAAGGGCCAGGTCCTGGACGGCGACCCCGCTTTCGTCACGAACGACGAAGCCTTGGTGAAGAATCTGAACCTGGATTACAAGGTGGTGTTCTCCGGCTCGGAGGCTGCCCTGATTCAGTCGTTCCGGACGGCGGAGCAAAACAAGACGCCGTTGCTGGGCTACTTCTATGAGCCACAGTGGTTCCTGTCCCAGGTTCCACTTAAGAAGGTCGCCCTGCCGGCCTGGACCGAGGGCTGCGATACCGACGCGGAAAAGGTCGCCTGCGATTACCCGACCTATACCCTCAACAAGGTCATTTCCAAGAAGTTCGCGGACAGCGGCTCACCTGCAGCCAAACTGGCCAAGGGCTTCAAATGGACCAATGATGACCAAAATTCAGTTGCCACGGATATCCAGGGCGGCATGACGCCTGAAGCCGCAGCCAAAAAGTGGGTGGACGCGCACCAGCAAACGGTGACGTCCTGGCTTAGCTAGAAGGAACCGGACGACGGCGGCACTCGGGCGAGTGCCGCCGTCGCACTTTTCTTCGGTACAGGACGGGAACACTAAACGGCCGGAACCTGGCCATTGAACCGAACCAGCCCACAAGGCATTGTTGGAAGCGACAGCTCCGGAACCAACCACAGGAAGATGTGAGGTCTGAGATGAATGATTCCCCAACGCTGGACGACGGAACCTCTGAAGGTCATGACTCGTCGCTGTCCTTTAACGAGTGCTGGAATTTGCTGGCTGCGGCGACAATAGGCCGCCTTGGCCTGGTGGTGGATGACCACCCCGAAATCTTCCCGGTGAATTACGTTCTCTTTGACCGTCACATCGTTTTCCGCAGCAGCCCCGGACGGAAACTGTGGGGAGCAATGGCGTCCAGGCCCGGGGTTTTGGAAATCGATGGGTACGACGCCGCGACAACGGAAGCCTGGAGTGTCGTCGCCCGCGGTGAAACAATTCTCATGACAGATCCCGACGAGACAGCGAAGGTCGATGCGCTGGGACTTGAACCATGGCAACCTGGCCCCAAGGATAACTACATCCGACTGGTACCCCGCGCCCTGACAGGCCGGCGGTTCAAGGTCAACCCACCCGACGTGTGGCAAACCAAAACAAATGATGCCCGACGTGCCTCATTCGAATAGATCCTCAGTGGACAGGCCTTCTCAGGCCGGCGAAGGGGTTCATGATCATTGATCGGACCGTCGTCCTGGAGGTGCGCCGGCTTGCTCCGCGGCGCGGGCGGCCATCGCCCGGGCGACATGACTGCGCGCGTGCTCGACGGCCGGGGCCAGGTCCTCGAACAGGTGTTTGTGGTGGCGTAGGGATTCCAGCACTCCCACCCGCGTGACCAAGGCAAGGTGCCGGGCCTGGATTCCCTTGATCAACACTGTGATTCCGCGCCGTTCCAGTGCATTGACGATGTCGGTGATGACCCGCGCCCCAGTAGCATCCAGGACTTGGAGTTGGGACATGCGGATAATGACTGCGTCAACGTTGCGGATAGCACTGACGCGTTCCAGAACACGCTCGGCGGCGCCGAAGAACAACGCCCCATCCAGTCGAAACACGGCAATGTGTTCATCCCCGTCTTGGACAGGACCGGGAATTTCCTCACGGTGCACCCCGCTGGACTTGACCATCGTGCGCAGGGCAAAGAAGGACGCGACGGCGATGCCGATGGCCACGGCCTGAATCAGGTCAAAGGACACGGTGATCACGGCAGTGACAAAGAAAACGACAGCATCTGCCCGCGTGGACCCGATCACACTGCGCAGGGTGGCCACGGAAACCATGCGGGTGGCGGTGATCATCAGGACACCGGCCAAAGCAGCGAGCGGAATCCGCGAGACTGGACCCGTAGCAAGGTAGACAACGGCCAGCAGGACTACGGCGTGGATGACGGCGGACAGCCGGGTCCGGCCGCCAGAGCGGATGTTCACTGCTGTACGGGCGATTGCACCGGTGGCAGGCATACCGCCGAAAAACCCGGAGCAGATAGAGGCCAGGCCTTGGCCCAGGAGTTCGCGGTCCGCATCATAGGGACCGGTGTCAGAGATCGAGGCGGCGACCCGTGCAGAAAGCAGTGACTCGATCGCAGCCAGCGCTGCGATCGTTGCGGCCGGGGCTGCCAGCGCTGCCACAGTGCCCCAGTCAAGGGCGGGGGCGACTGGGGACGGCAGCGCGCCAGGAAGTGCGCCGATCCTCGCCACCGGAAGGTCCAGAACCTGGGCAGCGACGCTGGCCACGATGATGGCGAGGAGGGAACCGGGAATCTGCGCATGGATCCGCGGTGCGGCGACCATGATCACTGCTACCAGGACCACCAGAGCCACTGGAGCCCACAAGGCGGCCGGCGACGTCGTCGCCAGCCCCTGGAAAGCCGAGACAGCCGCGTTGCTGCTGGGCCCCGCGTGCACTCCGAATGCAGCGGGCACCTGCTGGAGGAAGATGATCAGCGCGATGCCCAGGGTGAATCCTTCGATCACCGGCCAAGGCAGCAAGGTCACCACGCGGCCGAGTTTAAGGACACCAGCGACGATGACGATGGCCCCGGCAAGGACCGACACCGCCGCCAACGCGCCGATGCCGTGAGCTGCGATAACCGGGCCCAGGACAACCACCATGGCGCCGGTCGGCCCGGATACCTGAATATTGGACCCACCGAAAACAGCCGCAACAATTCCGGCGATTACCGCGGTAATCAGTCCACTGGCCGCTCCGGCCCCGGAGCTGACTCCAAAAGCCAGAGCCAAGGGCAGCGCAACGATTCCAACGGTAAGCCCGGCAACGAGATCCCCCTTCCACGACCGGGGAAGTTCCGCATAGTCCCGCCAGGACGGCAGCAGAGCCCGGGCCGCGCGAAGGGCGGTCATCGCGGGGCGCCGGAAGGGGCTGACGCAGAAAGGTTCGCCGTCGAATGTTCAAGCTGTTCGCGGGTGGTGTCCAGCATGTCATGTAGCAATTGCCGGGCCACCGCCAGCAGTTCTGCGACCTGCGGGTAGGCCAACGAATAGAACATTTGCAACGCACGGCGTTCACCGGTGACAAGGTGGTAGCGGCGCAGCACGGACAGGTGTTGGGACAGGTGGGATGCTTCCAGACCAGTCTCGGCCAGCATGTCGGTCACCGATACCTCCGGAGCTGCGCTCAGCAACTCCAAGACCCTGATCCTGACTGGATGCGCCAAACCTTTGAAGAGGTTGGCCTTCACCTCATACAGAGGCGCCCGGAAATCTGAAAGTTCATCCATGCTTGCCTCTCGCCCCATGATGGGAGCCGCCTGACTGATTGATGGTTTCATCATTCAGTGTAACAGCGGTAAGCAAACTGCGCGCGCCAGACAAATCACCCCTCTTGCGCTCCCCGTGCTTTGTGATACGTTTTAAGGGTAATTCGTATCAAGTATCGTACCCTCGTTGGCACTATCTGCCCCCGCTTCACCCGCTGACGCCATGCCTCATTCCAGGCACACTGCAAAACATTCACGTTGACCACGACAGGACACAGCGGAGGCGTACGCCAGCGCTGATAGTTCGAGTTCTCAAAGGAGAGACTCATGAAGCACATCTATGAGCCGAACGTTGCGATATCGATGCGGGACGGAGTGACCCTCGTTGCTGACATCTGGCGCCCACTCGAGGGAACGGCGCCGACGCTGCTCCTGCGGCTTCCGTACAGCAAACGGATGCCATTCATTTACGGCGGGCCGGGAACGAGTGTTCCCAGCCTGATGGCACTCGTGAACGCAGGATATGCAGTCGTCCTTCAAGACGCGCGCGGAACCTATGGTTCTGAGGGTGAGTTCGAGCCTAAGATCAACGAAATCGCTGATGGTCAGGACACAGCAGCGTGGATCACCCGGCAGGGATGGTCAGACGGCACCATCGGTATGTATGGGGCATCCTACTCGGGAATGACCCAGTGGGCCCTGGCCATCAAGGAAACGCCGGGTCTGAAAGCCATTGCCCCCACCATGGCAGCAACGGATTGGTACTCAGAGCTCTGGTACTCAAGGGGTGGCGCCCTATCTTTGAGCCTTGACACCTTGTGGAATGCCATGATGTATGCCAGCGAAGAACAACGGGACCTGGCGAGTGGCAAGACGACTGACCCCGCCGCCCTGATGAAGCTCGGCGGCTCACTGCTGAACCCGCTTTCGCTCAACGATGCCACGCCCATTGCTGATCTGCCGGTGATTGGGAAGGGGCGCTGGTTCGACGATTGGCTGGCCCACCCCGACTTCGACGGCTACTGGGCCGCCCAGGACTGGTCGCCCCTGGTCAGTTCGGTGGAGGTTCCTGTCTTGGCCACCGGCGGCTGGTACGACCTCAAGATCAACGGAACAGTCTCCGACTTCGTTAGGGTCCGCACACAGGGTGCATCCGAGACAGCGCGCGAGGACTCCCGCCTGATAATCGGACCATGGGAACACGTCAGCACCACCGGGCAGTTCGCAGACAGGCACTTCGGGATCCTTGGCGCTGGCGACGTCACCGAGTCGCATATCGCCTTCTTCAACCAGACGCTCCGTGGTCTCGCACCCGAGTCCCCCGCGCCCAGGGTGCGGATCTTCGTCATGGGCATCGACCAATGGCGGGATGAGCAGGATTGGCCGCTCCCCGACACGTCCTACACGAATTACCACCTGCATAGTGGCGGGTCGGCCAACACCCGCCACGGCGATGGCACCCTCCAGTCCGCGGCATCCTCGATGGCGGGCCACGACGAATTCCAGTACGATCCACGTGATCCACTGCCCACCGCCGGTGGCGCCCTTCTTCCGAGTGTGCCGGGATTGGTGGGACCAGTTGACCAGAAGGTTGTGGATGGCCGATCCGACGTCCTTTGCTACACCGGACCCGTCCTCGAGGAGCCCATTGAAGTGACCGGGCACGTGGAGCTCAAGGTGTTCGTCTCTTCAAGCGCCGTGGACACGGATATCACCGCCAAACTCGTTGACGTCTTTCCCGACGGACGCGCAATCAACCTCTGCGACGGCATCCTGCGTCTGCGCTACCGGAACGACCTGTCGAACCCCGCGCCCCTGACCCCCGGTGAGGTGTACGAGGTGACCGTACCGATGGCGGTGACCTCCAACGTCTTCCTGCCCGGTCACCGCATCCGGCTCGATATTTCCAGCAGCAACTTCCCCCGGTACGACCGGAATACGAACACCGGAGGCTTTATCGCCCAGGAGTCTTTGGATCAGGCGATAGTAGCGACCAACCGGATCATGCATGGATCCGAACACCCCAGCCGGCTGGTCTTGCCGGTCATCAACCGCTAGGAACCGCCCGAGCCCCGGCCGCCGTCGAACATTCAATGTTCGACGGCGGCCGGTTAACAGTTTGGGAGGGCACGGCGGCAAGCCGAGGCGCCAAGGAAGAACTGAGGTGTACGGGACATGATACGTTCGTACTCCCAAGCTCAGACAAGGAGGGCTCGTCACATGATGCCTCAAGGTGCCACTTCGGCAACGGGCCGCGCCCGTCGATCCCGCAAGACCGACGACGGGTCCAGGAGCCAGGAATTACTGGTGGAGCTTGAGGCTCTCTTTTTGGCTGAGGGATTCAGCGGTTTGACGATCGAGGAACTCTGCAGCCGGCTTCGATGCTCCAAAACTACGCTCTACTCAGTGGCCAGCAGCCGCGAGCAGATCATCCAAAAAGTTACAAGGCACTTTTTTGAACGGTCTACCAAAGCCATAGAGGCTGGAATTACCGCTGTCGAGGATCCCGCAGACCGGATAATTCGCTATCTTGCGGGTGTCGGCTCCGCCATGAGTCGTAATTCGCGCGCCTTTTACCTCGACATGATTACCTATGAGCCAACCGCGGCGATCTATCGGTTGAATTCCCGTGCCGCTGCCCGAAAAGTTCAAGGCATGATCGAAGATGGTGTGGCCTCGGGAGCGTTCCGGGCCGCAGATGCAGCCCTGGCTGGACAAGCCATTTCTTTGCTGATTGACGGTGTGCAGTCCGGCGAGCTCCTGGAGGCGACGGGACTGACTGCAGGTGAGGCGTTCACGGAAATCGGCGAGCTCGTCATCCACGGATTGACGGCTAAGCCCCAGTAAGTATGCGGGGAAGGTGGGCGAGCACCTTCCCCGCATCGGGGTCTGTTCAACGTATGGAGGAGCCGATCGAGATGCCTCCGTCAACATCGAGAACTACACCTGTGATGAATGCCGCTCCCTCGGAGCCCAGAAAGGCTGCTGCTTCCGCGATGTCCGAGGGGTCACCCGTGTGCATCATCGGGACCTTTTTGATGAGGAGATTCCGTGCTGCATCGTTCATTGATGCAAGCATGGGCGTCTCAATGAGCCCGGGCGCGATGGCGTTGGCAGTTATACCGTCTCGTGCCCCTTCCAGGGCAAGGGTTCTCGTCAGCCCCACCACGCCAGCCTTGGCTGCTACATAGTTGGACTGTCCGAAGTTACCTCTCCAGGACATCGACGAAAACGAGATGATCCGGCCGTAGCGGCGTTTCCGCATCCCCGGGAATACGGCACGCGAGCAGTAAAAGGCACCTTTCAGACTGACGTCCACCACGTCGTCCCAGTCCGCGTCGCTGATTTTCTCGATGCGGTTGTCCCGGATGATCCCAGCGTTGTTCACCAGCACATCGACTGCTCCCTGAGTTTGTTCCACTTCCGAGATCCATCCATTCACCGTGGACGAGTCCGTCACGTCAACCACATTCTGGCTGACGGTGGCGTCGCCGTGGACCTGGATCTGGTTCATGGCCTCGCTGAGCAATACGTCGTTGACGTCGGCCAGCGCCAAGGAAGCACCCTCCGCTGCAAAGCGGCTGGCCATAGCCAATCCAAGGCCTTGCGCAGCCCCTGTTATCGCCACGGTCCTGCCTATATATCGGTCGGTCACCGGGGTCTTGTGGGTTTTCAAGGCGTGTGTCTCCTACTTCTGGTTGAGCCCGCGTGCTGCCAGGAACTGGTGGAGCGCATCTGGAACATTGTTGTCACGCCAATTGGCCTGGAATGCTGCGAGTTCCAGATCAAGGGCGTCTGAATCGTCGAGTTCGACAATCGACGAAAGCAGGTTTTTGAGATTCTGCTGCGCCGGCGAGTCCCTGGCGGCGAGCTGGGCAGCGACCTCGGCGGCCCTCAGGTGCAACTGCTGATATGGCACCACGTCATGCAGCCAGCCAGTTGGTCGCAATGCTTCCGCTGTCATGGGCTGACCGCTGAGGTGCATCCACCGTGCCGGGCTCCTTCCAACAGCGCGCTCCAGCCGAACGCTGGACCCTGCCCCGGGCGTTAGCTTATTGTTCAGGTGCCCGTCGCCGACCAGTGTTCCTTCAGCAGCAATGACGACGTCGCAGGCTAAAGCGAGTTCAAGACCGCCGGCGATTGCGTGTCCGTGGAGAGCTGCGACCCAGGGCTTGGAGCTTCGCTCTATAGTCGTGACGACGTTCGAAAGACGTTCGAGGAATTCCACCACGCCGGCTTCGCTTTCGTCCTCAAGTGCAAGGAAATGCCGGAAATCCCCGCCAGCACTGAAACTTTTGCCTTTCCCGGCCAGCACGACGACGGCCGTCCCTGGATCATGGGCGATATCGTCGACTTGAGCGGCCAAGGCGTTCGCTAAGGCGCCATTGATGGCGTTGCGCTGGGCTGGGCGGTTCAGGAAGAGCCACCGGACCGCTCCCCGTTGTTCGACTTGGAGATGCTGGGACGTCACAGCTGCCCTGCCTTCTCCACCTCGGAACGTCGCTGCTGCCTCAAGACATAGCGTTGGATTTTGCCGCTGGGTGTCTTCGGAAGCTCTTGGATGAAGTGGATGGATCGGGGGTATGCATGAGCGGCATAATGGCTTTTCACAAATCCTTGAAGGTCCTGCCGGAGGGCGTCAGACGGCTCCCACCCATCACTGAGTACGACATAGGCTTCCAGCACTTCTCCCCTATCCGCGTCGGGAGCGGCGATCGCAGCGCTTTCGGCGACGGCCGGGTGTTCGCTGAGCATCGATTCGATCTCAAACGGGCCGATCCGATAGCCGGCCATGATGATGACGTCGTCATCGCGGGATGCGAAATGGAATGCTCCATCAGCGTCCCGATGGCCGAGGTCGCCCAAGAGATAGAAGCGCCCATCGCGGGTGAATCGCGATGCTGTCTGCGAGGGGTCCTGGTAGCTTCGGAATGTCATCGCTGGACTCTTCGCGACATCGATGGCCACCCGGCCCATCACGCCCGGCGCGAGTTCCATGGCCTCGTCTTCACCAAGCACCGTCGCCGCCCATCCGGGAAGCGGGTAGCCCATGGATCCCGGGACAACCTTGCGGGCGATCGCGGGGTGGTGGACGTTGCCGAAGACCATACCAACTTCTGTCTGGCCGAAGTGGTCGTGGACCTCCAGGCCCAACTGTTCCCCTGCCCATACGTTGACCTCCGGCGTGAGCGGTTCACCCGCACTTGACAGGCGCTTCAGACGGGTGCGCGATGGGAGGACCGGGAAATGAGTGCGTAGCGCCCGGTATACGGTGGGGGCCGCCGTCAGGTTTGTGACTCCCAGGTTCTCGATGATTTTCCATGCAGCAGTGGGCCCAAAGGCTCCGGCCTGCAGGATCGCCCCCGTCCCATTCGCGAGCGGGGCAACGATTCCGGCATATAGGCCGTAGGCCCATCCAGGGTCCGCTGCGCACCAATACACGTCGTCGCTGGCGACTCCGAGCCCGTATTTAAGGTAGCTGTGCCATCCTGCGGCCTGTCGCAGCGGATGAATGACACCTTTGGGGGAACCCGTTGTACCGGATGTGAACATGTGGACGAGCGGGCCATCGGGACCCTGAACAAAAGCCTCCAGGTCTTTGGTGGAAGCGCTAGCCAGCAACGTTTGGTAGTCAACATCTTCGGGCTCGCCGGCTCCATCGACAACGACGACCTTGATGGGGCTCCCCGTGAGGTCCGGAAGCTTCCCGCGTTGGGCTGTGTCCGTAATAACCAGGCCTACCTGTGCCGTATGGATCCGAAATTCGACCGCTTTGCCTGCAAAGGCGGTAAACAACGGCACGTACACCGCGCCCAGTCGCCATACCGCAAGCATTGTGGTCACAAGTTCGGGGCCCTTGTGGAGAAGAGTGGCGACGCGGGTGCCGGACTGCACCCCGAGGTCGCGAAAGCCGTTGGCAAGCCTGATCGATTCGTTGTGGAGTTCGCCGTAAGTGACCGCTTTTGCCGCTCCGTTGTCTTCGACTACCGTGTAGGCCGTTGACTCCGGATCATGGCGGTCGCAGAGAAGCCAGGCAGCACACGCACTTTCGTCCACATAGGGGCCGCTGATATCGGTGAAGAGGTCTACGTCCAATGTGATCACCCTTGATCTGTTGAGTACGTTTTTTGGTACGTTCGTATCGTAGTTCGAATCATAGTATTTGTCGAGTGCCTGGACGGCCTGCACGTTCCTTGCCGCTGGGGTTCCCACGATCAGGAGCACACGTTAAAAGCAAAGACCCCCTCGACGAGGGGGTCGGGCGCTCAGCGCAAGAATTTGATTCGGGTCTATACAGCGATTCGTTCCTAACCAGATGAAGAGGCCGCCCTGGCCTCGGCCGATGCCTCGAGTGTGTTGCTTTCGCCGTTGACCGAGGGCATGGCGATAACGGCGACCACAGTGAGTATGGCGCTGACCAGCACGGCGATGAATACAGCGGTAGATGCCGTCACGATTGTCTGGGGATCAGAATCTCCGCCCGGAACGCGGGCGTATATCGCGTTCGCGACAGCCCCGAAAACGGCGACGCCGACAGAGCTGCCGATCGAACGTGCAAAAAGATTGGTACCGGTAACTACGCCTCGCTCATTCCATTCGACACTGGTTTGGGCGGCAATGAGGCTCGGGGTCGCCACCAGCCCCAGGCCAAGCCCGACGACGAAGCAGCCCGCAGCCACCACAAAAATGTTGGGCGCGGATGCAGTCAGAGCAAGAACAGCTGTACTCACGACCGTGATCGTGACACCAATCAGGGCGGTCCTCCGGAACCCGATGCGGAGATAGAAACGACCCGCCTGGGATGCACTGATCGGCCAACCGATGGTCAGGGCAGCCAAAGCGAGCCCCGCGATGATTGGGGAGGTCGAGGTGGCTCCTTGAAGGTACGTGGGAACGTAGGAGGTGAGGCCGAACATGACCGCACCGACGCCAAAAGAGGTCATCGCCGTCGTCGCCAGCAGCCGACGAGACACTACCCACGCAGGCAGTATCGGCTCCGTTGCCCTCCTTTCGGCAAGCACAAACGCAGCGAACAGGACAGAGCCGGCAGCAAATATCGCGATACTTATGGGAGAGTTCCAGGCCCATGACTGGCCACCGCCGAGTGCCCCAAGAATGAGCAGGCTCAGGGAAAGTGACAGCAGGCCCGCCCCCAGGAAGTCCACACGGTGCTTGGCCCGCTCAATATTCTCGTGGAACGAGCGAATCAGCATCCAACCCGCCAAGAGGCAAAGTGGAATGTTCACGAAGAAGATCCCACGCCAGATGCCCAGCGAGGCGAACACGCCTCCGGAGGTTGGGCCAACAACCGAGGAAAGGGCCCAAACACTGGCAAGGTAGCCCTGCACTTTAGACCGTTCGGCCACAGTGTAGATATCACCCACGATGGTCATGGCCATCGGCAGGACTGCTCCGGCGCCCAGACCCTGAAGAACCCGGAATGCTATGAGGGCGGGCATGCTCCAGGCTACTCCGCAGAGGATCGATCCGAGCAGGAAGAGTCCGATACCGCAAAGGATAATCGGTTTACGCCCAACCATGTCTGAGAGCTTCGCGTAGACCGGCACCGAGATAGCCTGCGCCAACAGGTAAGCGGAAAAGAGCCAAGGAAAAGACGTGAAGCCGCCGACGTCACCCACAATTGAAGGAACCGCCGTCGCAACAATCGTCGAATCAATCGCCACCAGACCCGTTGCGAGCRTCAAGGCGATGAGGATAGGTCCTCGCCGCGACCGAAACCCGACGCCCTCAGAACTCTCTGTCGTCATGAAAACTCATTTCCTTTATCTCCGTGTGCGGCTCGCACGGAAGAATTCTGCGAACTAATGGCAGTGCGATAATTTTTCGCACAGATCCGTTCTTGATTAAGGCTAGTGCCCGGCCCATGGCCAAGCCATAGCCGTCCGCGTCAACAACCCCCGAATATGCGCCAACCAACTTCTGGTCCGAGCTCTGCCCTGTCCGCGGCAGCGTCCGGGTGGGCAGAGTCGGCGACAGTTGGCTGACGGTCAGTGTGTGAGGTCTCGGCCCTTGGTTTCCGTCAGGAAGAACACACACACTGCTGTGATGACCCCGGCCACCACCAGATAGAGCGCGACGGACCAGGAAGCCAGCGTTGCTGCGTACAGGGCCGTTGCGATCAGTGGCGAGAACCCGCCGCCCAGGGTCTGTCCGAATTGGTAACCCATCGAAGCACCGCTGTACCTGAATTTGGTAGCGAAGAGCTCACTGATCAACGAGGCCAGCGGGCCGTAGATCATACCGGCCAAGATAGTGCCACCTGTCATTGCCACCGTGATCAATACCGGGTTCTTGGTGTCAACCAGGGCAAACATAGGAAATGCCCAGAGAGCGAAGGCAATTCCCCCTGCGAGTATGACCGGTCGACGACCCACCTTGTCGGAGATTGCTGAGCTGACCCAGTCGCTGAGGCCGTAGAAGACGAAAGCGATGGTCAAAGCGATAAGGCTTACCCCCGCGTCAAGCTTGAGGCCGATGGTGATATAGCTGAGCAACCAGGTCACGAGGATGTACGCGAGCGTGCCGAATCCAAAACTGATTCCCGCTGCGAGGAGAAGCTCCTTGGGGTTGGTCCTCATGACTTCCAGGATGGGTTTGCGGGTGGTCTTACCCTGCGCCTCTGCGGCTTTGAACACCGGGGTCTCTTTCAAGCGCAGCCGAATAATCAGACCCGTCACCACGAGGATGATCGACAGCAGGAACGGGACCCGCCATCCCCACGCTTCGAAGGTCTCAGCTGGCATGAAACTCAAAGCGAAGAGCACGCCGGTGGACAGCAGTCCGCCGATCGCGGAGGATGCCGGAATTAACCCTGTATAAAAACCGCGCCTTTCCGGCGGCGCGGTCTCACTCACCATCAGAATGGCACCGCCATACTCGCCTCCGAAGGAGAAGCCCTGCACGAATCGCAGCATCACGAGGAACATGGACGCCCAAAAGCCGATTGCGGCGTAGGTCGGAAGTAGCCCGATAGCAGTGGTTGAAAGGCCTGCGATAAGCAGCATGGCCACCAAGACCCGTTTCCTGCCATGCAGGTCGCCAACATGTCCCGCTGCCAAACTGCCAAGAGGCCGGGCAATGAAGCCGACGGCGTAGGTGGTAAACGATGCAAGTAGTGCTGCAGTCGGGTCGAAGCTCGGGAAGAACAGTTTTCCGAAGACCAGCGCGGCCACCGATCCGTACAGGACGAAATCATATTGCTCGATGATGTTGCCAACGACGCTACCGGCGACAGTACGGCGCAACAGCTTCTTCTCTTCTGGTCCGAACTTTCTGGTTTCTGCGGGTAGGACGATAGACGCGTCCTTCTCCCCGATCGATTGATTTGTCAGCAGGGCCTGGGACTTCGTCGTCCGCATAAGTTCTCCTGGGTGTTTTCGCCGGTGCAAAAGCGTAGCAGGGTTGCAAGTGGGGTCCGGCCTGAAGATTCTCTTCATCGATCAGGTCGGTATGCCGACGCTACTTCGGCCCAACATGCGGCGTCAAGGAAAACTTTCGCCTTAAGTTTTAAACTCTCGTATTGCGATACTTCAGTGTTTGTCTTGGAGCAGTCTCGACCGCAGGGCAACCCTCGTTATGGCATCCAAAGCCGCAGCGGGGTTTGCGACTCGTAGGCTTTTCCCTGCGGAAAGGACACGAGCTCGAATTGCATCCCCCACGGGGCCAGGAAGTAAACCCAACGCTGCCCCTTGCTCGCGCCGGAGCTCAGGGTCGGGTCCCCAAGCACCTGGATGCCGTGACCCTTGAGGTAGTCGACAGCTACATCGAGATCCTCTACGTAGAAGGCGAGGTGATGACCTCCGATGTCGCTGTTGCGGGGCTGGTCCAAGCGTTGATCCGGCGAGGAATAGTTGAAGACTTCAAAATTGGATCCATTGAAGCAGCGGTAGAAGCGTATTTCCACCAGCGTTGCCTCCGGATGGACGTTGAGCTTGGTCCGCATCAACACGGGATCCCGCGGGTAGGGCCCCAAGGAGTAAACATGCTGACATCCAATGACATTAACGAGGAATTCGTGTGCCTGTTGCATGTCGGGCACCGTGAATCCAACGTGGTCTGTCCCACGGATGCCCGGCAGCCCGCTTCGTTCGATGGGGGCGTTTTGCTGTTCGGCGTCCAGATTCATCTACTTCTCCAGCCGTATGTCTCTAGCGATCAAATATCTCTGGGTGATCAAGCAGCGCAATGCGGGTTTTGCGGACGTGCATCGCCAGCAGTTCCTCTGCAGAGCGGATGTCACGCCGGCGGATTGCTGCCACGAGGAGCCGATGCTCCAAATTCGTGTCTCCGAGCCCCTCGGGACCGATCAGCTGTACGTACGCGCGCCGATAATGCTGGGTGGTATTCCAGAGTCTCTCGACCATCTCCAACAAGGTTGGCATGCCCGCATCCTGAAAACTCAACAGGTGGAACTCCCGGTCGAGTTCAACGAAGTCCTCCACCACCGTGCAATTTTCCATCTGCTCCGCCAGCTCGCTGAGCCGATCCACGGTTTCGGCACTGACGCTGTCAATGGCCTGCCCCAACGCAAGCGGCTCAATTCGTTCGCGAATCAGATACGTCTCCTGGCACTCAGCGAGGTTCATTGAGCTGACCCAGGCACCCGAGGAGGCGACCAGCGTGACGAGACCATGCGATTCAAGAATGCGCAACGCTTCCCGAATCGGCAGCCTGCTCACGCCAAACTCTTCCGCAATCTGCTCCTGGCGGATCCTCGTGCCAGGTGCGAGATCGCCGTCGAGAATCCTCTGACTCAATTCGTTTGCGATGCGCTGACTTGCAGCACCCGACTTCTTCAACAGAACAGCTTCGATGGCCATAGCTACAGCATACGGACTCAGCGGCAATGGATCCATTCGATGATGTTTGGCGTGAAAAACGCGGTCGTAGGCATTGCATTGGATCCATTCGCCCCTCTATGGTTGTACGAACGCCTCAAAGCCATTCACGTTCGCCCATTGGGAGCCATAGATGTCAACCACCACGCCTTTGACCTACTCGACAGAGTGCATAGAGCTGCGGACAACCCGTAAAGATTGGGACGAGGCAGCTCCGGAGCTGCTCGAATCCATGCTGGTGCAGATGCACACCATTCGAATTTTCGAGGAAATTGTCCTGCAGCTGGCAGGTGAGGGCCTCGTACACGGCCCCGCCCACTCCAGCATCGGTCAGGAGGGTGCCGCCGTGGGATCCATTCTGGCGCTGAGGGGCGCCGACGGCGTCAACGGCACGCACCGAGGCCATCACCAATTCCTGGCAAAGGGTCTTGCTTACCTGTCCCCGAACGGCATGTCGATCATCGACGGGATAAAGAACGACCAAGTCACGGAGTTCATCCGACGAACGATGTCCGAGATTTTGGGTCTCAAAGCCGGTTTCAGCGGTGGTCGGGGCGGCTCAATGCATCTGCAGTGGCTTGAGGCCGGAGCGCTGGGTACGAACGCGATCGTGGGTGGCGGAGTGCCGCTTGCCGCAGGCAACGCCTGGGCACAGCGCCATGACGGAGAAATCCACGACGGCGACGGGCCGGCAGGCGGCATGGGGGTCACCGTGACCTATTTCGGTGATGGCGCCTCAAACATAGGCTCGACTTTGGAGACGCTGAATCTTGCCGCTGCCTGGCGCCTGCCACTGTGCTTCTACATCGAGAACAACCTGTATGCCGTTTCGACCCATGTTGCCGACGTGACCGGTGAACCTCGGCTGGCGGCCCGTGGCCCTGGCTTCGGAATCAGATCCTGGCGCGTGGACGGGATGGATCCCCTCGCCGTCTACCTTGCCCAGAAGGCAGCCGTGGATCACATGCGCGCGGGCAAGGGAGCAACCCTCATCGAGGCGGAAACCTACCGCTATTTCCATCAGAACGGCCCGTTCCCCGGTAGCGCCTTCGGCTACCGGACGAAAGAGGAGGAGAAGCAGTGGCGCGATCGCGACCCGCTGGCCAAGCTGGCCGTCGAGATGACCCGGCGCGGACTCCTCACCGATGAACAACTGAGCGATCTCACCTCGCACATCACAGAACACATCACCCGGATTGTGGACGGAATTACGGAGAAGGACCCGGAAAGCACCAAAGGCGCCCGCCGCATCCGCCCGACGCTTTGGCCCGATCCCACAGGGGTGGACACGGACATCAGGAGCGAACCTGCGCTGACAGGATCAACCTCCGGAGAAGGCACCGAAACCGGGACCGAGGAGCGCCGCTTCGTAGATGCAATTGCAGATGTACTGGGGCGCCGGATGGACGTTGACCCGGGTGTGTTGGTCCTGGGCGAGGACGTTCACCGGCTCAAGGGCGGCACCAACGGGGCAACCCGCGGGCTGAAGGACGCCTATCCCGACCGGGTCCTTGGGACGCCTATCAGTGAGAACGCCTTCGCAGGCCTGGCAGGCGGACTGTCCATGACAGGGCGCTACAAACCAGTTGTTGAGTTCATGTACTCGGACTTCCTGTGGGTCGCCGCTGACCAGATTTTTAACCAGATCGGCAAGGCACGGCACATGTTCGGCGGCCAGTCCGCGATGCCCGTGGTTCTGCGCTCCAAGGTTGCAATGGGAGCAGGTTATGGCTCCCAGCATTCCATGGACCCGGCAGGTATCTTCGCCAACAACCCGGGCTGGCGAATCGTAGCGCCGTCAACTCCGCACGACTACATCGGCCTGATGAATACTGCGCTGGAACTCCAGGACCCGGTGCTTGTGCTTGAGCACGTCGACCTCTACGGGACCAAGGGAGACATACCCGCTGGAAATCTCGACTACCAGTTGCCCGTTGGCAAGGCTGCCGTGCGTCGCGCAGGCGAAGGCGTCACCGTACTGAGCTACCTGAACATGGTGGACGTTTCCCTCCGGGCTGCCGGGCAGCGAATGGATCTCGATCCCGAAATCATTGATCTCCGGTGGCTTGACCGAGCCTCCTTGGACTGGGACACGATCGGCGCCTCAATCCAGAAAACCAACAACGTCCTGATCGTCGAGCAAGGCGCCCGGGGCACCTCATATGGCGGCTGGCTGTCCGACGAGATCCAACGCAGATTCTTCGACTACCTCGACCAGCCCGTTCAAAGAGTTACGGGCAGGGAAGCGGCGCCGAGCATATCGAAAGTCCTTGAGGCTGCCGCCAATGCCGATATCGACGACGTCCTTGCCGGCTTTGACGAAATAGCCCGCAACCTCGGCCGTTCCTGAACCGGCTCCCATCAAAGGATATTCACCATGGCAACCATCATCACCATGCCGGCCGTCGTCGCAGACGCCACCGAAGCAGCCCTCCAGGACTGGCTCGTGAAAATAGGCGACACGATCGCCGCCGGACAGCCCATCGCCGAAATTGAGACTGAAAAGGCCACTGTTGAGCTACAGGCTGAGTTTCCGGGCACCATAGGAAGGCTGTTAATACAGCCTGGAACTTCCGTAGGTGTCGGTGAGCCCATTGCCGTCCTCGTGGAAGCCGGGGAAGATGAGGCGTCCATCGACAATCAGATCGCCTCCGCTGGCGGCGCCTCGCACAGCCTTACAGAGCATCTTGTTCCGGCGGACACTGAAGCCCCAACAACCCGGGATCCGCGGCATGGGGCTCCGGACTCCAGCCCTGAAGCGTCCAGCAAGAATCAAGGACCGGGCTCGCGCATCTTCGGGTCACCCCTGGCCCGAAAGCTCGCAAAAGAAATGGGGATAGACCTCTCAGCATTGGAGGGTTCCGGACCCAACGGCAGGATTCTGCGCGGGGACGTTGAAGCTGCCGGAAGGCATCAAGCAGTGGGCTCACAGCCCGTCCCCAGGGCGCAAGAACCCGCTCCCGCTCCCCCACTGGCTTCATCGCAGACGGGAGCGCAAAACTTCCAGGACGTACCACTCTCCGGCATGCGCAGGGCCATTGCCAGGCGGCTGACCGAGTCGAAGACCAGCGTTCCCCATTTCTATGTCTCCATTGACGTCGAAATGGACGCGCTCCTGGCCTTACGCAAACAGATCAATCAGGACATGCCCGCCCAGGGACAGAAAACGACCGTCAACGACCTCGTTCTGAAAGCCTTGGGAGGCGCCCTCGTGGACGTGCCCGCTGCAAATGCTTCCTGGCAAGGCGACGCCATCCGCCGCTATTCCACTGTCGATGTCTCCGTGGCCATCGCGACCACGGACGGCCTGCTGACACCGGTGGTCCGCGGCCTGGAAAACCTCTCCCTCAGCTCTGTGGGCAGGCTGATGGGTGACTACAAAGAACGTGCCGCCGCCGGCCGGATCCGGCAGCAAGAACTCGACGGTGGGTCCTTCAGCCTCACGAACCTGGGCATGTATGGAACACGGGAGTTCTCGGCCATCCTGAACCCGCCCCAGGCAGGGATCCTGGCCGTCGGTGCGGCGGAACAGCGCGCCGTGGTGCGCTCCGGCCAGTTGGCAGTTGCCACGGTCATGAGCTGCACCCTCTCCGCAGACCACCGTGTTATCGACGGCGCGGTGGCAGCCCAGTTGCTGGCAGCATTCAAGGCGCGCATAGAGAACCCCCTCAGCATTCTCCTGTAGTCCCATCCACCAACTGAACCGTGTTGCGCAAAGACGCGGCATCCAGCGAAAAGGTCCTATCCATGACTCAAGTAACAGCCGAGCACCACGAATTGCAAGAGGCCGTGCTGCAGCCATCCCTCAAATCCGCTGGCCATATCATCGTTGATACGCTGGCCGCCCATGGCATCAAGCGGGCGCATGTGGTGCCGGGCGAGAGCTTTCTTGACGTTCTTGACGGGCTCCACGGCTCCCCCATCGAAACCATCGCTTGCCGCCATGAGGGTGGTGCCACATACATGGCCGAGGCTGATGGGAAAATGAACCAGCTGCCGGGGATCGCGATGGTTACCCGTGGACCCGGCGCCGCCAATGCCCATGTTGGACTGCATACAGCATGGCAGGACTCAACGCCCATGGTTCTGTTCGTGGGGCTGATCCCCTTCGCCCACAGGGATCGCGAGGCCTTCCAGGAATTCGATATTAAGGCCTGGTTCGATACCGGCGCGAAGCGCGTGATGGTCCTGGACCACGCGGCACGCGCTTCCGAAATCGTTGCCGAAGCCTTGTTCGCGGCGATGAGCGGGCGCCCCGGTCCCGTCGTTGTTGGCCTGCCGGAAGACGTTATCCGCCAGCAGATCCCCGCGGAACTCCATCCAGCCATCCCTGTCGCCACCGGCGGAATGACCACCGTGGACGCCGCCGCGCTGGCCGATGCCTTGGCCGCATCCAGCAAGCCACTGTTTGTGACAGGTGGGAACGACTGGACCCAGGAAGGCGCGGACCAGCTCACGCGCTGGCTGGAAAAGCACCACATCCCGGCCGCGGCCGAATGGCGCACCGAGGGCACCATCCCCTTCGATTCGCCGTCCTATGTAGGCCCCATCGGGTACGGTCGGCCCCGCCCCACCTATGATCTGCTGGAAGAAACCGACCTGCTGATCTTTGTGGGCACGGTTCCCGGGGATGTTATTACCAATGGATTCCTCTGCCGCCAGGACTGGGCAAAAAAGAACTTCCTTGTCACCATCGACCCCTCGCTCCGTGGCCGCTCGGGTCCGGTCTCCTACCAAATCCTGGCCAAACCGGACGTCTTTATCCGTGACCTGGCAAAGATAGATCTTCCCGTCAAGGATGAATGGCTGAACTGGACGTCGAAAATGCGCGGGGAGCAAGAAGCCTTCGCCAGCCTGCCCCCGGCGACGCCGTCGGCTGGCCCCGCACGGATGGATACACTGATGGCCAACCTCGTCCCCACGCTACCCGCTGACGCCATGGTGACCCTCGGTGCCGGGGAGCACACCAACTGGGCCCATCGCTACTTCCCCACCCAGCGGTATGCCTCGATGATCAGTGCCCGGAACGGTTCCATGGGCTACTCGGTCCCCTCCGCCATCGCCGCATCCCTGGAATACCCAGGCCGGCGTGTGGTGACCATTGCCGGTGACGGCGAATTCCTGATGAATGGCCAGGAACTCGCGACAGCCGCCCAATACGGCGCCACTCCCTTGGTCATCGTCATGGACAACCAGGAGTACGGCACCATCCGCACCCACCAGGAACGTCACTACCCGGAGCGGGTGTCAGGGACCCAGTTGAATAACCCGGAATTCGCGCTCATGGCGCAGGCCTTTGGCGGCTTCGGGATCAAGGTGGAACTTGATGCTGACATTCCTGCAGCCATCAAGGCTGCTCTGAAAGCCATAGACGAGGACCGCGTGTTTGCGCTCATCCATCTGGTGGTTGAGCAGAGAGTCAAAGCCTACTAACCACCCATCCGCCATCGGCTCACTTGAGCCGCTCCAACCCTCAACTTTTAAGGACTTCCCTTCATGACAGTTTCTGCGCTTTCCCCTGCCGTTTCATCTGAACGCGAAGCCGCGCTCCTCGCGTCCGTGCCTACCGGCCTCCTGATAGGCAGTGAGTGGCGGGACGCGTCCGACGGCGGCACGTTCGATGTGCACGACCCCGCCACCGGGGAGGTGCTCGCCACCCTCGCCTCCGCCACCAGTGCGGACGCGATCGCCGCATTGGACGCCGCCGACGCCGCCCAGGCCTCTTGGGCACGGACCGCGCCGCGGACCCGGGCCGAGATCCTGCGCCGGGCCTTTGACTTGGTGACTGAACGGGCTGAGGACTTCGCTTTGCTGATGACCTTGGAAATGGGCAAACCCCTGCCCGAAGCACGCGGCGAAGTGACGTACGGGGCTGAGTTCCTGCGTTGGTTCTCCGAAGAAACCGTCCGCGACTACGGCCGGTACCTCACCACGCCCGAAGGCAAGAACAAGATCCTGGTCCAGCACAAA
>NZ_JBFRDV010000030.1:0-81721 GCF_052113945.1 Paenarthrobacter sp. RAF54_2
GCCTTCCTTGCCTTCCTTCTTCACCAGGTTCTTCAACCCGACGAACTCCGGGCCCATCTGGACCTTGGCCTTGATCCACTCGGGCTTGCGTTCAACCGGGACAGCCGAGTTACGCTGCTCAACGCGCAGCAACTTACGGCCTTCAGGTGCCAGGGTCACTGGAGTGCTCCTTCTGGGGTGGAAACGAGTGCTTCTTCATGCTTGCGGAACTCTTCCACGAAGCGGTCAACGATGTCAGCCGGGTTGATGGTCCGGCCAGTCTCCAGCGACATGGTGGTGACGCTGGCGTCGGTGATTCCGCACGCGATGATCTGCGCATATGGCGCGAGGTCGTTGCTGCAGTTGATGGCAACACCATGCATGGTGACACCCTCAAGGACGCGGATGCCTATCGCGGCAATCTTGCGGTCCGGTCCTTTGTCATCGGCGAGGATCCATACGCCTGCCCGGCCCTTCACCGTGACTGCCGGGATTCCATAGTCCGTCATGACGGCGATCATGATGGCTTCGAGGCGCTCCACATAGTCCCGGATTCCCGCACGGTTCTTGAGCTTGAGGATCGGATAGGCAATGAGTTGTCCCGGGCCGTGCCACGTTAACTTGCCACCACGATCCACGGGAACAACGGGGGTGCCGTCAAAGGGGCGTTCGTGGTCTTCGGTGAGCTTGCCTGCCGTGTAGACGGCGGAGTGCTCAAGGAGCAGGACGGTGCTGTTTTTCTCGCCGGCAACAACTTTGTTGTGGATCTCGCGCTGTAGGTCCCAGCCCTGCACGTAGTCAACGAAATCCGGGGCAAGACCCAGTTGTGAAAACTCAAGAGTCATGGGTTCAAGCTTAGACCCAGCAGGTCACTCACCATGATTTTGTGGTGAACCTCTCAGTCGCATCCGTCAGCGTGGCTTTCGTACCCCGCAAGCTGGTGCTGCCTGTGGATAACTTCTGCGGGAAATCCGATCATCCGGTAGACCTTGGATATGGAAACTACTGACGATCCTGCCCCCTCGGTCCCGCACATTCCGGGATACACGCCATTACGCCTACTGGGTAGCGGTGGCTCGTCGACAGTCTGGCTTGCCAGCAGGGACAAGGACGGTGCCCGCTTCGCCATCAAGTGCATCATGGGAGGGCCCGGCAAGGATTCCCGTGGGTCGGCCGGACCAGAGTCCCAACATGGCTTGCGTGAGGGGCGGATCCTGTCCGGGCTCGAGCACGAGCACCTTATCCGACTCCACGATGTGATGGACCTGCCGGGAGTGGGGACGGGCAGTGTCGGGCTCGTCATGGACTTTGCCGCAGGAGGTTCCCTTGCGAATCTGGTGGGTGGCCGACGCAAGCTTGGAATCGGTGAAGCGGTGACGATTCTGACCCCTGTTGCCCAGGTCTTGGCTTACCTGCATGCCAAGGGAACGGCCCATGGGGATATTTCCCCAGGCAACGTCCTGTTTACGGCACAGGGGAAGCCCCTGGTGACAGACCTTGGCGTGGCGGGTGTTGTGGGTGAGGAGAATCAAAGCCTCGACGTCGGCACGGACGGCTTCGTTGATCCTTCTATTGCCGCGCGGGGTGCGCGGGGTGATGGAGCCGGAGGAGCTTTGCAGCCGGAACGGGATGTCTATTCGCTGGCCGCGCTTGGCTGGTATTGCTTGACAGGCATGGCGCCGGAAATCGCCAAGCACCGCCCACCGCTGCCTCTCTTGGTTCCCGATGTCCCCAAAGGGCTCGCCGCTGCCCTTGAGGCGGGACTGGATCCCGATCCGCGGGCGCGTCCCACGGCCCGGGAGTTGGGAACAGCGATTTATCGCAGTGCCGCCGCGCAGCCCGTGGACCTTGCTGGGTCCGTCCATTCTTCCGTGATTCCGGAGTTGCTGACGCGCCGGCAGGCTGGGGGACGACCCCAGCGCAGGAGTCGACTGAGCAGGAGTCGACTGAGCAGGAGTCCACTGGCCGGGGCTGTGTTGCGGCTTCCGCCCTTGCGGACAGCAAGGACCCCGCGTCCCGAACGCCGAACCCGAACAAGACAACCTCAACGGAGAACTAAACCGCAGGGTGGGCCACGTTCCAGCATCCGGGTGGGGTTCCTGGTGGCTGCGGGAGTGTCGGTTGGGGCGGTTGGGTTTGCTATCTGGCTGGGAATCCAGGAACCCGCGTCTGGTTTGACGTCCGTAGTAGATCCAAGGACGACGACCGTAGTCACGCAAGCTGCCCAAGCCACTGAAGCTGCCCAAGCCACTGAAGCGGCCCAAGCCACTCAAGCCGCCCAGCCCATTCCGGACGCACTCTTAGACGCGCTGCACTCTGAGGATCCGGCAATCGCCATGCCCGCGTTATCGGCGGTGCGCGACATGGCGCTGGGACTGGATCGTCTTGAATTGCTGGCAACCGTCAACGCGGCAGGCTCAGCTGCCCATGCGGCAGATGAGACGTTGAAGCAGCAATTAAGAGCTGACGGTATCCGCTTTGCCGGGCTCACCACCACCTTGGACAGCGTTTCGGTGTTGGGCCCACCTGAGGTTGATCGCGCAGTCGTTGCCCTGACCGCAACGACCTCCGGTTACGAGGAGCGCGACGCATCGGATCGCTTGGTGAAGTCCCAGCCCGCCGGGGAGCGCCAGCAGCTGCGCCTCGTCCTTGTCAGATTGGCAGGGCAGTGGAGCATCTCGGAGATTCTCGGTCCCGGCTAGCTCCAGCGCAATGGGACGTTCCTTGGCGTGAGTGGGGTATGGGGTGCGGATTGCTTCAGCTGGAATGCTTTTTCGTCAGCCACTCCATGGCTTCATCGAGCCCCGGGTGTTGCCACTGAAAACCGGCGGCGGCAAGCTTGGCTGGTTCCATCCTTTGGTTCGCCAGGACGAGCTCGTCAGCAAGCTGGCCAAGGACAAGCCGGAGGGCGGGACGTGGGACGCGTAAGAAGGCAGGACGATGGAAGGCTTTCGCCAGCCGCCTCACAATGGCGTTAACGTCCGCGCTTTCCGGGGCGCACACATTGACCGCACCTTCCAGATCGGACTTGAGGAGGAACGCGAGTGCAGCGGCTTCGTCGGCAAGGGTGATCCACGGCCAGTATTGTCGCCCGTTTCCGAAGGGTCCGCCAAGCCCAAGCCTGAGCAGTGGAAGCATTGGGCCCAATGCGCCACCGGAAGTGCTGAGCACCACTCCGGTCCTTGGTGTCACTACCCTCACGCTGGCTGGAGCGGTTCTGGCAGTCTGCTCCCATTCAACGCAGAGCGGTCCCAGCACTCCCGCGCCTGGACCGGAGTCCTCGCGGAGCACGCCGTCCCGGGAGGCGCCGTAGTAGCCGGACGCTGACTGGCTGACGAAAGACAATGCCGGCTGGCCCAAGCGACGCATGGCCGCAGTGAGTGTCCGGGTTGGCTGAAGGCGTGAGTCACGAATGACACTGATTCTGTGCTTGGTCCAAGGCCGGTCGCCGATGCCGGCGCCGGACAAGTTGACCACCGCATCTGCGCCTTCCAGGATTGCCTCGTCCAGGACTCCAGCAACTGGATCCCATGTCCTTTCGTCGTCCGTCTTTGCAGGCCGACGAACCAGCCGGATGACCTCGTCACCAGCACTTTTTAACTGCTCGGACAATGCCGTCCCAATCATTCCTGAGGCTCCGGACATCACGATTCGCATGACCCATCTCACCACGACCCCAGCATGAGGCAGAAACAGGTGCGAAGCGCGGGGCGGGTCCCTCTTGACACCGCGCCTCTTGACTATGATCGAACAATGACCTCCTCCAGCTACCTCCGTTTCCCGCATGTCCATGGCGAATTGGTCACGTTCGTGGCCGAAGATGACATCTGGATCGCCCCCGTCTCCGGTGGCCGGGCCTGGCGTGTTTCCTCTCAGCAAATGCCGGCCAGGAACCCACGCTTCACTCCCGATGGCAAGCGGCTGGTGTGGACTGCTGTTGTTGGTACCTCACCGGAAGTTGTCACCGCGGACGTCGACGGCGGCGGGTACAAGCAGCTGAGCTACTTTGGACACACCACAACCCGGGTCAAGGGTTTCACGCCCGCTGGAAACGTCCTGGTGACCAGCGCGTTCCAGCAGTCCGAGAGCCGCCACACCTATGCCTATAGCCTCCACCTGGACGGAGGTGCCGCCGTCGAACTTCCTTTCGGACCGGTGGAGGCTGTTGCGTATGGACCCGAAATCGGTGACGAGAAGCCAGTGGTCTTGGCGAGCGTCCTTTCCCGCGAACCGGCTTGGTGGAAGCGTTACCGTGGCGGCACTGCCGGCAAGTTGTGGATCGACGCAGACGGCAATGGTGAGTTCGAGCGCTTGATCCCCGAAATTGAGGGCAACCTGACTGACCCGCTGTGGATCCAGGGGCGCATCGCCTTCGTCTCAGACCACGAAGGCTACGGAAACCTCTACTCCGTCCTTCCTGACGGATCAGGATTGCGTCGCCACACGGACCATGAAGATTTCTATGTTCGGCACGCCAGTTCGGATGGCCAGCGGATTGTTTTCGAATCTGCCGGTGAACTCTGGATCCTGCCCTCGTTGGACGCCGACGCTGAAGCCGTGAAGCTGGAGATCACGCTGGGTTCTGCATCACCGGCGCGGCGCCCCGCCCCGCTGAAAGCGTCTGCGCATCTGGGCGACGTTTTTCCGAATACTGCAGGAACGGCCAGCGCGGTCGAGTCACATGGCACCATCCATTGGCTCCGCCATAAGGACGGGCCCTCGCGAGTAGTCGAAGCGACGCCGGCTGTCCGGGCCCGCCTCCCGCGTCCGCTGACGGATGGTCGTATCGCTTATGTGGCTGACCACGGGGGAGTGGAGGCTTTGTACGTCAAGCGCATCGCCGCACGCTTGTCCGGAGTTGTTGAGATGCCGAAGGCGGCGGAACCTGTTGTTGCTTCCAGTGAAGCCGATGGACTCCCCAAGCCGGTCTCGGCATCCAACGTCCTGGGACAAGGTTCCACCGCAAACCAGCCAGCCAACCAGTCCATGGATACGGTCCAAGCGGCCGCACCCTCCGACGAAGCCGCCCAAGCCGAACCGTCACCAGACACAGTGGGGGGAACGGCGATACCTGTCGCATCCACAGGAGATGATCAAGCGGACGATCTCCGGCTGGACTTCCCCGCACCTACAAGGACGAGCGCACTGGAGGCCAGCCCCGATGGCCGTTGGCTCGCCATTGGCACGTCTTTTGGCGACGTTTTCGTAGCCGACACCACGTCCGGGACATTGACTCGTTTGGTCAGTATTGGCGAAGGCAGCGTCGATCAGTTGTCGTGGTCGGCTGATTCGCAGTGGCTTGCCTGGTCTGAGCCCGTGACGTCCTTCGGTTCCCGCAGCAAACTTCGGCTGGCACGGCCTTCGGCACCCGACGCCGACATTATCGATGCCACCGACGGCCGCTTCTGCGATGAATCACCCAGATTCACCCCGGATGGGAAATTCCTGGCCTTCCTGTCCAACCGGAGCTTCGACCCCGTCTATGACGGCCATTCTTTCGACCTTTCCTTCCCGAGCCCCATCAAGCCGTACCTGCTGGCCCTGGCCGCTGATACGCCGTCTCCTTTCGGTCCGTCCGTGGACACCCTTGAGGATGCTCCGCCCACAACAGCAAAGCCCGACGACGGCGATGCGCCAGTTATACGCGTAGACGCGGAAGGCCTTGCTCACCGCGTCATTACGGTTCCCGTGCCACAGGGAAACTACTCCGGACTCGCTGCCGGGGACGGGGCGCTGCTGTGGCTTGACACTGAGCTATCCGGTGTTACCGGCGAAGGGAAGGGCACTCTGCAGGATAAGAAGACAGCCCCCTCCCTGGTGCGCTTTGACCTTGCCAAGCGCAAGGAAACCACCCTCGTCGCTGCTGTGGACAGCTACCGGTTGTCTGGTGATCGCAAGACGGTTGTCTATGTCCTTGATAAGCAGATCGTGTCAGTTCCGTCAGACAGCAAGGTGGACGAAGAATCCGGGGAATTGGTCAAAGTGGACCTGAACAGGATCCGCGTGATCCTGGACCCGGTGGCTGCCTGGGGCCAGGCCTTCGATGAAGCATGGCGCTTGCAGAGGGACTTCTTCTGGGCTCCGGACATGGCTGGCCAGGACTGGGACTCCGTCTACAAACGCTACCGTCCGATCGTGGAACGGCTGGGGTCTCATGATGACCTTGTGGACCTTTTGTGGGAGATCCATGGCGAACTGGGGACCTCTCATGCCTATGTGCGGCCGGCCGCTGTGACTGAACCTGGTCGTAATGGTCAAGGCAGGCTTGGCGCGGAGTTGCAGCTCGGCAGCAAAGGCTGGGAGATAACCAGGATCCTGGCTGGAGAGTCTTCCGATCCCCTCGCAACTTCGCCCTTGACGCGTCCCGGCGCAGATGCCAAGGTGGGCGACGTCCTCCTGGCGATTGACGGCGTCGAGCTTTCCGCGGCGCTGACGCCCGCCATGCAATTGGTGGGTGCAGCGGGGAGAACCGTTGAATTGACACTCTTGAATGGCGAAGGACATGGTGGAGCTGCGGGTGCCCAGCGGCGGGTTGCCGTAGTCCCCATCCGTGACGAGGAGCGGTTACGCTATCAGGACTGGGTCCGCGCCAACCGGCGCACGGTCCGTGAGGCATCCGGTGATAAATTCGGCTACCTGCACATCCCGGACATGATGGCCAATGGTTGGGCCCAGTTGCATCGTGACCTCGATACAGAAACCGCCCTGGACGGGTTGATCGTAGACGTGCGGCGTAACCGTGGCGGCCACACCTCACAGCTCGTGGCCGAGCTCATTGGCCGGAAGGTCACTGGGTGGAGTATGCCGCGTGGCGAGAAGCCACGGACTTATCCCCACCATGCTCCCCGGGGTCCAGTGATTATCCTGGCAGACGAATTTGCTGGATCAGATGGCGACATCATCACCCAAGTGTCCAAACTGAGGGGCATCGGCCCTGTCATTGGGGTACGGACATGGGGCGGCGTGGTGGGCATTGACAACCGCTTTGCCCTGGCTGACGGTACCGGCGTGACCCAGCCCCGCTATGCCACATGGTTTGGCGGTGGGATCGGCTGGGATGTTGAAAACCGTGGTGTGGAGCCGGACATCGAGGTGCTCTTCCCGCCCCACGCCTATGCAGCAGGCAGCGATCCGCAACTCGAGTATGGCATTGGTGCCCTCAAGGAGATGATCCAGGAGCTACCTACTGACCGCCCGCCGTTGCGTGAAGGCTACCGCCAGGTGCGGCCAGCGCCGTTGCCCGCCCGCCCGCAAGAGGGCTAGCAGCAGGTGAGCGCAGAAGAGCCCCGCCCCTCCCCTCAGGGGAGTGGCGGGGCTCTTTTGCGCCTTGAAGGGTATTACTGCGCGAGGGTGGCATCCAAGGTGATTTCGATGCTGGCCAGTGCACCGGAAACGGGGCAGCCCGTCTTTGCGTCTTCGGAAATACGGCGGAAGTCCGCTTCGGACAGGCCCGGAACCTTCGCGGTCATGGTCAGGTGGCTGCCCGTGATGCCTGTGCCGGGAACGAAGGTAACGTCGGCCTTGGTCTGAACTTCTTCAGCTGTGAATCCCTCGCCGGCAAGTGCGTGGCTGAACGCCATGGAGAAGCATGCAGAGTGGGCTGCAGCGATCAATTCCTCCGGGCTGGTCTTGCCACCGGACTGCTCGGTGCGTGCCTTCCAGGTGACATCGAACGTGCCCAGGCCTGAGCTATCCAGCGTCGTGTTGCCGGCACCCTCAATCAGGTTGCCGTTCCAAACCGTGTGTGCGGTGCGTGTTGCTGCCATGTCCACTCCTTGGGGTCGTTTGTGTGTCGGCAACCAGCCATCGCCGGATGCCACCGGGGTCAATCCTATGGATTTGCCGGCTGCTCTGCACTGTCATTCCGCTGTCAGTGGATTGTGACCCCGGACCTGCGTTGACAGAGCAGCCGACCCGCCTGGCGAAGGCGGATCGGCTGCTGCGACGTGCGCTTAGTTCCAGAGCGTGGCAATGGCGATGTTCACCAGGGCCAATCCACCAACGCCGTGAGCCAAACCGGTGGAAACAGGTTCGCCCTTCTTGACCTTGCGCGAGCCGATCACCGCTAGAACAGCAACGGCCACGCCGATGGCGAATTTGATGCCGAGCTTGAAGTAGTTGGGATGGGCATCCGGCATGAGGGGCAGGAGGCCCATCATGGCGATGCCTGTAAGCAACTGCAGGAATGCGCCGTCCCGCTGGCGGGGGTGGACGGTGGGCGTCTTGATGGTGGCGATCCAGTAGCCCACAATCATGGCTGCGCCGACGATGTGCAAGAACAGCAGGATGTTGAAGAGAATACTCATGGCCCCAGCTTATCCAGTTGGTTCTACGTCCTGTAGCAAAGCCACGCTTAGTAGACGAACAGCGCCGCGGACAAATGGTGTGGGACAACGAAACGGGGCAGGCTACCGGGTTTCCCCGGAGCCTGCCCCGCCTGGTTGAGTAGAGCGACCTCCGTGAGGAGGGTCTGCTAACGCTTGGGCTTAGAGACCAAGATCTGCTTCGAAAGCACCTTCCTCAAGGCGGGCCTTGAGGGTCTGGAGGAAGCGGCCAGCGTCCGCGCCGTCCACCAGGCGGTGGTCGTACGTCAGAGACAGGTACATCATGGAGCGGATGGCAATCGAGTCGTCGCCGTTTTCGTCGGCCACCACCACTGCGCGCTTGACAATTGCGCCGGTGCCCAGGATGCCTACCTGCGGCTGGTTGATGATCGGGGTGTCGAACAGGGCGCCAACTGAACCGATGTTGGTGATGCTGAATGTGCCACCGGACAGCTCATCCGGGCCGATCTTGCCATCGCGGGTGCGTCCTGCGACGTCGGCGATCTTACCGGCGAGGCCTGCAAGGTTGAGGTTGCCGGCGTCGGAGATGACCGGCACCAGCAGGCCCTTATCGGTATCTACCGCAATGGCGAGGTGTTCGGCGTTGTGGTAGGTGATTTCCTGCTTGGACTCGTCGTAGGCAGCGTTCAGCTTGGGGTGCTGCTTCAGTGCCTCCGCCACAGCTTTGGCGATGAACGGCAGGAACGTCAGCTTCACACCGTTCTGGGCCTGGAACGAGTTCTTGGCCTTGAGGCGGAGCTTGGCGATCTTGGTCATGTCGACCTCGTGCACCTGGGTGAGCTGGGTGGAGATTTCCAGCGACTCGCGCATACGGCGGGCGATGACCTGGCGGATACGCGGAGCCTTCTCCGTGGTGCCTCGCAGGGAGGAAGCAACAACGGGTGCCGCAGCCTTGGCGGCAGGAGCGGCAGCAGGAGCCGCGGCCGGCGCTGCTGCGGCGGCTTGCTTGGCTTCGGCAGCGGCAAGGACATCCTGCTTGCGGATGCGGCCACCGACGCCGGTGCCGGACACGGATGCGATGTCCACGCCCTGCTGGTTTGCCAGCTTGCGTACCAGGGGAGTGACGTAACCAGACTCGGAGGACGAGCCGGCTTCTGCCGGCGCGGCAGCCGGAGCCGGCGCAGCAGCAGGTGCCGGTGCGGGGGCGGCAGCAGGTGCCGGTGCGGCTGCGGGTGCGGGAGCGGCTGCGGGTGCGGGTGCAGCAGCGGGAGCCGGAGCGGCCGGAGCTTCAGCGGCAGGAGCGGCGGGCGCCGGAGCCGGAGCGGGGGCTGCCGCGCCGGAGCCGATAACAGCCAGAACCGATCCAACTTCGGCGGTTTCGTCTTCGTTGACGCGAATTTCCTGCAAGGTGCCTGCAACCGGGGAAGGAATCTCGGTATCGACCTTGTCAGTGGAAACCTCAAGAAGCGGCTCATCCACCTCCACGGTGTCGCCAATAGCCTTGAGCCAGCGGGTGACGGTGCCTTCGGTAACGCTCTCGCCCAAGGCGGGCAGGGTTACTTCGTGGCCTTCGCCACCGGAGGCGGCGGGAGCTTCAGCCTGGGTTTCCTCAGCAGCCGGGGCGGCGGGAGCCTCTTCGGCGGGAGCAGCCTGCTCGGCAGCAGCGGGTGCTTCCTGAGCGGCGGGTGCTTCCTCAGCAGCCGGTGCGGCGGAGCCGGAGCCGTCGCCAATGCGTACCAGGGGGGCGCCAACCTCTGCTGTCTCGTCTTCAGCAACGAGGATTTCTTCGATGACGCCTGCGATCGGAGAAGGGATTTCGGTGTCTACTTTGTCGGTGGAAACCTCGAGCAGCGGCTCGTCGATCTCTACCCGGTCACCAACCTGCTTGAGCCAGCGTGTGACGGTTCCTTCGGTGACACTCTCACCGAGGGCGGGCAAGTTAACGGATTCAGACATGTCGTCCCCGTTCTCCTTATTGATCTTTTGTGCGGATGAATTCTGCTGGTCCGGACAAGGTGCATGCGGCAGATTCCGCGGCATGCACCCTGTCCGTTTGTCTTGGGTAAAGACTTAGCCGTGGAGCGGCTTGCCCGCGAGGGCGAGGTGGGCTTCGCCCAGGGTTTCGTTCTGGGTGGGGTGGGCGTGGACCAGCTGGGCCACGTCTTCCGGGTAGGCTTCCCAGTTCACGATGAGCTGCGCTTCACCGATCTGCTCACCCATGCGGGCGCCGATCATGTGGATGCCCACAACGGGGCCGTCCTTCTGGCGGACAACCTTGACGATGCCACCGGTACCGAGGATGGAACTCTTGCCGTTGCCAGCCAGGTTGTACTCCTGCGTCTGGACTTGGTCGTCGCCGAACTTTTCCTTGGCGCCCTTTTCCGTGTAGCCGACTGTAGCGATCTCAGGCTCGCAGAACGTGACCTTGGGGATATTGACGTCTTCGACAATGGCGGGGTTCAGGCCGGCGATTTCCTCGGCGACGAAAATACCCTGCTGGTAGCCGCGGTGCGCGAGCTGGACGCCGGGGACGATGTCGCCCACTGCGTAGATGTTGCCGACGCCTGTGTGGAGGCGCTCATTGGTGATGACGAAGCCGCGGTCAAGGGTGATGCCGGCTTCTTCGTAGCCCAGGTTGGCAGTCACAGGGCCGCGGCCGACAGCAACGAGCAGGAGCTCCGCTTCGAACGTCTGGCCGTCCACCAAGGTGACCTTGACGCCGTCGTTGTTCTGCTCCACGCCCTGGAAGAAGACGCCGGTGCTGAACTTGATGCCGCGCTTCTTGAAGGCACGCTCAAGGTTCTTCACGATCGATGCGTCCTCGTTGGGAACCAGGGAGGGCAGGCCTTCGATGATGGTGACGTCCACGCCGAAGGACTTCCACACGGAAGCGAACTCGACGCCGATCACGCCGCCGCCCAGGACGATGACGCTCTTGGGGATGTAGTCCATGGTGAGGGCTTCATCCGAGGTGATCACCCTGCCGCCGATTTCCAGGCCTGGAAGGGAGCGCGAGTATGAACCGGTTGCAAGGACAATGTTCTTGCCCGTGTAGGCCGTGCCGTTGACGACGATGGTGTTGTTGCCCTGGAGCTTGCCTTCACCCTCGATGACGGTGATGCCCTTGGACTTGATGAGACCCTGGAGGCCCTTGAACTTCCCAGCGACGATACCGTCCTTGTAAGCGTTCACAGCCGACATGTCGATGCCATCGAACGTGACGTTCACGCCGTACTTGGCGGAGTCCCGTGCGTGGTCGGCGAGTTCAGCCGAGTGCAGGAGTGCCTTGGTGGGGATACAGCCGTTGTGCAGGCAGGTTCCACCGAGCTTTGCCTTCTCTACAAGGCCAACGGTGAACCCAAGTTGTACGGCTCGCAGGGCTGTGGCGTAGCCGCCGCTGCCGCCACCGAGTACCAGGATGTCGAATTCTTGCGCAGTTGCCTGATCGGCCACTAAAACGCTCCCTCGCGTGAATGATGACACGGGACAACGCGTCATCTGGTCTTGGAACTTGTTCTGCCGTGATTATGCCAGCACCTAAGTTCTCTTGCATTTGTGACTATCGAGTTCACCTTAGCGAACCACCTACCCATGCTCCACCCTCCACGGGCGTTTGTGGAGCGCTTGTGTCCAGACTCACGTTCTCTTGTGACACAGCGCTACACACCGCATAATTCCGGGGTTGTGCGGGCGGTACGGACCCATCCGCCCTACCCGCACTGCCCGGTTTAACGCAGTGGAGTGGGTTGCTTACGCGGAGGGCGCCAACAGATCCTCGGCGTAGGCCACCAAGGTACGGACCGTGCATCCCGTTCCTTGCTTGGGGGTGTAACCGTAGGGGCTGCCGTTGTTGAAGGATGGCCCGGCAATATCGACGTGTGCCCAGGGAATCTGCTGACCGTCCCCGTTCTTGCCCACGAATTCACGCAGGAAGACGGCTGCTGTCATCATTCCGCCGTTACGCTCGCCGATGTTGGCAAGGTCCGCAACCTGGGAGTCAAGGCTGGGGCGCAGTTCCTCGGGCAGCGGCATCGGCCAGACAAGCTCGCCTGCCCTGTCAGCGGCGGACTTCAATGCGGCCGTGACCGAATCGGAACCCATCACTCCTGCCGTGCGCAATCCGAGCGCAATCAGCTGGGCGCCAGTGAGTGTCGCGACGTCGATGATTGCGTCCGGCTTTTCCAGGCTCGCGGCCACCAAGCCGTCGGCCATGACCAGGCGACCCTCGGCGTCGGTGTTCAGGACTTCGACTGTCTTTCCGCCATAGACAGTAAGGACGTCCGCCGGACGCTGGGCAGCGCCGGAAGGCATGTTCTCAGCAATGCAAAGCCAAGCGGTCGCCTTGATGGCCAGGCCGAGCGAGGCGATGGCAAGGACTGTATTAAGAACGACGGCGGCGCCCGCCATATCGCTCTTCATGTCACCCATGCCGAGGGCGGGCTTAATAGAGATACCGCCGGTGTCGAAGGTAATGCCCTTGCCAACGAGCGCGATCTTCCGGGTGGCCTTTGCCGGAGCGTATTCGACCTTGACCAGGCGTGGCTGCCGGGTTGAACCCTTGCCAACGCCGAGGATGCCGCCAAAGCCTTCCTTTTCCAAGCGCTTTTCGTCCCAGACCGTCACCTTCACGGGAAGACCCTTTGCCAGTTCCTTGGCAGATTCGGCGAATGACTCGGGGTACAAGTGGCTGGGCGGCTGGTTCACGAGCGTACGCGTTGCGTTGACGGCCCTGCCCAGCACTGTTGCCCGGTCAAGGGCAGGTTGGGCAGCTTTGGCATCAACGCCGGTGAAGATCAGAACCTTGGCCACCGGGTCCTTGAGCCCGTCCTGGCTGGAACGGTGTTCGGTGTAGGAATAGGCGCCCATGGCGGCACCTTCGGCGATTGCGGCGACGTCGGTGTCGGACGCCGTCGGGAACGCCAACGTCACGGAGGGGACGCCGGCAAGTTGCCTGACCGCGGATCCGGCCGCCCGGCGCAGTGCCTCTTCAGGGATGGTGCCGTCCTCGGACAACTTGCCCACGCCTGCCAGGACCAGGATCCCTGAGCCCGTTTCCGGCAAACCCGGAAGGCGGTGCGCCTGGTCGGGAGCGCCCGAGACGCCAAGGAGCTTCAGCGATCCCTCAAGGGATTCGGCGGCCTTGGCACTCAACGGGTTCTCCAGCAGCACTGGTCCGTCCGAGCCCTGGGCAACTCCGATCACAAGTGCGTCGCTGGGTGACTTTTTCAGGTCCTTGGCGATGACGCCGAGGATGATGTCAGTAGTCTTGACCACGAGGATGTTTCCTCACTTCTCTCTGCATTGCTTGGCGGGGCCGCATGTTTGGCGGGCCAGCCCCCGGTACGCGCCCGACGTCCTGTTGCGACGGCGGCCTTGGTCTTCAGGTCCAGCGTCGCAAAAGGACGTCGGCCCGTTTCGATCGTAGTCTCTCGCAGGCTGCTGACAGCAATTAAATGAGAGCTGCGGCACACCAAGGGCAGGAATGCCTACTGGAGGTGCAGCGTTGTACAAAGAGACACAGAGTCCCCACACCACATTCATGGAGTCAGCGACGCCATGACCAGTGGCGCATGGGGGCACCGAAGTTTGCCACTGCGAAAGGAACATGCCGTGTTTGAACGGATATCCGGCTCCCTCCTGGACCCCGAGGCGCTCTATGCGAGCAACATCGAGATTTTCCACAGCCCCGAACTGCGGGGGCTGAATATGGTCATGGGTTTCACGGGCTTTGCCGATGCCGGTCATGTGGTCAGGCAGATCAACGCGGAACTCCTGGACCAACTCGACGCTGAGGTCGTGGCCATGTTCGACGCCGACCAACTCATCGACTACCGTTCGCGGCGTCCCCACATCAGCTTCGTTGAAGACCATTTGCAGGACTATCAGGCACCCAGACTGGCGCTCTACAAGCTCACAGACGGCCTGGGCCAGCCGTTCCTGCTGCTCGCCGGCTTCGAACCTGACTTGCAGTGGGAGCGATTCGCCCGTGCCGTCGTAGGAATAGTGGAGAAACTCGACGTCAACCTGGTGACTTGGATCCACTCCATCCCCATGCCCGTCCGGCATACGCGGCCGGTGGGAGTTACCGTTCACGGCAACCGGCCCGAACTTATCGAAGGTATCTCGAGTTGGAAGCCAACGGTCGAAGTTCCCGCCGCCATTGGCCACATCCTTGAACTCCGGCTCACCGAGGCCGAACGCCATGTGGCCGGCTACGTCATTCACGTGCCCCACTATCTGGCTGAGGCCGAATATCCTCCAGCAGCGGTGGCAGGGTTGGAGTACCTCGGAGCGGCAACGTCCCTGATGCTTCCTACTGACCGGCTCCGGGAGGCCGGCCGGGAAGTAGGCCGCCAGATTGCGGAACAGATTGAAGCCTCGGAGGAAGTGCAAGCCGTCGTCGCCAATCTGGAGGCACGGTATGACGAGAAATCCGAGGGCATCGTCCGGCGTTCGTTGCTCGCCGATGAGAACGACGAACTGCCCAACGCCGAGGACATTGGAGCGGCTGTGGAGGCGTACCTGGCGCGGAAAGACTCGCCTCAATAAATCAGCTTTGAACTGTGGCGGGCATAATTGAGGAGTGACTGCTCCCCGCGCCTGGCTCATCTGGACGATTGGCGTCTTTGCTTACCTGGTGGCCGTAGCACAGCGAACCTCATTTGGTGTCGCGGGTTTGGAAGCAACAGAACGCTTCCATGCCAGTGCTTCGGCGATCTCCTTTTTTACTGTATTGCAGTTGCTTGTCTACGCCGGCTTACAAATTCCGGTGGGCGTCCTGGTGGACAGATTCGGATCGCGGGTCATGATTGCCGGTGGTGCCATCCTGATGGGGCTGGGGCAGTTGCAGCTCGCCTTCGCGGATAGCATCCCTGGAGGGGTTATGGGGCGCGTCCTGGTGGGAGCCGGTGACGCCATGACATTCATCTCCGTCATCCGGCTCGTTCCCTTGTGGTTCAGCCCGGTCAGGGTGCCCGTGGTTACGCAGCTGACCGGGATGTGCGGGCAGTTGGGCCAGCTCTTCAGCGTGGTGCCTTTTGCCTTGCTTCTTCACTCTGCCGGATGGACGCCCGCGTTCATGTCACTCGCGGCGATGTCTGTGCTGGCTGTCGTCCTGGTCCTCGTGCTGTTGCGGGACCAGCCTCCCGGGCATCCGCCCCGGGAAACCGGGCAGGGCCTTCGCGCTACCGGAGTTTCCCTGTCACGCGCTTGGAAGCAGCCAGGCACCCGGCTAGGTTTGTGGAGCCATTTCACCGTCCAGTTCAGCGGCAACCTCTTTGCGATGACATGGGGTTATCCGTTCCTCCTCTCTGCGCAGGGACTTGATGCCGGGACGGTCTCAGCTTTGATGGCCTTGTTCGTGGCAACCGCCATCGTCTCGGGGCCTGGATTTGGGCGGTTCGTCTCCAAACACCCAATGCGCCGCTCGGCCATGGTCCTGCTCATCACTGCGTCCACTGCGCTGGCTTGGGCGGCGGTGCTCATCCTTCCTGACCGGGCACCACTCTGGCTCCTCGTGCTGCTGGTGGTGGTGTTGGCAGTTGGCGGGCCGGGCTCCATGATTGGCTTCGACTTCGCGCGGACATTCAATCCTTCCCAGCGTATTGGTACCGCCACAGGGATCGTCAACGTGGGCGGATTCATCGCTGCCTTGGTAGCGATCTACCTCATTGGCCTGGTCCTGGACGTCCTGAACGCGAGCGGATTCTCAGGCGGGGACCTGTACGGCCTTGATCCGTTCCGTGTAGCCCTCAGCGTCCAGTTCGTCCTGCTGGGCATCGGGACGGTCCTTATTATGCTGACCCGGCGGAAGGTGCGGTTGCAGATGGCCGAGCAGGGCGTCCACGTACCTCCTCTGGCTGCTACCTTGGTCCGGCAGCACCGCGAGAGGATCGAGCGCCGGCGAGCGGCACGTGCACAAAGGTAGCCACCTTTATCCACATACGCGCGATGGTCCCTGTTTTCAACCATTGGCGTTGCCCAAGCTTGAAGCATGACCACCAAAGAGACGCTGAGCATTCATCAACCAGAAGACATCCTGGGTTACATACCGCATTTGTTGGGTTACTGGCCCGAGGACAGCCTTGTGGCCATCACGATGCAGGGGAGATTGCTCGGAGCCGCTCTCCGCGTTGACCTGCCTGCCCGGGCTTCGGGCCGCGCGCTTGCTGATTTTGCGCAGCATGTGCGTCACTACTTGACGGCGGACACCCTTGCCGACGGCGTGGTCCTTGCCCTCTACACCGACGACGGTTGGGACGATGGCATGGTTGTCACCAGAACACTTCCACTGCTGGCTGAACTTCAAGAAACACTTGACCACGCTGATTTGCCTGTCCGGGACGCCTGGTTGGTTGGTCCTGAGTATTGGCGTGGCGCCTTCTGCGCAGACCAGGAGTGCTGCCCGGTGCCGGGCCTGCCGATAGAACGAATCCGGAACAGCAGGCTCAGCGCAGAAATGGTCTATCGAGGCAGCACCATCGGAGCTTCGCCAAGGAGCAAGGAACTTCCGCCCGTTCCGGGACGTCCTGGTGCCCTCGATCCCGCAGTGGCCGAGGCCGAATCAGATTTTGCAAAGCGGATGCGAACATCATGGCGCAGTGGGAGGTGCTTTGATGGCGTACTTGAGGTGTGGCGCCAAGTGCTGGACGACGCCCGGATCCGTCCCGGCAGTGAAACCGTGGATTTGCTAACCCCGCGAGTCGCGGGTTTTCTCAGGTCGACCCTTGGTGTCCCCGGATGGCGGGACGCTGTCATGATCATGGCGGCTGCTGGAACCGGTTCCGCGAAGGCAGGGGCAGCAGCGTTCGGATTGCGCAGTGGCGACGACGACTCCGAGCCACTTCCGTTCGACGCCGGCGAGCTGGCATTGCCGCCGGCTGATAACGACAAAGGGGTTGGGAAGGCCTTCGAAGCAAACGGGATGCTCAGCATCTTTGCCTATGCTGACGTCCTTCTGGGTGTTGAACCGGCCATTCCTGACTGGGGGCAGCTTGATGCCCTGCAGCGTGTCCTGTCGTACTTGTGCGTCCAAGGAGAAGTGGGGGAAGTTGCTGCTGCTGCCTTGACCTTGCAAGGCTGGATTGCCTGGTGCAAGGGGAGTGGGTCCTCTGCACACGCCTGCCTTATGCGCGCCAAAGCAGCCAGCCCTGGCTATAGGCTCGCCGAATTGCTGGACGAGATACTCGGGCAAGGAAGCATCTGCGCCTGGGCCAGCCGTCCAGAGTCCGCATGGGGAACCTACAAAGGATCCCTCCTGTAGCCATCAGTAGCCATTACGCTTCATCAAGCGTGGGATTCATAAAACCGTGAGACAATGGATGCCGAGACCCGGTTGGGTCCGCGTTTGAATGCCCGCAATGAGCCCGGAATCCGGGAACATTACGGTGTCGTTGGCAGTTGTACATAGTGACTCTGCAGACGGCGGTCGCATTTGAAATTGATCGCGGACTTGACAGGGTCATAGTGGTGTTGCCCGCATGGTGATTCCACAGACCGCCGCTAGAAAGGTTTTCTGTGACCCCGTCTTCCGTCGAGAAGGAACCCGCCGCCCAGGCCGAACTGTCCGCTGAGGAAAACAATGCGGCCACTTCGGCAAAGCGCGCGGCGACACGTGTTGCCACCAAGGCCTCAGAGGGCACCTCTGACAAGCCGGCACCAAAGAAGCGTGGACCCAAGCCCGGCGCCAAGGCCGCGGCCGAAGCCGCGAACAAGTCTTCGGACTCCGAGACCGACACCGAAGAAGTGGCTGTCGAGGACGAAGATTTCGATCCTGCAGCAGCTGAGGAAGTTGAAGTCGGAGACGACGATGTCGAGGACGGCGCCGTAACCGGTAAAGACAAGGCAGCGCCCTCCGGATCCGGATTCGTCTACTCGGACGCCGATGACGACGACGCCCCTGTCCAGCAGGTCATGTCGGCCGGTGCCACGGCTGACCCCGTGAAGGACTACCTGAAGCAAATCGGTAAGGTCGCCCTGCTGAACGCTGAGCAGGAAGTCGATCTGGCGCTTCGCATCGAAGCCGGCCTGTTTGCTGAAGAAAAGATCAACGCCGACGACGGTTCGATGGACCCGAAGCTCAAGCGTGAACTTGAATTCGTTATCCACGACGGCAAGCGGGCCAAGAACCACCTGCTCGAAGCCAACCTTCGCCTCGTGGTTTCCTTGGCCAAGCGCTACACCGGCCGTGGCATGCTCTTCCTGGACCTCATCCAGGAAGGCAACCTGGGTCTCATCCGCGCTGTGGAGAAGTTCGACTACACCAAGGGCTTCAAATTCTCCACATATGCAACGTGGTGGATCCGTCAGGCCATTACCCGCGCCATGGCTGACCAGGCCCGCACCATCCGCATCCCCGTGCACATGGTGGAAGTCATCAACAAGCTCGCCCGCGTCCAGCGGCAGATGCTTCAGGACCTCGGCCGTGAACCCACGCCTGAAGAATTGGCGCTGGAACTGGACATGACGCCTGAGAAGGTCGTCGAAGTCCAGAAGTACGGCCGTGAACCGATTTCGCTGCACACGCCGCTGGGTGAGGATGGCGACTCCGAGTTCGGTGACCTCATCGAGGATTCTGAAGCTGTTGTTCCGGCTGACGCCGTGAGCTTTACGCTCCTCCAGGAGCAACTGCACTCGGTTCTGGACACGCTCTCCGAGCGTGAGGCCGGAGTCGTAGCAATGCGCTTTGGTTTGACCGATGGCCAGCCTAAGACTTTAGACGAAATCGGCAAGGTCTACGGCGTTACGCGTGAGCGCATCCGCCAGATCGAATCCAAGACCATGTCCAAGCTGCGGCACCCGTCCCGCTCGCAGGTCCTGCGGGACTACTTGGACTAAAGAAGGACGACTTCTGCTAAAGAGGTCCGCAGTCAAACAGTAACGGCCCGGTCGGAGTATCCGATCGGGCCGTTAGCGTTTGGGCATCCTGTATTCAACGGAACAGGGCCCCTCCCGGATGGGAGGAGCCCTGTTCTTGCTCGAAGTGATGTGGCAGGAGCGTCTCCAGCCTTACCGCCAGTCCTGTCTAGTCGACAGGAACGGGTGCCTTCTCGTTGAGGCGCTCGGTCTCGTCGTGCCAGTCGGAGGTCAGGGGCCGAAGCGTGGCCTCAACTGCGCGTGCGTGGTGGCCGCAAAACAGCAGCTCACCGCCGGAGGACTCGAGTACAACGCGGACATATGCTTGAGCCCCGCAACGATCGCATCGGTCAGCTGCGTTCAGTGTGCGGTCTGCAACTGCTGTTGTCATGTCGGCCTCCTTAGTAGTTCTGTACATCCATATAACCAGTATTCGGAGCAGAACCATGGCAAGGATGGATCACTTTCGCTGTCCGCGTATCACATGTGCGTAACGTAACGAAGTAGAATGCCGGCTTCCGGGAGTGGCAACCGGTGCCGATGGGGGACCGCGACTAGCCTAAGATGGGCAGTGTTTGCCTTGAGATATACCCCGAAGGAGCACACCGCGAGTGGCACCGAGTTCTGAATACAACGCCCGGCATCTATCTGTCCTTGAGGGCCTGGAAGCCGTTCGCAAGCGCCCGGGCATGTACATCGGTTCCACCGACTCCCGTGGCCTTATGCACTGCCTGTGGGAGATCATCGATAACGCTGTTGATGAGGCCCTGGCCGGCTTCGGGCATGACATCAAGGTCATCCTCCACGCGGATAATTCGGTCGAAATCCATGACGACGGTAGAGGCATCCCGGTAGACGTCGAACCGAAGACGGGACTTTCCGGCGTCGAGGTTGTCTTTACGAAACTGCATGCAGGCGGCAAGTTCGGCGGCGGTTCATACACGGCATCGGGTGGCCTCCATGGCGTAGGCGCCTCGGTGGTCAACGCTTTGTCGAGCCGGCTGGATGTCCAGGTYGATCGTGGCAGCAAGACGTACCAGATGTCCTTCCGCCGCGGTGAGCCCGGACGTTTCATTGATGCCGGCGCCAAACCCAGCCCCAACGCGACCTTCGAGCCTTTCGTTGAAGATTCTGTGTTGGATGTGGTTGGCAAGGCTAAACGCGGAGTCACCGGTACAAGGGTGCGTTACTGGGCCGACCGGCAGATCTTCACTCCCGACGCCAAGTTCTCTTATGACGACCTCGCCTCGCGTGCACGCCAGACGTCGTTCCTGGTCCCCGGATTGAAGATTACTGTCCGCGACGAGCGCAAGCTTGCGGGCACTCCTGGTGAGAACGGTGTGCACGAGGAAGTCTTCCACCACGACGGCGGCATTTCGGAATTTGTGGAGTTCCTGGCGGCAGACTCCGGAGTGACTGACGTGTGGCGTCTCCACGGTTCGGGGAAGTTCAAGGAAACGGTCCCGGTCCTTGATGAAAACGGGCACAGCAAGATCGCTGAAGTCGAACGCGACTGCGAAGTCGACATTGCCCTGCGCTGGGGGATCGGTTACGAGACCACGATGCGTAGCTTCGTCAATATCATTGCGACCCCCAAGGGCGGTACGCACCAGGCGGGCTTCGAGGCAGCGTTGCTGAAGACGTTCCGAAAAGCCGTGGAAACGAACGCCAGGAAGCTGAAGGCGGGCAACGACAAGATCGAGAAGGACGACGTCCTGGCCGGCCTCACCGCTGTGCTGACCGTCCGCTTGGCCGAGCCACAGTTCGAAGGCCAGACCAAGGAAATCCTCGGCACGTCCGCTGTTCGCGCCATCGTCGCCAAGGTGGTCGAGCAGGAAATTTCGAGCAGGTTGTCCTCTGCCAACCGCAATGACAAAGCACAGTCGGCACTGTTGCTGGAGAAGATCGTTGCGGAGATGAAGTCGCGAATTTCGGCCAGGGTGCACAAGGAGACCCAGCGCCGAAAGAACGCACTGGAAACCTCTTCGATGCCCACCAAGCTTGCCGACTGCCGCACTGATGACGTGGCACGATCCGAGCTCTTCATCGTTGAGGGTGATTCTGCGCTCGGAACTGCCAAGCTTGCCCGGTCTTCGGATTTCCAGGCCCTGCTTCCTATTCGAGGCAAGATCCTTAACGTCCAGAAGGCTTCGGTAGGGGACATGCTCTCCAACGCTGAATGTGCTGCACTCATCCAGGTTGTCGGCGCCGGCTCAGGCCGGAGTTTCGACCTCGATGCAGCACGTTATGGCAAGGTCATCCTGATGACAGACGCCGACGTCGACGGCGCGCACATCCGCACGCTGTTGTTGACGCTCTTCTTCCGCTACATGCGGCCCATGGTCGAGGCGGGCCGGGTGTTCGCCGCAGTTCCGCCCCTGCATCGCGTGGAGGTCATCAATCCGGGCCAGAAGGCCAACGAGATGATCTATACGTACTCTGAGGCGGAATTGCATGTTCTCCTGGCCAACCTGGCCAAGGAGGGCAAGCGTTACAAGGAGCCCATCCAGCGTTACAAGGGCTTGGGCGAAATGGACGCACAGCAGCTCGCCGAGACCACCATGGACCCGCGTCACCGGACCCTTCGGAAGGTGGGGATTGACAGCGCCCAGCGTGCTGAAGAGGTTTTCGATCTCCTCATGGGCTCGGACGTCGCGCCCCGTAAGGAATTCATCATTGCCGGGGCAGCGACGCTGGACCGGGAACGCATCGACGCCTAGGTTCAGACCCGCGGTTTCCGGCCTGTTCTTGTGACGGAGCCGGAACCTGCGGAAGCTGGTGCCGCACAGGCCGCTGCCCCTACGGCCAGAGCAAGGGCACCCAAGCCCCAAGAGAGACCCGCTGCTACTGCAATCCCGCCCACCAACAAGGGCCCGCCGGCATCGCCAAGCTCGCGGCCAAGTTCGGCCGAACCCATCGTGCGGCCCAGGCGTTCAGCGGGAGTCGCATCTGCCAAGTGCGCGAAGGCCAATGGGGTAGCGGTACCGATTCCCAGTCCGATCAAAACGGCGGCACAGTAAATCGGTACGGCGCGGTACATGGAAAGGGCACCGTTCATAGCCAGTGCTTCGGGAAGAAGGCCCGCGATGAGTACGCCGACGGTTATGGCCAGCAAACCACCCACCATGCCCGGCCGGTCTGCGAGGACTCCCCGATCCCGCAATCGTCCGATCCTTGGCTGGACCAGCGATGACGCCAAGGCCAAGACCGTTACGACGGCGACACTGCCGGCGGTGCCGAGGCCCTCCCTTGCGGCCAGCGCCGGGAGAAAGCCTACCGCTGCGCCCAGGGCGCCAGTCGAGGCCGCCAGCACCACGGTAGGCCCAAGGAATGATCGCTCGGTACTTTGCTTCCAGACATCAATGATGGTGTATCTGGGTCGGGGCAGGGGAGCCAGGCGGGGCACGGAAATGGCCGCCCAGACGGCTACTGCGAAGCCCAATAGGGAGAGGATGAGGAAGAGCAGGCTGAAACCGCCAGCGATGATCGCGACAGCGCCCAACAGGGGACCGACCGCGTAGCCAAGGCCCTTCCATGAGCCGTAACGGCCAAAGTAGCGACCCGTGTATTTGCCCGCCAGCCTCGCCACACTGGCAGAGGATGCTGGTGAAAATGCCGAAGCAGCCATACCTTGGCCCAGACGGGCTACGGCCAGCATGAGGGGTTCATCGGCCCACAGCCCGATGAGGGACGCCGCGGAGAAGGCCAGAAGCCCTCCGATGATGACGGGTTTGGGCCCCATGCGGTCGCTGAGGGCCCCGAAGACCGGCTTGAGGAAGACCTCCGCGATGTCGTACAGGGCCAACAGCACACCCAGGCCAAGCAGGCTCAAACCGATGTCCGCGCTTTCGGCGCCAAGTCCGGCGGCTACGGCATGGGCGCCAAAAGCGGTGGTGAAGCCGGCTGCATAGAGGGGCCATCGGTGGCTGGGGGAGATGTCGGCACTCAAGCGCGACTTGTCGTCGTTCACGCCCCTCAATGTAACAACACCGCCATGTAACAACACCGCCATGTAACAACACCGCCAGCGCTGACCTTCTACCTAGCCAAGCAATCCCGGGACGATAAGGAGCCCCGTGGGCACAGCCAGCAGCAAGGCTGAGGTGGCCAGCACCAGGGCGCGAAGACCTTTGGCGAGTGGAGGCTGTGGCGAGAGGAGGCGGCTCACGCGTGACGCCGTCGTACGCGGTGAATCTGCCCCGCCGGTGGCGCTGATGCTGCCACCCTCGACGACGGCGCCCCCGCCGCTGAGCGCCCGCGGGCTGAGTGCCTGGCCGGCAAGAGCCTTGCCATTCGGTGCACCGCCGCTCACGGACTGTTCTCCCAGCCCTGGCGTGGAGGCCCCGCTGGAGACTATGGCAATGGCCTTGATCAGCGTGACCTTGCTTTCGGTCCTGAGTGCGACGTCGTCAGCCAGCATTTCGATCAGGGAGTTCACGGCCGTCTGGGCAAGCCGTGTGGTGGGGAACCAGGGGAGTGCCTGCCGCCAGGCTGCGAACGCCCAGAGCAGGAGGTCGTGACGTTGGGACAAGTGCGCGTTTTCATGGATGAGCACTGCGCGCAATTCCGCCGGTTCGAGGGCGGCCATGAGTCCGTCGGACAAGACTGTCACCGAACGTGCGCCGCCGGGCAAGCAGTAAGCGACAGGGGAGTCGTGGTTGATCACTACGGTGCCCGGGCCGTCGTCCGAGGGTGATGCCAGAAGCGTGAGCAATTCGCGGTGTCGCCTGCGTTGCCGTTCAATTTTGTAGTAGGTCAAGAGCAGGGTGAACACCAGGTGGGCCGTTAGGAGTGCGGCCGCAGACAGGGCGAAGAGGTGCCAGAAGCCCAGCGCTGTGGTTGGCTCGTTATTGAAAACCATGCCGGCCAGGCTCCTGAGCCCAGCGATGAGGTTCTCACCGATTGGTTCCAGCCCGTAGACCAGCATTGCTCCGATCATGGACAGGCCACCTGCGAGGGCAATTGCCTGCCAAAGCACCATTGCGGTGAAAGGGGAGCGGGCAGGCCATTGTGCGCGCGAAAGCAAAACGGGTACCGGCCACGCCAGTATCAATGCCAGGACCGCCAGGAAGTATGAGGTCCAGAACATACTGGCTAATTGTAGCCGAGCAGTTTGCGCAGGGTAGCGGCTTCACTTTCGGAGACGGAGCCAATGAAGCGGGCAAGAACTGCTTCGCGGTCAGGAGCCGAGCCAAGAACTTCGTGCATGAGTTCCGCGGTGTGGTCGGCGCGGCTCGACACGGCTTGGTATCGGTGTGGCCTGGTCCCGCGTTCGCGTTCCACCAGGCCCTTCTTCTCCAGCCTGGAGAGCACTGTCAGGACCGTAGTCACTGCCAAGTCCTTGCCCTGGTGTCCCGCTGTGCCGTCGCCGGCTTCAGAGTCCTGCGCGAGAAGATCACGCAGGGTGTTGGCTGTTGCAGCCTCCTGGCCTGCCCAGAGCAGGTCCATCACTGCCCGTTCCAGTTCCCCAAGACTCGCCATCAATACTTCCCTACCTTCCGCGTCCCGGTGGCAAAAGCCGCCACCCGGGAGCGATGATCCAACGTTCCATCACAAATCTACCGCTTTTCAGCCTCTCATTCTACGTGAGGTAGAACTATCGGCGCGTCGCGGACGGCGCTTGACCCTTGCGTGTGCGTAACGCCACTTGAAGAATGGCATGTGGTTCCCTCACTTGTTCTACACTGTGTAGAAGTAAAGTTTTCTACACAACGTAGAAGTAATTACACCGCACTTGGGCCGCCCGACAAAGGACAGCCATGGACGCCTTGGAAATCGCACGCTGGCAATTCGGGATCACCACCGTCTACCACTTCATGATGGTGCCCYTGACCATCGGCCTTGGCCTGGTGGTGGCCATCATTCAGACCCTGTGGTACCGCACGGGAAAGCCCGAGTATCTCCGCATGACCAAGTTCTGGGGCAAGCTCTTCCTCATCAACTTCATCATGGGTGTGGCAACCGGCATCGTCCAGGAATTCCAATTCGGAATGGCCTGGAGCGAATACAGCCGGTTCGTTGGCGATGTCTTTGGCGCACCGCTGGCCCTCGAGGCCCTTCTCGCCTTCTTCGTCGAGTCCACCTTCCTTGGACTCTGGATCTTCGGTTGGAAGCAACTTAAGCGCGGTGTCCACCTTTCCTGCCTGTGGATTGCCGTGATCGGTTCCGTCTTCTCCGCCTACTTCATCATCGTGGCCAATTCATGGATGCAGCATCCGGTGGGCGTTGAAATGGTGGATGGCCGGCCTGTCATGACGGACGCCTGGGCAGTGTTTACCAATAACACTGCACTGGTTGCCGTACCGCACACTCTCTTCGGTGCCCTTGGTGTTGCCGGCGCCTTCCTGCTCGGCATTGCCTGGTACCACTTGTGGCGCCGTCGCCATGACGGCATTGACGTGGTTGGTGCGGACGGCCGGCTGCTTGTCGGAGAAGCCGATATCCCGGGCCGCGACAAGGGTGACTACACAGTATGGATGCGTTCCCTCCGGATCGGCGCCGTGGTGGCGATGATTTCCTTTGCCGGCACCGCCCTCACGGGCGACCTGCAAGGCAAGCTCATGTTCGAGCAGCAGCCCATGAAAATGGCTGCCGCGGAGGCAGCATGCCACGATGGCACCGGCTTTTCCGTTCTGAGTGTCGGCAACCTGGGTGCCAAGAACTGTGACGACATCGTGGCTGTCATCGAAGTGCCAGGGATCCTTTCCTTCCTCGCCAAGGGCGACTTCACCACAGAAGTGAAGGGCGTGAACAGCCTGCTTGGGGAGTACAAGGAGAAGTACGGCACGCACTTGCCGGACAATCCGCTGTATGGCGACCGGGCCGGCCAGGAAATCCAGTACGTGCCCGTCATGGAAGTCACCTACTGGGGCTTCCGCATGATGATCGGCTTCGGGGGCGTCGCCGCACTGGCAGCGCTGGTGGCCCTATGGGTTACCCGCAAGGGCGTTGTCCCTGGGTCAAAATGGCTCATGCGCCTTGCCGTCTTCGGAATCCTGGCACCGTTCGGGGCCAACGCCGCTGGCTGGATCTTCACGGAAATGGGCCGGCAACCCTTTGTCGTAGCCCCAAATCCCGACATGAACGGTATTGACCAGGTCTTGATGTTCACCGCCGCTGCCGTTTCACCCGGCGTCAGTGCCGGTGAGCTCATGACCTCCCTGGTTGTCCTGACCGCCATCTACGCCGTCCTGCTGGTGGTGGAAGTCAAGCTCCTGGTCAAGTACGTCCGTGGCGGCGTCGCCTCAGCCATGCCTGAACTTGCTCACGCCAAGGGCAAGGACCGCGCCAGCGATGAGGAGCGTGACAGGGACAAGGAAGGCGACGACGACGGCGCACCCGGCCCCGACAAAGCCGACGACGTCCTGGCGTTCGCCTACTAGAAACAGAGGAATAGACAATGGAACTGTTGCCAACCATCTGGTTCGTGGCCATCGCAGTACTATGGACCGGCTATCTCTTCCTTGAGGGCTTTGATCTCGGGGTAGGCATGCTCATGAAGCTGTTTGCGCGGAACAACACGGACAGGCGCGTGCTGCTCAATACCATCGGCCCCGTCTGGGACGGCAACGAGGTTTGGCTTCTCACTGCAGCCGGAGCCACCTTCGCAGCTTTCCCCCTCTGGTACGCCTCCTTGTTTTCGGCGCTCTATCTTCCGCTCCTGTGCGTCTTGGTGGCGTTGATCTTCCGGGCGGTGGCCTTCGAATACCGGGGCAAGGTGGACACTGAACGCTGGCGCACCACCTGGGACTTGGCAATCGCCGTTGGATCCTTTGTGGCCGCCTTCGGTATCGGCGCAGCCCTGGCGCTTACCACCACGGGCTTGCCGCTCGACGCCAACGGGGACCGCACCGGTGGACCGTTTGCCTGGTTCAGCGGTTACGCCCTCCTGGGCGGCTTCGGCGTGGTCGCCTTCGCCTTGGTTCACGCCCTGGCGTTCCTGGCGTTGAAGACCGACGGCGAGGTGCGGCTGCGTGCCCGCCGCTGGTTTGTGCGGCTGGTGCCGTTTGCTGTCTTGCCGATGCTCGCCTGGATGGTTGCGGTGCAGTTCCTGAGCGGCAAGGCCTGGACCTGGGCCATCATGGTGGCTGGAGTCGTGTCCGTGGTTTTGGCCTGGCAGTGGGCCCGCAATGGGTCCGAGGGCCGGGCGTTCGGGGCAATCGGAGCTTTCGTCGTCTGTGCCACGGCGTCGATCTTCGGGGCCGCGTTCCCAGTGGTCATCCCCTCAACCGTAGATCCCGCGTTCAGCCTGACTATTTCCAATGCTTCTTCCTCCGACTACACGCTGGGCCTGATGAGCATTGTGGCTGCGGTGGGGCTTCCCCTGGTTATTGCCTACCAGGCCTGGACTTACTGGGTATTCCGGCGCCGTGTCAGCGCAGCGCACATTCCCGAAGCCCACGGTTTCCTTCCGGCCATCGCCGCCAAGGTGTTGGTTGGCAAGGAAAACACCAGCCCTTCCAGCCCGGAAGCCTAGCCTCGTCATGAAGCCTGTGTTCCCCTCCGGCCCGGCCACCCGATCCGCCCTCTACGTCATAGGCCTGCTCTCAGCCCTCAAGGCACTTTCGCTGGTACTGATGGCACAGGCGGTGGCCGGTGCACTGGCCGGTTTGGCCGGAAGCCCGTCCGATTGGACCAACGGGCTGGTGTGGGGGGCCGTCGGAGCGGTGCTACGGTCCCTTACCGTGTGGGGCCAGGGCGTTGCGTCGCGCCGTGCCGCGCTGGGGGTCAAAGAGGAGCTGCGCTCGCAGCTTCTCAAGCGCTCACTGGCCGAGGGCGGAACAGCTGCGGTTGAGGGCACTAACGACGGCGGGCTCGCGATCCTCGCCACGCGCGGGCTGGACGCACTGGATGACTACTACACCCAATACCTGCCGGCCCTGGTGAACTGCGCGACCGTTCCGCTGCTCATCGGCGCCCGGATACTGTTTGCCGACTGGGTGAGCGCCGTGGTCATCGTCTTGACCGTTCCCCTTGTGCCGCTGTTCATGATCCTGATTGGCCGCCACACGGAAGACGCCGTCAGGGACGCCCAAACCACGCTTCGCAGGTTGTCCGGGCACATCCTTGAACTCGCCAAGGGCCTGCCTGTGCTGGTGGGTTTGGGGCGGGCCAGCGAGCAACGCGCGGCACTCGAAGACATTTCCGAGCAATACCGCAGCCGGACCATGGTCACGCTCCGGACGGCGTTCCTCTCGGCTCTTGCCCTGGAACTCATAGCAACCATCTCAGTCGCTGTCGTAGCGGTCTTCATCGGCGTGCGGCTGGTTGCCGGAGACATGCCCCTGGAAGCCGGGCTTTTGGCACTGATCCTTGCTCCTGACTGCTACTTGCCCCTGCGTGAGCTCGGTACCGCCCACCATGCCAGCGATGACGGCCGGGCGGCCTTGGAAACTGCCAATACCGTGTTGAAGGCACCCACGCACCAGCGTCTTACTGATAACCAGCGTCTTACCGATAACCAGCCACTTACCGACAACCCGACATCTCGCACCGGGCTCGCCGACATCGTGGTCATAGGCCTCACGGTGACCTATACCGGACGGCCCGCACCCGCCGTCGAGCGCTTGGATTTTACCGCTCCGGCAGGCCTGGTTACGGCGTTGGACGGAAACAGCGGCGCCGGAAAAAGCACTGTGCTGGGTGTCCTGGCCGGCCTGATCGGCCCGGGTCCGGGCGCATCCGTGACCGGCACCGTGACTGGTGTGGCACCGGGTACCGTCGCCTGGGTACCGCAACACCCCGTGATGGTGGCCGACACCGTGCAGGAGGAGATCGAGCTGTACCTTGGCGGGCAGCACTCAGTAGATACCGCGCAGGCTGTCGCGAGCATCCTGCGAAGGGTCTCTGCTGATCACCTTGCGGCCAAGCATCCAGCCGAACTCAGCCCGGGGGAGTTGCGACGCGTTGCGCTTGCCCGGGGCCTGGCGCGGCTGGAGTCCGGCGCTACCATGCTGCTTCTGGACGAACCCACCGCACATTTGGACCACTACTCAGCCAGCGTGGTCCGCTCTGCCATCACGTCCCTTCGCGGCTCTGCCACCGTCATCCTGATCGCACACGATTCCGCCACCCGTGCGCTCGCCGACCATGTAGTCCGGGTAGAGCACTTGACGGCAGCGAACCGGCATACCGACCTGCCGGAACGAAGGGCTGCATCTACCGCGGCCCTCGTATCAACCGATCTGCAGCAGTCCACCCGGACAGCTGCCGGTACTAGTCAAACTCGGCACGCAGAGGACGGAAACCTTCACACAGCCCTCAACCAGGGATGGCTCCCCAACGTGAAACGGCTCGCGCTGGTCCTCCGGCCGGTTCAGGCCAAGTTCGCGGCAGCAGGCGTGGTGGGGGTCCTGGCCGCGCTTTTCGCAGTCGCCCTGTCCGGCCTGTCAGGGTGGCTCATCATCCGGGCCAGCGAGCAACCACCCATTCTCTACCTCCTGGGCGCGATCGTCGGCGTGCGTTTCTTCGGCATCGGCAGGGCCGTCCTTCGCTACTGTGAGCGGCTCCTGACCCACGACGCCGTCTTTGCTGCGATGACACGCCTGCGCGGGGCGCTCTGGGCCACCCTGAGCCGCCGTGCACTCTCACTTCGCAGGCTTTTGCAAGGCGGTAACGTCCTGGGCTCGATCGTGGACGACGTTGACACACTCAGGGACCTTCTACCGAGGGTCGCCCTGCCTCCGTTGACTGCCGTGGGTGTTGGCGGTGCGGCCATCGCGGCAACGGCCATGGTGTTGCCCGTTGCCGTGCCCGCCGTTGCCTCTGCCACCGTAATGGGACTCATTGTTGCGCCGCTTGTTGCCGTACTTGCTGACCGGAACGCCGCCAAGGCAGAACAACAGCTGCGCTCGGTGGTGCTCCGCGATGTTGCGGCCGCCCTCGATGCCCGCGCCGAACTAACCGCCAACGGTGTGGCCGGAAGCATCCTGACCGCACTCAGCGACAAAGATCGTGCGGCTACCGTTTCGGCGCAGCGTTCTGCCTGGGCCGAAGGTCTCGGCCAAGCTGTCACCGTCCTCGCCTGCTCGCTCGCCGCCCTGTGGGCGGCACTCCTGGGCGCCGAATCGGTGCACGATGGTTCCGCCGCGCCTGCCCTTGTGGCCGTGATTGTGCTCATGCAACTGGCCCTCGTGGAACCTTTTGCGGCAACGGTTTCCGCCGTCCGCCAAGGCCCTGCGATCGCAGCCGTCTTGGGCGGCGTGGCAGTCACCGGGGCGTTGTCCGCCCCCGTCGATGCGGACAACGCAAAACACGACGCCGGTACCCACCCTTTGCCTGACCGCGATGGCAAGGCGGGGCTGGAGTTGAACGGAATTGCCGCTGCCTGGCCAGGTGGCCCCACAGTGTTCTCAGGAGTAACCGCTGAGGCAGGGCCGGGCCGATGGCTGGCAGTCACCGGCCCGTCGGGAGCCGGCAAATCGACGCTGCTTTCGGTCCTCCTTGGCTTCCTACCTGTGAAGGAAGGCAGGGCACTGCTCACGGGGACAGCGGCGTGGTGCCCGCAGGAAGCCCACCTCTTCGACTCCACCATCCGGGGCAATCTCCTTTTGGCGAGGCCCGCGGGGAGCAAGCCCAACGAACAAGAAATGGCCAAGGCCTTGCAGGATGTGGGGCTGGACGTTTTGGTAGGGACATTGCCGGAGGGGCTTGACACACGCATTGGATCAGCCGGGGCCTTCCTCAGCGGTGGCGAGCGGCAGCGTCTTGCCATGGCCAGGACACTTCTGACGGGCGCGAGCGTGCTGTTGCTGGATGAGCCTACGGCGCACCTTGATGCTGAAGCCGCCCGCGAAATGATGGCCACCCTTCGCCGGGGTTTGCGGAACGTCACAGTGGTGTTGGTGACGCACAACCCTGATGACATCGATCCGGCGGATGCCAGGCTTGAGCTGCCCGGCGTGGTTCAGCTGGTGAGAGTGCCTACTCCCCAGTAGCCTGTTGGCATGCCTTCTGAGGTTCCACCCCTGTTTCAGCCCGATGCCGGCCAAACGGGCCTGCAGTGGCGGCCTGCCACAACTGCGGACCTGGACAACTGGGCGGAATTGATCGCCCGGACTGCCGCCGTCGAGCATCCCGTCTGGTTCGAAAAGCGTGCCGACCTTGTCCACGTCCTGGAGTCCACCAAGAATGATCCCAGGACCAACACGCTGCTGGGATTGGACCGGGATGGGGTTGCCCGCGCGTACGGACGCATCACCAAGAACCCCGAGGGGGACAAGGCCACAGGCATGGGATGCGTGGACCCGGACTGGCAACGCAGGGGCATCGGTTCAGCAGTCCTCGCGTGGCAGGAAGCACAGACCCGGAGAAGGTTCCACACGGACAAGGCTGCCGGGCACAACAGTGCCCCACCCCGCCTCCGCATCCGAACTGAAGAACAACACCAGCACCAGGCAGCGTTGTTCCGGTCCCGGGGCTATGACGTTGTGCGCTGGTTCAATGAAATGCATCGGCCGTTGTCCGGGCCTGCTGCCAAGGCTGCTCCAGCAGCACGGCTCGAATCGGGATTGGAACTTCGCACGTTTGACGCGTCCCTGCACGAAGCCGTTCGTCTGGCCCATAACGATGCTTTCAGGGACCACTGGGGAAGCGAGCCACGCGACGAAGAAACCTGGCGATTCACCATCGAGGAACCCACGGCGCGGCACGATTGGAGCGCTGTGGTAATTGATGCTTCCACAGGCGAGGTAGCTGGGTACCAACTGGCCAGCTACGATCCCGCTTCAGCGGTTGCCCGGGGTTTCAAGGAGGGCTATACCGAACTGCTTGGTGTCCGGCGTGCGTTCCGTGGCCGGGGAATAGCGCAAGCACTGCTGACCGACGCCTTGCGGCGATTCACGGCCGCCGGGATGGACATTGCATCGCTGGACGTCGATTCTGCCAATCCCACCGGGGCCCTGGCACTCTACCTTGGCATGGGATACAGCCCGGTGAACCGGAGCATGACGTGGGAGAAGACGCTATAAATCCAGCCGCCTTAGCCGTCAACGTCGTGGAGGTGATGGACAACGTCGTGCAGGAAGTATTGCGAGAACGTCAGCACCGTGAACTCGGAACCGTTGCTTCGCCGCCCTGTACGCTGCCATTCATCCTGCACCACCCGTGCGAAGGACTCGGCGATTTGCTCCCCTTCCGCGATCAGCTCGTCAGAGACAACGCGGGGATCCGAGCGTCCATATTCGCCGTCGATGGCCGCTTGGTCCTGGTCCCAGTTGGCAAATTCGGCGTTGTCATCACTCAGCATCAGGTTCAGCCTCTTATCGAAGAGGCTGAAGACATCGCGCACGTGGCATGCATACTCCAAGGGAGACCACGTGTGGTCATTCGGGCGTACGGCGACGTCCTCGCGGCGCAGAACGGCCCGCCACCTCGGAAGCATATTCAGCACGGTGCCCGGGACCGTGGACGGCGTCACGGTGGAGGCGTCAAAGCCGCACTCGGGGCAGGGCTTTGAAAGCACCCACGTCCAGTCTTTTGCGTCAGGGATGATCGGCATGCCGCCAGTCTAAAGGGTCACCACCGGCAATCTCAGGCAAGGCGTAAAATCCGAAGCTGTTTGCCCCTGACTTCGTTGCCGCCCAGGAGTAAAGTTCGCTCCGGGGAGAGAGTCGGAAAGAGAAAAACATGCTCAAGGATCAGCAAGTGGGTGCCGTTCTTCCGGCATCGGATATTGCCCGGGCCCGCGCTTATTACAGCGAGAAACTCGGACTCGAACCAGAAAATCCAGACGCCGACGACAACCTCCAGTACAGGTGCGGGGACGGGACCGGATTCTTCATTTACCAAACATCCAATGCAGGTACGGCCAAGAACACCCAGATCGGCTGGATGGTCAGTGACCTCGCTGCCACCGTATCGGAACTCCGCGAGAAGGGTGTTGTGTTCGAAGACTACGATTTCCCGGGCCTGAAGACTGAAAACGGCATTGCAACGATGCCGGACGGAACGGCAGCGGCTTGGTTCCTGGACTCCGAGGGAAACATACTGAGCCTCAACCAAAACGCCTGACGCAGCAAGCAGGGCCGGTGGTCTTAAACCACCGGCCCTGCTGTTGTTCCCTGTGCCATTGCTGGCTGTTGGCCTACTCGGTGGACACAGCCATTGCGTTCCAGGCCATGCTCGGACCGATCGCTTCGACTGGCTGTGACAGCGGCACACCTGACCCGTCCCTGCGGCCGTGCTCGTGGGGAAGTGCGCGGGCCACACCGGCGGCCGATGATGCCTTTGCCGGTCCATGTCCGGCCCACGCAAGGAGCAGGGTGTCTTCGCCCTTGAGGAAGCGATGTACGCGGACACCGCCCGTGGCGCGCCCCTTTGACGGGTATTCGTCGAAGGCAGTCACCTTCGCAGTCCCCGGCGCCGTGCCCGGCAGCGCGCCATTGGTTCCGGCAATAGTGACAACGACGGCGGCGGGATCGTCTGCGCGCACGGTGCCAAAGTGGATGACTTCGTCGTCGTCAGCGAGCTTGATGCCTGCCATGCCACCAGCGGTCCGGCCTTGCGGACGCACGTTTGACGCACTGAACCTTAGCAATTGGGCTTGCTTGGTCACGAAGACGAGTTCGACGTCGTCCTCCTGGGCGGGTTCAACGGCAAGAACGGTGTCCTTGTCCTTGAGCGAAATGATTTCCCAGTCCTCACGGTTCAGCGGGTACTCCGGCTGAACACGCTTAACCACGCCCTGCACGGTTCCAATCGCAAGGATGGCGTCCAACGGAACGAACGCAACCAGTGTCTCGCCCTTCAGAAGAGTGATGAAATCCTTGGCCGGCACTCCACCGGCCAGATTTGGAAGGCCTCCGACAGGGGGCAGGGCTGGCATGTCCATGACCTGTAGGCGCAACATGCGGCCCAGGGAAGTGACGGCGCCAATCTCGCCACGTGCCGTGGTCTTCACCACCGAACGGAAGACGTCGTGCTTCGCCCGCGGACCAGCCTCGGCCAGCGGTTCCTGGTTGGTTGTCCGCGCGATCTGCCCGGACACGCTGAGGAGGGCCCAGCAGGGGTCGTCCGGGATTTCGAGGGGGAGCGCTGCGGCCTTGCCCTTGGGCCCCGGTACCGCTGCCGCAAGGGCCGCGGCGACCGTGGGCGAAACTGCCTCGGACTCCAGGAGTACGGTGCGTCGGGGCGTACCGTACTTCGTGGCGATTTCGGCCAGCTCACCGGAAACGAGGTCGCGGAGCAGCTCGTCGGAGGCAAGGATAGCCTCCAGCGCTTCGATCTCGCGGCGCAGCTCGTCCTGTTCCTTCTCCAATTCAAGGCGGGAGTACTTGGTCAGCTGCCGTAGGCGCAGTTCCAGGATGTAGTTGGCCTGGATCTCGGTGAGGTCGTAGATGGACATCAGCCGTTCACGGGCTGCGGAAGCTTCATCAGAGGAGCGAATGATCTGGATGACTTCGTCGATATCGACGATCGCGATCAGCAGGCCCTCCACCAAGTGCAGGCGGTCCTTCTTCTTGCCCAACCGGAAAGCCGTCCGACGCCGGACCACGTTCAGACGGTGGTCCACGTAAACCTGCAGGAGCTCCAGCAGGCCAAGGGTCTGCGGCTGGCCGTCAACCAACGTGACGTTGTTGATGCCGAAGGAATCTTCCATGGGCGAATAGCGGTACAGCTGCTGAAGCACGGCGTTGGGGTTGAAGCCGTTCTTCAGCTCGATGACCAGGCGCAGGCCATGGTTGCGGTCCGTAAGGTCCACGACATCGCTGATGCCGGTCAACTTCTTGGCGTTGACGGCGTCCTTGATCTTTTCGATGACCTTTTCCGGGCCAACCATGTAAGGCAGCTCGGTCACCACCAGGCCGGTGCGGCGGGCAGACAACTGCTCCACTTCCACCTTGGCGCGCGTCTTGAAGGAACCGCGGCCCGTGGCATAGGCATCGCGGATACCGTCCAGGCCCACGATGCGGCCACCGGTGGGAAGGTCCGGACCCGGGACGTACTTCATGATGTCGCCCAGCGTCGCATCCGGATTAGCGATCAAATGACGTGCGGCCGCAATGACCTCAACAAGGTTGTGCGGAGCCATGTTGGTTGCCATGCCGACGGCAATGCCCGTAGTTCCGTTAACCAACAGGTTGGGAAACGCTGCCGGGAGGACGTCCGGTTGGGTCAACTGGTTGTCGTAGTTGGGGACGAAATCCACGACGTCTTCGTCGAGGTGATCCGTCATGGTCAGCGCAGCGGCCGCCAGGCGCGCCTCCGTGTAACGCGGGGCGGCAGGACCGTCGTCGAGCGATCCAAAGTTGCCGTGGCCATCGATCAACGGCAGGCGGAGGGAGAAGTCCTGTGCCATGCGCACCATGGCGTCATAGATGGCGGCATCGCCATGGGGGTGGAGCTTTCCCATGACTTCGCCCACGACGCGCGCACTCTTGACGTGGCCCCGGTCCGGGCGCAAGCCCATGTCCGCCATCATGTAGAGGATGCGGCGCTGAACCGGTTTGAGGCCATCACGTGCGTCAGGAAGGGCTCGGGAATAGATCACCGAGTAGGCGTACTCCAGGAAGGAGCCCTCCATCTCGGAAGTGACGTCGATATCGACGATGTTCTCGGTGAAATCGCCGAGAGGCTCGCCTTTGCGTGCGGGAGTTTGGCTGCGGGCCATGGGGTCGGTGGATCCTTGAAAGTTGTACTGCGGATGTTTTAGCTAGGCTAAGCCTATGGTGGATCAGCCCGACGTCGGCATTTATCCGGAATATTGGGAGGCCGATGTCGTCCTGCGCGACGGCGGGACGGCCCACATCCGTCCCATCCGCCCCGAGGACGCAGACGCCCTGCAGGCCTTCCATGCCGGGCAATCGCAAACTTCCATCTACATGCGGTTTTTCTCCTTCAAGCCCAAACTGTCCGGAAAAGAAGTGCGGCGCTTCACTGAAGTGGACCATGTGAACCGGGTGGCATTCGTCATCACGATCGGTGGCGAAATCATGGGCGTGGGCCGCTACGACCGGCTGGAGGACCCCGACGAAGCCGAGGTGGCCTTCAACATTTCGGACGCCCATCAAGGCCGCGGCATCGGCTCGATCCTCCTGGAGCATCTCGCGGCGGCCGCCCGGGAGAACGGTATTCGTCGGTTCATTGCCGAGGTCCTGCCCGAGAACCGCAAGATGCTCATGGTCTTCGCTGATGCCGGCTATGACCTCAAGCGCGGGTTTGACGACGGCGTGGTGAGCGTCGAGTTCAATATCGACCCCACCGAGAAATCGCGGGCCGTCATGGAGTCCCGCGAGCACCGCGCAGAGGCCCGCAGCGTGCGCGACCTCCTGGCGCCGTCGTCGGTGGCTGTCATTGGTGCCAGCCGCAAGTGGGGGACCGTAGGCTACCAACTCCTGGAACACATCATTGAAGGTGGATTTGAGGGCCCGGTTTATGCGGTCAACCCCGAAGCCTTCGAGCTCGCCGGAATGATCTCCTTTGCACGCTTATCGGAGATCCCCGGGCCCGTGCAGCTGGCGATCATCGCCGTCCCTTACGAGGAAGTGCCCAAAGTAGTGGACGACTGCGCAGCAGCGGGCGTCAAGGGCATCGTGGTGGCAACCGCCGGATTTGCCGACGACGGCGAGAGGGGCCTTGCGCGCCAACATGAGTTGGTGCGGCGCGCCCGGGCCAACGGAATGCGGGTGATTGGCCCCGAGTCGCTGGGGATACTGAACACTCATCCAGCTGTGTCCCTCAACGCCTCCATGGCTCCGAGCATGCCGCCCCGCGGGGGTCTGGGCCTCTTCAGCCAGTCAGCCGCCGTAGGCGTAGCCGTCTACGCCGCGGCCCGACGACGCAGGTTGGGCCTGTCCACCTTTCTCTCCGCCGGGAACCGCGCGGACGTCTCGGGTAACGACGCCATGCAGTACTGGGAGGACGACGCCGATACTTCCGCTGTAGGGCTCTACCTTGAGTCAATCGGGAATCCCCGCAAGTTCTCCCGGCTTGCCCGCCGGTTGTCCCGGAGCAAACCGGTGATCGTCGCAAAGTCCGATGTCACGGGCCTCCGCCTGCCGCCCGGACATGAAGTCCGGACCACGCAAGCACCCGCCGCCGCAGTGGATGCAATGATGCGGCAGGCAGGCGTCATCAGGGTGGGAACCATTGAGCAATTGATGGACATCGCCCAGATCGTCTCCTCCCAGGCATTGCCGACCGGCCCCGGCGTGGCGGTCTACTCCAATTCCGTCGCCCTGGCGAAAGTCGTCGCTGACAGTGCGGGACCCCTCGGGCTTGATGTCAACCGGATGGTAACGGACGTCGACCTCGACGCCGGCATGTCACTCGCCCTTCCAGCGCTCCGGGAGAGCCTGCGGGCAAGCCTCGCAAACGAATCTGTCAACGCCATCGTGGCCGCACTCCTGCCGGCACGCGGACTCACCGTAGAAGCGTTGGCTGGTGTCCTGGCCGAGTGCGCGGCCGAGGCCGGCAAACCCGCGGCGGCGGTGTTCACAGGCATCCTGGACCCCTCCATCCCCGTGGAAGGAATGGTAGGCAGCTCTGATGGTCCTTTACTGCCCTGCTATTCCAATGCAGGTGCCGCCGTAGGCGCCCTGGCCGCGATCGTTCGCTACGCCCAATGGCTGGACCGCGACCAAGGACTTTTCGTCGAGCCCGCTGGCTGCGACATCCAAGGGACCAAGGAATCCCTGGCAAGGATGCTGACCGGCGTGACAGGCGAAAAACTCCACAAGCTCGACGCCGGTGCTGCCGCAGAGTTACTGGCCGGCTACGGTATCGCCGTGGTGCCAACAATCGGATTCGGCACACCTGAGGAAGCCGTTGAAGCAGCCGAACGCGTGGGCTGGCCGGTGGTTCTGAAGACCACTGATCCCGCCCTAAGGCACCGACTGGACCTGGGCGGCGTCCGGCTGGACATTCAGGATGCAGAGTCCTTGCTGCAGAACATCGCCCAAATGAAGCGGGCGCTGGAACCTTACGGTTCGCCATCGCTTGAAGTTCAGGCAATGGCCCCGGTAGGCCAAGCATGCACCTTCCGGGCCATGGAGGATCCCCTGCTGGGTCCAGTGGTATCTTTCGGCTTGGCAGGGGACGCAGTAAATCTGTTGGACGATTGGGCACACAGAGTCCCACCATTGTCTGCCGCAGACCTGCACGACCTCATCCGCTCGCCACGCGCTTCCAGGAAACTGTTCGGCTACCAAGGCCTCCCCGCCGTGGACGTGCCTGCCCTTGAGGACATTGCCGCGAGGCTTGCCAAACTCAAGGATGACCACCCCGGAATTGCCCTGGTGGAATTCAACCCTGTGCTCGCGGGCCCCGCCGGTGCAACGATTCTGGGTGCGGATGTGTGGATAGGTAACGCGGCCCGGCGCACCGACAGCGCTCGCAGGGCAATGCGTGGCTAAGGGCTCCCTGTAGGCCAGTGACCGGTCCAGGGGCGAGGCCGACAGTTAGGAAGTCCCCAGTGGATCTGTGAAAATGGGGGAATGAGCACCCAGTCTCCGACGCCTCAGTCCCGTCCGTCCAATGCCGGGCTCCACAGCGCCCATAACCACAGCTTGCAGGGACAGAGCCTGGACCAAGCGCTGCAACAGGCTGGTTTCTACCCCCGGCTGGTGGCCGACGTCGTGGATGACGCCTTGGATGGCCGCGATTGCCTGTCACACCTCGTGCACCTTGAAACACACTTTGATCGCGCCGAGGTTCGCCGCCACATCACAGTGCTGGTGCTCACGGAAGACATGCTGGTGATCACCCACGTTGACGATCAGCAGCTGGATGAAGCCGGGGAACAAATCGTCGCCCAGATTTCCACGGAGTCCGTGCCGGTTGCACAGATCCGTTCGGTGGTCCTTAGCTACATGTACGCCCAGCCGCAGGACTACAAGCCCTCGGATCCCGTGCGGGAAATGACAGTCTCCATCGCCTGGTCCGGTGGGCAGCGCCTGGATATGGGCCCGGCAAGCTGCGGTGACCCGCAGTGTGAAGCGGACCACGGCTACAGCGGAACCATCGCCCAGGAAGATATCGTCCTGCGCATCAGTGCCGAAGCGGACGGCCTCCAGGCAGTCCAGGATGCGAAGGTCTTCGCACGCGCCCTTCGTGCCGTGAACACGGCAAATCCCACACCCATCCCGCACACAGGCATCCCCGCGCCGCGGCCACGTTCGGGGGTCTTCAGCAACCGCTTGAGCCGCGGACACCAGCGTTGAGGGTGACTGCACAGGAGCACATGCAGCCGACATCCGGTACGGCGCCGGCCCCGGACCTCCCTTCGCCCCCGCTTTTTGGGAGCAGGTCGATCGCCGAAGTTTTTACCAGTGCTGCCGCCAGCATGGGCATCCCCGGATTTGCCAACCAGCTTCACCTGCCTGCTGCGCCGCGTGTCTGTGTGGTCCTCGCCGATGGCCTGGGCCGCAGCCTGCTCAAGCAAAAGGCTTCGCACACACCGTTCCTGCGTTCCCTCCTGTCCAGCGGACAGGGCAATGTCCCCAACTGGATTGATTCCGCCTTTCCCAGCACCACGGCAGCTTCCCTGGCCAGCCTGGGAACAGGGCTTCCCGCCGGGCAGCACGGCATGGTGGGCTATGACGTCCTGGATCCTTCCCAGGACAAAGTAGTGAACCTGCTGGGCAACTGGGACGCCCATGTGGACCCTGCGCTTTGGCAGCCGCACGCTACCGTCTTTGAACGCATAGGGGCCGAAGCCGACGTCGTTACTGTGAGCCTCCCGCAGTTCGGGAATTCCCCTATGACCCAGGCGGCCCTGCGTGGCAGCCGGTTCGTAGGCGGCACGAGCCTGCACGCGCGCACAGCCGCTGCAGCAGAGGCCATGTCCGGCGGTGGCCGTTCCCTGATGTACTTCTACGTCAATGAATTGGACAAAGCAGGTCACCGCTACGGCTGCCAGTCCGACCGCTGGGAACACCAACTTGAAGAGCTCGACTCCACTGTCAAAAGATTGTCCGCGACGCTGCCGGCGGGAACCACTATCGTGCTGACCGGGGATCACGGAATGCTGGACGTTCCCGAGTCCCAGCGCATTGACTACTCAGCTGATGCTTCACTCGTCGCCGGGGTCCGCCACACTGCAGGCGAGCCCCGCATGGTTCATCTTTACCTTGAGCCGGGCCTTCCGGACACGCACCGCGAGTTGCTCATCTCCGCCTGGCGGGCAAGGTTTGGCGAACGCATCTGGGCTTTCACCCGTGAACAGGCGATAGGCGCAGGGCTGTTCGGCGACGTCCAGCCGGACGTGGCGCCGCGCATTGGCGACGTCATGATTGCCGCACGGGATACCCTTGCCCTTTACGACACCCGCAGGGTCCGTCCGGCATCGTTGGAAGTAGTCGGCCAGCATGGTTCCTTGACGAAGGCGGAACGCGAAGTGCCGTTCCTTTGTTTCCCGGCGGCCGGCAAAAAGGGCAAACGTGGCTGAACTCGTTTTCTTCTCGGGCACCATGGACTGCGGCAAGTCCACCCTGGCTTTGCAAATGGACTACAACCATCGCGCTCGGGGCAGGGGCGGCGTACGGTTCAGCTGCAACGACCGCGCAGGTGATTCGACGATTTCCAGCAGGTTGGGCCTGAAGACAGACGCCGTTGAAGTCCATGCGGACACGGACTTCTGGGATGAAGTAGTTGTACGCCGGACCAGTGGGCTCCGCGTGGACTACCTGATCTGCGATGAAGCCCAGTTCTATTCCGCCGCCCAGGTGGAGCAGTTGGCACGCCTGGTGGATGAGATGGACGTGGACGTCTTCGCGTTCGGGATCACCTCGGACTTTCGAACCACCCTGTTTCCCGGCTCCCAACGTCTGATCGAACTCGCCGACAAAGTACAGGTACTGCAGGTCGAGGCACTGTGCTGGTGCGGGCGTCGCGCAACTCAAAATGCCCGAACGGTGGACGGCATCATGGTGGTGGAAGGGGACCAGGTCATGGTCGGCGATGTCGCACCCCAGACAGCCAGCGACGTCCCGGGCGTGAACGATCAAATTACCCCAGGGGAAGCTGGCGGCCATGAACCCGTGGTGGGCTACGAGACCCTGTGCCGACGCCATTACATGCGCCGTGTGACAGCCCACGGCGCCAACCTCATGGCTGGGGGAGACCCGACTCTTCCGTTCGACGTCGATGCCTGCCTGTGGCCGGGAGCCGGTTCCGGCAGTGGCTCCGGCTTGACGCGTAGCTAGGGCTGGTCGCCGCGCCAGAGGTTAGTCGCCGCGGGCGCCGAAGACGATCTCGTCCCAGCTGGGGATGCTTGATCGTTTTGGACGCGAGGGCTGGCGCTCTACCGGTGCCTCGGCATCCGTGTGCGTGTTCCGGTCCGCGGCCTCGAGCGATCCCTTGTCCTGTGCGGCTGTCTCTGTACGCGAGGCAGCACGATCAGTCTGTGTTTGCGGGGATGTGGCTCCGCCAAGCAGTTCGTCCAGCCCTGCCCGTGGCATCTGGTTGGTCGCGGAATCGATTCGATCCGCATCTTTGGGCTCTGGAGCGCTGGCCGCGCCCGGCTTGCGGTCGGTTAAGGAAGTAACGGGCCGCAATGGGCTTGCCACAACGGTGATTTCGCGCGTCTCCGTGCTGACGCCGTCATGGAGTTTCAGCGAGTCGTCGTCGTCCGCGTCATGGTTCCGGGGCGCCAGGCTCAGCCGGGACAGCATGGACGGACGTCCATCCTTCCGCGTTGGCTCAGCCGCAGGGGAAGCTTGCGGTTCTGGGTGATCCCCGGCGGGTTCCTCGGCGGGCTGCTGATCTTCCCCGCCGGAACGCGGGTGGGCGGCCGGAACGTTGCTGAGCAGGACGGCCAAGGCGTCATCGCCGTCTTCGTCCACGCCCAGGCGCTGCCCACGGCGTGAGCGGAGCATTTCCAAGAGGCTGTCGGATTCCTTCGCAGACGCGCGTGCCGCGGTTTCGGCGTCGGTCTCGAAGTCGAAAGGACGATCCGAGACGGCGGCAAGCCGGCGTGCAGGAACGGGTCCGTCCAAGGGCTCCAGTTCACTGAGCTGCTGAGCCCAGCGGTTGGCGTTCTGCAGGGATTTCCGCTGCGGACTGAACGTCCACATCGCCGGTGGCTCCTCGCCGATGCTTCCGTGCGTACCGGGAACTGCATCAAAGCGCGCGACGACGGTCCAGGAACCATCGGAACGGCGCCAGGAGTCCCATTCAACCGTTGAAGAATCGATGCCGTGCGCCGACAGGCGGTGGGCCACCATTTCGCCGAGCGTCGCTGGGTTGTCGCCAAAGGCAGAGCGGTAGATGTCATGGCCAGGGGCGGGGGAAGCTACTTCAATGTTTCTGGCCTGCTGCGCAACGTACTCACGCTCGGCAAGGACAGGGCCCTCGTAACGTTGCACGTTGGCAAGGGGCAGCCCGGACAACTCCGCGACTTCGGCCGCCGTGGCTCCACTGCGGATTCTGGACTGGATATCCCTGGGGGACATGGCAATCGGGGTGTTTGACGCCCGCGCAGCGACCTGGGCGGGTGTCCGGCTCGTCGCAGCACGAAGTGCCTCGTCGATCGGAAGCTGGAACATCGCACCGCCGGGTCCGCTCAGGAGCAGATGCCCGCCGTCGTCGTGGACGCCTACCAGCCGTAGATCCTGCATAACACCCTCCACCACATGGCATAACTGACATTCGAAACTCTGCCACCCCCGTTGCCCTTTTCCTACTAGGACAAAGGGCGTGCCGTGATATTCCGGTGAAAGAGTCAGATTACAGGGTGGATCCTTCCCAGCCATCCGAGCCCAATTTGCCGCCTCTGGACAATCGCTGGGCAGGGGAGGACAATCTGGCCGATATCGGGCACAAATCCGGGGCGTCCGGCGTTACACCCTTAGACCGGCGGCGGGCACGAAATCCGCCAGGCCGGAATCCTACCCGGAGCAAGTACGACAGGATGAAGAAGGACCATGGCCACGGACTACGATGCCCCTCGAAAGACCGAGGAAGACGTCAGCGAGGACTCGATTGAGGAACTCAAGACGCGCCAGTCGGGGAAGCAATCCTCCGCGGTGGATGTCGATGAGACGGATCTTGCCGATGGCTTCGAGCTCCCGGGAGCAGACCTCTCCGGCGAAGAGCTCCTGATTCAAGTCATGCCACCACAGCCTGACGAATTCACGTGCTACAACTGCTTCCTTGTGAAGCACCGCTCCCAGATTGCCACTGAGAGGGACGGGCACCTGTACTGCACGGAATGCGAGAGCTAGCAGTACCGGCGACTTCAGGGGCTACCTAAGGGGAGCGGCTACCGCGCGCCCAGGGCAGCGACGAGTTCGTCCGGGTGGCGCGAAGACACCAGCCAGTATGGCGTTCGATCGGCGGGATCGGTGATGTCGATTTTCACCACGGCATCGATCCACCCGCGGAAGCACATGTAGGCAAGGCCGTTGAGGCGGGTTCCACGTTCAGCGGTGGCCTCGTCTTTTTTGAATGCCTCGGCGGTGCCGACGAATTTGCGGTCGATAGTGGCGCGTCCCACCCGAAGGCTGTCCCGCGTAACGGTGATGGTAGGTGTTGTAACCACCAACAGGGTGGTCATGACGGCCAGAAGCACCAGGGCGGCGATGACGCCCGCGGCGGCACTGATGGGCGCGAACATCAGGATTCCAGCGCTCGACAGGCCCACGACGACAACCCAGATCCAGATGGTCGGCCATAATTTCTCGGTGAACAACACCTCGGAGGCGGAGGGAGTATTCCGGGCAGGCATGGGGGCGGACTGGTCAGACGTAGGCATGGGTCCAGCTTATCGGCCCTTGGGCCGGCTATCTGCCCGGAGTGCCCGCATGGATGTGCCCCACGTAGAATGGTCCACTGTGAGCAACGAGACCGCAGTATTCAGTAATGACACCACCGCAGCGTATGGCACGCCCACTTTGGACGTTCAGCTGAAAATGCTCGACGCCGGACTGGAAGCACCGTCGTATGCGCACCCAGGCGATGCTGGCGCGGACCTCCGGGCCCGCGAGGACGTGAAACTTGCCCCGGGCGAGCGGAAATTGGTTCCTACGGGCGTTTCAATTGCCCTCCCTGACGGCTTTGTGGCACTGATCCACCCGCGGTCCGGCCTCGCGACCAAGCATGGCCTCACGGTTGTCAACGCACCCGGAACTGTGGACGCAGGTTACCGCGGCGAAATCGCCGTCACCTTGTTGAACACTGACCAAAACCACGCCATTGAGCTCAAGCGCGGCGATAGAATTGCCCAAATGGTGATTCAGCGCGTCGAGTACGCGCGCTTCGTGATGGTTGATGATCTATCCGACTCCGCCCGCGGTACGGGCGGCTTTGGTTCCACTGGCGGATTCAACGCACCGGTGGCCTGATAACCCACGGGGTTGCGGTTTACTTGGGGATAGACCACTACTAAGGAGACAACCCAATGCTTTTTGGGCGCGGCAAAAAGTCCAAGGCCGAGCGGCCGGAAACCGCAGGCACCGTCGAGGAAAACGACGCGGCTGAGGCAACAGCCCCTGCAACCGGCGCGTCCGGTACCAAGGGTGATTTCCGGCTTGGCAAAGGTCCTTGGGACATCGATGAGATCGAGGATCGCGACGGATACGTGGATCTCGGCGCACTGCTGATCGCACCCGCCGATGGACTCCAGTTGCGGCTGGAAGTGGAAGAAGCTACTCAGCGCGTGGTGGCAGTGACCATGGATCTGGCAGGGTCAAGCCTGCAGCTCCAGGCCTTCGCCGCGCCGCGTTCGGAAGGCCTGTGGGACGAGATCCGCGAGCAGATTGGCCAATCCGTAGCAAGCCAGGGTGGCGAGACAGAAGAAGTATCTGGAACGTTTGGCACAGAGCTCGTCGCCAAGCTCCCCGCCGAGGCTACTGACGGCAGCCGGGGTTTCCGGGCCGCCCGCTTCATGGGGGTGGACGGTCCCCGGTGGTTCCTGCGTGGTGTCCTCGGCGGCGAAGCTGCCCTGGACCGGGACGCCGCGGCAGGCCTGGAGGAGCTCTTCCGGCGCGTGGTTGTTGTACGCGGCGACAATCCGATGCCGCCGCGCGAACTGTTGCAGCTGCGTCTGCCCAAGGATGCTGCCGCCCAAGCCCCAGCTCAGGCCCCCGCTGAAGCTTCCGATCCCGCTGCACAGCAAGGTGGTCCCGCCCTGCACCAGCCGGAGCGGGGACCGGAGATCACCCAGATTGGCTGATTCGCCCGGCTTGCCAGGATCCGCCGGGCAGCAGTCCCAGCAACACGGCGTCCGTGATCTCCCTGCCCGCGGCAGGGCCACCTGCACTGGATTCATCGAATCTGTCACGTACCAGCCGCCAAGTGAGCAGCCCTTCTTTTCGGCGATTGTCGTGGACGCGCTGGAGCACAGTTCCCAACCATCAGTGGGTGGCGGGGGCGTGAAAAGGCCGTATGCACGGTTGCGCGTCATCTGGTTGGGCAGGAACCGGGTACCAGGGATTGAAGCAGGAGCGGAGTTGCGCTTGAACGGCGTGGTGACACATAAGGATGGCCTGCCTGCGATGTTCAATCCACGCTACGAAATACTTTCCCGTCAGGAGCACTTATGACAGTGGCCAATGGATCAGAACCTAAGGATCCGGCGCAGCCTACGACCGGCAAGGGTGAAACCACTGGCACAGGGGCAGCCAGCACACCGGCAAGCCAAAGCCCGGGCGTCGCCGACCTGGCTGCCGGTTATGCAGAAAAAGCGGGGCTTCAGCGCAACAGTGCCGGCCATGTGGACATGTTGAAGTCTGCCGGGGGAGTGCAAGGCATCGCGGAGAGTATCCTGCCGGGCCTCGTTTTCCTCGTGGCCTTCACCATTAGCCGTGATTTAACGGTTTCCTTGGTCGCGGCGTTGGCGACGGCAGCAATCTTCACCGTTGTCCGCCTGATCCAACGGCGCCCGTTGACGCAGGCGCTTGCCGGTGTGGTCGGCGTCGGGATTTCTGCATGGTTGGCCAACACCACGGGGAAGGCTGAAGACTTCTACGTTCTGGGCTTCTTCACCAACATTGCCTATATTGCGGGCATGGTGCTGTCCATAGTGCTCAAGTGGCCTATCGCCGGCTTGCTGTTTGGTTTCGTCCGCAACGAGGGTCTCGAATGGCGCAAAGACCCGGAACGCCTGCGGGCGTACCAGCTTGGCACGTGGATTGTTGTGGCGGTGCTTGCGTTGCGGCTGGTGGTGCAGGTTCCCCTGTACTTCCTGGGTGAGCCAGGCTTGACGGCGTTGGCTACCACCCGGCTCCTCATGGGTGCACCGCTTTACATCCTCGGCCTTTGGGTGGCATGGCTTGTTACCAAGCCAGCACCTCAACCGTCGAAGCCGTCGTCCTCCGCCTGATCAGTAACGCTGGCATCGCCGTCGCGGGGTCCTTGGCCCGCCATCGAGGCTGGTGACAACAGGGCCCGCAGTCCGTCCTCTGCCTGGATGGTGGTGACGAAGAACAGTTCGTCGCCACCATCGAGGACATCGTCACGGCTTGGGGTGATGGGTGCCTGGTCACGCAGGATGGCTACCAAGGTGGCGTCTTCGGGCCACTCAATGGCGCCCACTGTGCTCCCAATGACGTGGGAGTCGTGGGGAACGGTAAATTCCACGATCGAGGCGACGCCGGTCTGCAAAGTCAACAGCCGGACGATGTCGCCGATTTCCACGGCTTCCTCAACCAGGGCAGTCATTAGCTGCGGAGTGTTGACGGCCACGTCCACGCCCCAGGAGTCATTGAACATCCAGTCGTTCTTGGGGTTGTTGACACGCCCAACAGTGCGCCCTACGGCGAATTCCGTCTTGGCCAGCAGGGACACCACGAGGTTCACTTTGTCATCACCGGTAGCGGAAACCACGACGTCGGCATCCTCAAGTTTGGCGTCCTGAAGGGTGCTGAGTTCGCAGGCATCGCCCACCAGCCAGCGCGCACCCCGAAGGCCGCTGCGGCCAATGACTTCAGGCTTGAGGTCGATGAGCAGGATTTGATGGTTGTGGGCCAGGAGCTCACGGGCAATGGACGAGCCGACGCTGCCTGCGCCAACGATGACAACTTTCACTAAGACTCCTTGGCCGGTGCTTTGGCAAGGACCCGGCTGATCTCCGAAGTCCTGTCCAGGCTCAACATTGCGTGGACGGTATCGCCCTCCTGATAGGCCGTGTCTGGCAGGGGCAGGAGGCCCTCACCGAAACGCGTCAGGAAGGCGACACGGATGCCTGCGGCAGCTTCAATGGACGTCACGCTATGGCCAATCCATCCCTCGTGCAGGTCCACTTCCGCCAGGACGAGCCTGCCGGATGGCTCCCGGTAATCGCCGGCGAGATGCTGCTCCGGAAGGATGCGCCTGAGGACCTGGTCGGCGCTCCAGCGCACCGCGGCTACGGTGGGAATGCCGAGGCGCTGGTAGATTTCGGCGCGTCCGGGATCGTAGATGCGGGCCACGACGTGTCCAACATGGAATGTCTCCCGTGCCACACGGGTGGCCAGGATGTTGGAATTGTCACCACTTGAAACAGCGGCGAATGCGTAAGCCTCTTCCACTCCTGCCTGCTTGAGTGTGTCCCTGTCGAAACCTACGCCGGTGACCTTGCGGCCGGTAAATGTGTTGCGAAGCCGACGGAACGCCCGCTCGTCCTGGTCGATGATGGCCACCGAATGGCCGGCGTCTTCCAAAGTATGTGCCAGGGTTGCGCCAACACGGCCGCAACCCATGATCACGAAGTGAGCCACCGTGTCTCCTTATGTGTGTTTACCGTGTCGCTGCGTATGACTTTACCGGTGCGCTGGACGTAAGTCGGAGACCGTCGTCATGACATCGCTGGGGATTCAGAGTAGTTTTGCGAAAGTGTTGACAATACTGAATGCTGCGAAGCGTGTGTTGGTGGGCCGGCCAGTCCGGAATGACCGCCTATCCCACACCCTCTTGCCCAAGCGGATCGCTTTGCCGATCTTCGCCTCGGATGCCCTGTCTTCGGTGGCCTACGCACCGGATGAGATCCTGCTGACTTTGGCTCTCGCGGGTGTGAGCGCGGTAGCGTTCTCCCCCTTTGTTGGGTTGGCAGTGATGGTGGTGTTGCTCACAGTGGTGGCCTCCTACCGACAGAATGTGCACGCCTACCCGTCGGGCGGAGGGGACTATGAGATTGCCAACGTCAATCTGGGCAAGTACGCCGGGCTCACCGTTGCTGCTGCGCTCCTCGTGGACTATGTCCTGACCGTTGCAGTGTCGATGTCCTCTGCCGCTGCATATCTCACCACGGCGATCCCTTCGTTGCACGGCCAACAGGCGATGATCGCGACTGTGGGCGTGATCATTCTCGCCTTGGTCAACCTGCGAGGCATCAAGGAGGCCGGCACGGTCTTCGCCGTTCCCACCTACATTTTCATGGCCTCCATCATTGGCATGACCCTCGTGGGCATCTTCCAGGCCATTACGGGACAACTGGGCCAGGCGGCGTCCGCCAACTTCACCATCGTGCCCGAGGCCGGCTTCGACGAAGGCCTCGTTGGCCTTGCCGGTGCATTCCTGTTGCTGCGTGCCTTTTCCTCGGGTGCTGCTGCCTTGACGGGTGTGGAGGCGATCAGCAACGGCGTGCCCAACTTCCGGAAGCCCAAGAGCAAGAACGCTGCCACCACCCTGTTGTTGCTCGGCGCGATCGCGGCGGCCATGCTGGCCGGCATCCTTTACCTCGCCAACGCCACGAAGGTCCACATTGTCCTGGATCCCGCCAAGGAATTCCTCCTTGATGGCAAGCCGTTGCCGGAGGGCTATATCCAGAACCCGGCCATCAGCCAGATTGCGGACACCATCTTTGGGGCCGGTTCCATCCCCTTTTACATAGTGGTGGCTGCCACCGGCGTCATTCTCGTGTTCGCTTCCAACACCGCATTCAACGGCTTCCCTGTGCTTGGCTCTATCCTGGCCCAGGACGGTTACCTGCCCCGCCAGCTCCGCACCCGCGGCGACAGGTTGGCCTTCAGCAATGGCGTGCTGGCCTTGGCTGCCGGTGCGCTGGTCCTCATCCTTTCGTTCAACGCTGATGTCACCAAGCTCATCCAGCTGTACATCGTGGGGGTCTTCATTTCCTTCACCGCCAGCCAGCTCGGTATGGTCCGGCACTGGGGCCGTGAATTGAAACTGGCACGGGACAAGTCGGTCCGCCGCAGGATCATCAAATCGCGGACCATCAACATGGTGGGTTTCGGCATGACTGCGCTCGTCTTGGTCATCGTCCTCATCACCAAATTTGAGCAAGGTGCCTGGATCGCACTTCTGGCAATGTTCGTGCTGTTCCTCATCATGTGGAGTATCCGGGCGCACTATGACAATGTTGCCAAGGAGTTGGCTGTTGACGAGGATTCATCGCCACGCGCGCTGCCTACCCGTGTCCACGCCGTACTGCTTGTTTCGCACGTCCGCAAACCTGTATTGCGGGCCCTGGCTTACGCCCGGGCGTCGCGGCCCTCGCGACTGGATGCGATTACCGTGGACATCAACTCCGAAGAGACAGAACATACCGTGCGGGATTGGGAGAAGCTGGAAATCCCAGTACCGCTCACCGTACTGGCCAGCCCCTACCGTGAGACCGTGACTCCCATCATGGAGTACATCAAGAACATGCGACGCGACTCACCCCGGGACTTGATCGTGGTGTACATCCCCGAGTACGTCGTGGGCAAATGGTGGGAGCAGTTGGTTCACAACCAGACGGCACTCAGAATCAAGACGCGGCTCCACTTTGAACCTGGAGTCATGGTTGCCAGCGTTCCGTGGCAGCTGAAGTCCTCCGAAGAAGCAAAGGCACTGCAGGATACACAATGACCTCCCACAGCATTTCCCCCCTCACTGACAACAGCGGAGGCCAAGGTACGCCCGGCACCGAACTGACCGTTGACGTTGGCCCTGTCGCACACGGCGGGCATTTCGTCGCACGCCATGAAGGCCGCGTCATCTTCGTACGCCATGGCATTCCGGGGGAGAAGGTCCGGATCCGATTGACCGACTCCGGCGACTCGTCGCGCTTCTGGCGTGCCGACGTCGTCGAGGTCCTGGAAGCCTCGCCGGACCGCGTGCCGCACTTCTGGAAGCCAGCCGATTCGCTGGCGGCCTGGCAGCACGGGAATCCACCCGTGGGCGGCGCCGAGCTCGGCCACATTTCCCTGCAACGGCAGCGTGCCCTGAAGGCCGAAGTGTTGTCCGAGCAACTCAAGAGACTCGCGGGCCTGGACCTCGCGGTCGAGGTTGAGGGCGTGGGTGCCAACGACGACGGCGGACTCGGCTGGCGTACGCGCGCCAGCTTTGCTGTCACACCCAAGGGACGGCTGGGAATGCATGCCCACCGTTCGGACGTCGTGGTGCCCATACGGGAGATGCCACTGGCGCTCTCCGGAATCAACGACCTCAAGTTGTGGGACCTTGATCTCAGCGGGATAGCACGCGTAGAAGTGGCGGCGCCAGCCAATGGCTCCAGGCCGCTCGTGTTGCTGGCGCCGGAGGAAACAACCAGTCCCAAGCGGCTGCACAGCATCCTTTCGCAGTTATCGCACGAAGTTTCCGTAGCCAGCTTCGATCCCGGCAAGGGCCAAGTACTGCAGCTTCGGGGACGGACCTGGGTGCAGGAATCAGCGGCAGGGCATGAATACCGTGTGACGGGCGAAGGCTTCTGGCAGATTCATAAGGACGCGCCGGAGACGTTGGTCAACGCGGTGACCGGCTACCTGGCAGGTGGAGGGTATCTCCAACCCGGTGCTGCGGTGGCGGACCTTTACGCCGGTGCAGGCCTGTTTACGGCACCCTTGGCTGATGCGGTAGGCGTCACGGGTTCGGTATTGTCCGTTGAGGGATCGCCTGGCACCAGCCGTGATGCCCGCAAGAACCTGCATGGAGAATCCCACGTTGAGATCGTGCAGGGGCGAGTGGAGCGGGTATTGCACCAACGCCCCCGGAACTTCGATTCCCTGGTCCTGGACCCGCCGCGCGTGGGGGCTGGAAAAGCCGTGGTCAACCAACTCATGGCCTCACATCCCCGCGGAATTGCCTATGTGTCCTGTGATCCGGCTTCTTTTGCACGTGATCTGGGTTACTTCCAGCAAGGCGGTTGGCGCCTGGAGTCGTTGAGGGCGTTCGACCTGTACCCCCACACGCATCACTTGGAGACCGTCGGCCTCATCGTTCCCGCCGGTTAGGCGTCTATCGCCCGCCGCGCCACCGGATGGCGCGGGCGATTCGTGGAGGGTGCCGCGCTGGGTGCAACTGCCTGCGGCAGTGCTTCAACATGATCGATGCCACTACGATGGGCATAGTAGTCCCACATAGCAGCCCCACTCCGCGTAGTTCGGCGGGGGATAGGGGTTGACCAACTGAGAGTGCCGCCCGGCTAAGTAAGGTGCGCCTAACTGGCTAGCGGCCAACCACGCGACAAAGATGAAACTGTTGCGAGAGGAGTCCTGCCATGAGCACTGTGGACAGCTTCGGTTCCAAAGGCGTACTGAATGTAGCCGGCACCGATTATGAAATTTTCCGGTTGAACTCCGTAGAGGGCGCAGACAGCCTTCCGTTCAGCCTCAAGGTATTGCTTGAAAACCTCCTGCGGACTGAGGATGGCGCCAATATAACGGCTGACCACGTCCGCGCCCTGGCCGGTTGGGACCCCAATGCGGAGCCCGACACGGAGATCCAGTTCACCCCGGCCCGAGTCATCATGCAGGACTTCACCGGCGTACCCTGCGTTGTAGACCTCGCCACCATGCGCGAGGCCGTGAAAGAACTTGGCGGCGACCCCAAGCGCGTCAACCCCCTGGCACCCGCCGAAATGGTCATCGACCACTCCGTCCAGATCGACGCCTTCGGTAACTCCGGCGCACTGGAGCGCAACATGGAGATCGAATACCAGCGCAATGGTGAGCGCTACCAATTCCTGCGGTGGGGCCAGACGGCCTTTGATGACTTCAAGGTTGTCCCCCCGGGAACCGGCATTGTCCACCAGGTCAACATCGAGTACCTGGCCCGTACGGTCATGACCCGTGAGATCGACGGCGTGCTTCGTGCCTACCCGGACACCTGCGTTGGAACCGACTCCCACACCACCATGGTCAACGGTCTGGGCATCCTGGGCTGGGGCGTCGGCGGCATCGAAGCCGAGGCTGCCATGCTTGGCCAGCCCGTCTCCATGCTGATTCCCCGCGTCGTGGGCTTCAAGCTCAGCGGCAGCATCCCGGCCGGCGCCACCGCAACGGACGTTGTGCTGACCATCACCGAAATGCTGCGCAAGCACGGTGTTGTTGGCAAGTTCGTGGAGTTCTACGGTGAAGGCGTTGCCGCTGTGCCGCTGGCAAACCGCGCCACCATCGGAAACATGAGCCCGGAGTTCGGCTCCACGGCCGCCATGTTCCCGATTGACGATGTCACCTTGGAATACCTGCGCCTGACTGGCCGGTCCGAAGAGAATGTCGCCCTCGTGGAGGCATACACCAAGGAACAGGGCCTCTGGCACGATCCTTCCCGCGAACTGCGCTTCTCCGAGTTCCTCGAGCTGGACCTGTCCACCGTTGTTCCGTCCATCTCCGGCCCGAAGCGTCCCCAGGACCGCATTGAGCTCACGGATGCGAAGGAGCAGTTCCGCAAGGACATCCACAACTACGTCGCCATTGAAGATGGCAGCGTGGACGAGTCATTGGACGAATCGTTCCCGGCTTCGGATGCTCCGTCCTTCACGCACGCTGATTCGCACACCACGGAGACGGCACGTGTTGCTTCCGCTGCCAACGGCGCCCAGGGCCGCCCGTCCGCTCCGGTGCACATCAAGACCGCTGACGGCCGCGAGTTTGAGTTGGACCACGGTGCAGTATCGATCGCCTCGATCACTTCCTGCACCAACACCTCCAACCCGTCTGTCATGTTGGCTGCAGCCCTCCTTGCACGCAACGCGGTTGACAAGGGCCTGACGTCCAAGCCGTGGGTCAAGACCTCTGTGGCTCCGGGCTCGAAGGTCGTCACCGACTACTACGAGAAGTCCGGCCTGACCCCTTACCTGGAGAAGCTCGGCTTCTACATCGTGGGCTACGGCTGCGCAACCTGCATCGGCAACTCCGGCCCTCTGGAGCCGGAGATCTCCGAAGCCATCCAGGCCAACGACCTCTCCGTGACGGCTGTCCTCTCGGGCAACCGCAACTTCGAAGGCCGTATCAACCCGGACGTCAAGATGAACTACTTGGCTTCCCCGCCCTTGGTTATCGCTTACGCCCTGGCCGGTTCCATGGACTTCGACTTCGACACCGATGCCCTGGGCACCGATTCGGACGGCAACGAGGTCTTCCTGAAGGACATCTGGCCCAACCCCATCGAGGTGCAGGAAGTCATTGACTCCTCCATCGACAAGGCCATGTTCGCCAAGGGTTACGAGGGCGTCTTCGACGGCGACGAGCGCTGGAAGGCACTCGACACCCCGGCAGGCGACACGTTCGCCTGGGCCGAGGACTCCACCTACGTGCGGAAGCCCCCATACTTCGAAGGCATGAAGGCGCAGCCGGATCCCGTCAAGGACATCGCAGGTGCACGCGTGCTCCTGAAGCTTGGCGATTCCGTCACCACGGACCACATCTCCCCGGCCGGCTCGTTCAAGTCGGACACGCCTGCAGGCCAGTACCTCCTGGCCAATGGCGTGGAGCGCAAGGACTTCAACTCCTACGGCTCGCGCCGTGGCAACCACGAAGTCATGATCCGCGGTACCTTCGCCAACATCCGCATCAAGAACCAGCTCCTGGACGGCGTCGAGGGTGGCTTCACCCGCGACTTCAGCCAGGAAGGTGCACCGCAGGCCTACGTTTACGATGCCGCACAGAACTACCAGGCTGCGGGAACGCCGCTGGTTGTCCTCGCAGGCAAGGAATACGGTTCAGGATCGTCGCGTGACTGGGCAGCCAAGGGCACTGCGCTTTTGGGTGTCAAGGCCGTCGTTGCCGAGAGCTACGAGCGCATCCACCGCTCCAACCTCATCGGCATGGGCGTTCTTCCCCTGCAGTTCCCCGCTGGCGAGTCCGCGGCAACGCTCGGCCTGACCGGCACGGAGACGTTCTCGGTTGAAGGCGTTACGGCGCTGAACAACGGCACCACGCCCAAGACGCTCAAGGTGACGGCAACGGCCGAGGACGGCACGTCCAAGTCCTTCGACGCTGTCCTGCGCATCGATACCCCGGGTGAAGCGGACTACTACCGCAACGGTGGCATCCTGCAGTACGTCCTGCGCCAGATCTCCGCAGCGTAGCGAACCGGCTGGTTTCCAGCTGATTCTCCACACCAGGCAGCCCCGGCTGGTCGCCCGACCAGCCGGGGCTGCTGCGTCTTCGGATGACTATGCATCCATAGGCAGGTGCGAAAACGCCTGCCCCGGGCACGCGCTAAAGTTAACAAGCACGTCATTCACCCTAAGGAGGGCCGTTGGGACTCTTGGAAACCATCAAGGATCCACAGGACCTGGCCAAGCTGTCCGGCCAAGAGCTGGAACAGCTGGCCGGCGAGATCAGGGACTTCCTGATTACCAACGTAGCCGCTACCGGTGGACACCTGGGTCCCAACCTCGGCGTCGTCGAGCTCACGCTTGCCGTACACCGCATCTTCGAGTCTCCCCGGGACAGCGTTGTCTTTGATACCGGGCACCAGTCCTATGTCCACAAGCTCCTCACGGGCAGGCAGGACTTCAGTACGCTGCGCCAGCAGGGTGGCCTCTCGGGTTACCCGGACCGCGCCGAGTCCGAGCACGACATTGTCGAAAGCTCCCATGCTTCCTCGTCCTTGTCCTGGGCGGACGGCATTTCCCGCGCCCGGCAGTTGACCGGCGAAGGCGACCGGTTCGTCGTCGCGGTTGTAGGTGACGGTGCCCTCACTGGTGGCATGACCTGGGAAGCCATCAATAATATTGCCGCTGATAAGCGGCGCCGCGTGGTGATTGTGGTCAACGACAACGGCCGCTCCTATGCACCGACTGTGGGCGGTTTTGCCGACTACCTGGCATCGTTGCGCCCCACCATCGACACTTTGCGGACCACACCGGCCTATGAGCGGATGCTTGACTGGTGGAAGAAGAAGCTCCAGGACGGCGGTCCGGTAGGCCAGTTCACCTACAAGAGCCTGCACGCCATGAAAAAGGGCATCAAGGACTGGTGGGCGCCCCAGGGAATGTTTGAAGACCTGGGCATGAAGTACATCGGTCCGGTGGACGGACACAACCTCCAGGCCATGGAGCACGCTCTCAGCACGGCCAAGGCCTACGGTGGCCCGGTGATTGTGCATGCCATGACCGAAAAAGGCCACGGATATGCTCCCGCCCTTGCCAACGAGGCCGATCAGTTCCACGCTGTGGGAATCATTGATCCAGAGACAGGTGAGCCGACCGAAAGGCCAGGCGCCAGATCCTGGACCTCGGTCTTCGCCGAGGAAATCGCCGACATCGCTGATGAGCGTCCTGACGTTGTCGGCATCACCGGGGCAATGCTGATACCCGTTGGTCTGCACAAGTTTGCGGAGCGCCATCCTGAACGCGTTATCGACGTCGGTATCGCCGAACAGCATGCGCTCACGTCTGCTGCCGGGATGGCCTTCGGTGGCCTGCACCCGGTGGTGGCGGTTTATGCAACCTTCCTGAACCGTGCTTTCGATCAGCTCTTGATGGATGTCGCACTCCACAAGGCGGGGGTCACCATTGTCCTGGACCGTGCAGGCGTTACAGGACCGGACGGTCCCAGCCACCACGGCATGTGGGACATGGCGATGGTCCAGATTGTCCCAGGACTCCATTTAGCCGCTCCGCGCGACGCCACCCGGCTCAGGGAAGAACTGCGCGAGGCGGTCGCCATCAATGACGCCCCCACCGTGGTGCGGTTCTCCAAGGGCAGCGTCGGCTCTGAAGTGGAGGCCATTGAGCGGCTCCACGACGGCGTGGATATCCTGGCACGCCGTCCCGAGGGTTCCACCGAAAACGACGTCCTCATCATCAGCGTTGGCGCGATGTCCGAGCTCGCCCTGGATGTCGCCGGCCGTCTTGGCGCCCAGGGAATCAGCTCAACGGTGGTCGATCCCCGCTGGCTTCTGCCTGTCCGCAGATCAATCATCGCCCTTGCCGCCCGGCACCGCCTGGTCATCTGTATCGAAGACGGCGTCCGCGCCGGCGGCGTGGGTTCACGCATCCGCCAGGAAATGCGCGCAGCAGGCGTTGATACAGCTTTGAACGAGGTCGGCTTGCCTGTTGAGTTCCTGGTGCACGGATCCAGGAGCCAGGTCCTGGAGCGCGTCGGGCTGACGGCACAGAAGATAGCCCACGACGTCGTAGCGCAGGTCCTGGGGACAAAGGTCCCCTTTGCGCGGCCCCTGCCAGGTCAGGAACACCCCACCACCGGCAGTCTGCCCAAGCTGTGAGCCCCGATCGCGAGCCGGGCTCCCTGCAGCCCGGCGACCTCGTGGTGGCGAGAAACAGGAAGTGGAACGGCAAGGCGCACTGGGTTGTGCCCGGCCGCTACTTGGGTGAGGACATCCACGGTTGGTGGATTTTCCAAGGCGCGGGGGAGTTCTGTTCGCGTCCCGGTGCTGCCTTCTACACAGCCTCGGATGCCGTCCTGCTGGTACCGCGGACCGGCGAATTCGTAGCCACTTTCTATGACGACACGTACCCGGGTGACTTCCGGATCTACGTAGACCTGGCAACCGGTCATGGATGGAACACCATCAGGCCAGGCGTTACCGAGTTCCACATGATCGATATGGACCTGGACGTCATCCGATCCACACTTCATGGTGTGTTCGTCGATGACGAGGACGAGTTTGAGGACCACCGGGCAGGCATGGGATATCCCGCAGAAATCGTGGAAACCATGCGTGCGGAGTGCGCAGCCCTTCGTGAGGGAGTGGAGGCCATGAAGGCTCCATTCGACGTCGAGGGCACCAGCAACACCAGTGCAGAGTGGTTCAGGAAAGGACGAACATGAGCGGCATTATCCGCGCATACAAACGCGACGACGAGGGAGTACTTCACTTCCGTGAAGCCTGGTACGACGACGACGACCACCAGTTCGTGATCAATCACGGCGTTGTGGGCCACCAAAGCAAGACCGATGAAACAGACGTTGACGACGACACTTCGGTAGACGGTTTGATGGCGGCTTTCGCTGCCCAGTGTGAAGAGGACGGATACGCCGAGATCCCGGAGTCTGAGCAGTTCTGGGTGGTTGCACAGTTTGCGCTGAAGACCGAGGACGGTACTGAACGTGACCGTCACTTTGAGCGCAAGGCAAAGGCCGCGCTCACGGGCGAACTGGCTTGGCGAGGACTGGGAATCGTGGACCGCACGGAGATCGGAAACTCGCGTCTGAACGTTTTTTGCCTGTGCCCGGATGTCAACAAGGCCGTCAATGCCATCAAGATCTGCGTTCGCAATGAGGACCTGGATTTCACCAAGCTCTCCATCGCAGCGGCTCCGCACAGCGACCCCACCGCATTCCGCGTGAAGCACTCGCCCAAGCAAGGTGTGGGCTTTACCCTCTAAGTAGGACCTAACGCACTCAGGAGGGATGTTCCATGTCGTCCAAGAGCAATTGGCCCGGACATACGCCGCTACCCAAGGGCCTTGCGGCGCCGGCAAAACGCGCCCTGGCCCACGAAGGCATCGAAACTTTGGAACAGCTGGCTGAGTTTGGCGAACAGAAGGCCTCCAAGCTCCACGGCATGGGGCCGGTAGCCATTGCCCAGCTCGAGGAAGCGATGGAGGAATCCGGCATCACTTTCGGCTCGCGCTAACATCGGCCATAGTCCCCGGAAGAGCGTTATAGGCTGGGTTCCATGACTGAATATCGACGCCTTGGCCACTCCGGACTGACCGTCTCAGCTGTAGGGCTGGGTTGTAACAACCTGGGGCGCGCCAACACTCCCACGGAGTCGCAGGAAGGCGCGGATGCCGTTGTCCGCGCCGCGATCGATGCCGGGGTGACGTTCTTCGACGTCGCAGATGTTTACGGCCGGGAGCCTGGCCTCAGCGAGGCCATGCTGGGCAAAGCGCTGAAGGGACATCGCGACGACGTCGTCATCGGTACCAAGTTCGGCATGGATATGCACGGAGCCAATGGCAACGACTTTGGTGCGCGCGGTTCCCGGCGCTACATCCTCAAGGCGGTTGAAGCCTCGCTGCGCAGGCTGGGTACGGAGTGGATCGACCTCTACCAGTTCCACACCCCGGACCCGCAGACGCCCATTGAGGAAACCCTTGCAGCGTTGGATGTCCTGGTCACCAGCGGCAAGGTCCGCTACATCGGACACTCGAACTTCGCCGGGTGGCAGATCGCCGAAGCCGAGTACGTTGGGCGGCAGTCTGGAGGGGTCCGCTTCATTTCAACCCAGAACCACTACAACCTGCTGGACCGCCGCGCCGAGCTCGAGGTCATTCCGGCAGCCGGCGCCTTCTCCCTTGGTGTGCTTCCGTATTTCCCCCTGGCCAACGGCCTGCTCACAGGCAAGTACTCCGCCGGCCATGCCCCCGAGGGTTCCCGCCTGAGCCACACACGGACCAACCTTGTGCATGATGCCGACTGGCAGCAGCTGGGCCGCTTTGGTCAGTTCGCCAAGGAGCGGGGCATCACCGAACTCCAGCTGGCGTTCTCGTGGTTGGCAGCCCAACCCGGCGTCGGCAGTGTCATCGCTGGAGCGACGCGTCCGGAGCAGATTCGTGAGAATGCGGAAGCAGTGTGCTGGGTCCCTAGCCAGGAGGAGCGCGAGGAACTGGACGAGATCTTCCCGCGTGCTCCCAAGGTGGCACTCTTCTAGATACAAAGGCTCGGAAACGCGGTAGGGGCAGTGGCCGGAGCTTTCGCTCCGCCGCAGCACTTCCTCGCGTGTGGAGGGAGTGTTACCGAAGGACATGATGGCCAAGGTCTCAGCCGGGATGACTGGCTTTCCATCCGGACCGGGGACCCAGAGGGACTTTACGCCGTTGTCGATGAGCTTCTGCAGGTTCTGTGAAACGGGGAAACGGCCTCCGAAGGCATTATGGAGGGACTCCTGCACATGCTGTGCGACCGGCAGTCCCACCATGGCGCTCAAGGTGAAGGGAGTCATCGGCAGGCCCATGGGACGCAAAGCGGTGTCTGCCACCTCGGCGGGGGTGCCTTCGTCGAAAGCGGCGATGACTTCGCCCATGAGGCGGAGCAGGATGCGGTTCACGACGAACGCCGGCGCGTCCTTAACCAGGACGGGGGTCTTCTTCAGGCCCTTTGCGAGTTCAAAAGCCGTAGCAAGTACTGCGTCGTCAGTCTTTGGCGCCCTGACGATTTCCAGGAGCGGCATGACGGCAACAGGGTTGAAGAAATGGAAGCCCACCAGCCGCTCCGGGTGCCGTAGGTCCTCGGCCATGGCGGTTACGGACAGCGAGGAAGTGTTGGTGGCGAGGATGCACTCGGGGGAGACGATCTCTTCCACTTGGGCGAAGACTTGCTTCTTGATGTGCAGCTCTTCAAACACGGCCTCGATGACGAAATCGGCGTCGGCGAAGACTTCCTTGGACACCGAGCCGGTGACGAGCGCCTTGGTCCGGTTGGCGGCGTCGGCCTTGATTCGCTTCTTTGCCAGCAATTTGTCGACTTCTGCGTGGACGTACGCGACGCCCTTGTCCACCCTGACCTGATCGATGTCGGTCATGACGACCGGCACCTTGAGCTGGCGGGCGAAAAGTAGCGCCAGCTGGCTTGCCATGAGCCCCGCGCCTACCACGCCTACCTTGGTGACCGGGCGGGCCAGCTTCCGGTCCGGTGCGCCTGCAGGCCGCTTGGAGCGCTTCTGCACGAGGTCCAGGAAAGCGTACACGGTGGAGCGGAACTCATCCGTCTGCATCAGGCCGGCAAGGGTCTCACATTCCAGCTCCGCCGATTCGCCTTGGCTCATGGTGCGGTTTGCTTCCATGATGTCCAGCACCTTGGCAGGCGCGGGCGAAGCATTGGAGGTCTTCGCCTCAACAAACGCACGGCCTGCGGAAACCGCCGCAGCCCAGCGGCTGGCGACGCCTTCGTCCGAGGGGTCGACGGCGTTCTTCCGCACTGGGGTTTCTTTGCCGGTAATGACACGGGCAGCCCACGCCAGGGACTGCTCCACGAAGTCGGCCGGCTCGAAGATGGCATCGGCGATACCGAGCTCAAACGCTTCCGGGCCGGTGAGTGTGCGGTTGTTGCTGAGCGGGTTCTCGATCATTACCTTGACGGCGTTTTCGGGTCCGATCAAGCGGGGGAGAATGTAGACGCCGCCCCAGCCCGGAACAAGGCCAATAAACGCCTCAGGGAGTGCGAGGGAACCTGCGCCGGTGGAGACGGTCCGGTAGGTGGATTGCAGGGCGATCTCGAGTCCGCCGCCGAGCGCCAGACCATTAATGAAGGCGAAGCTGGGCACCCCGAGGTTGGCCAGGGTGGAGTACACAGCGTGTCCAAGCTGGGCCATCCACAGGCCATGCTCGCGTTCCTTGAGGGTCTTCACGGCAGACAAGTCTGCGCCGGCCACCAGGAAGTATGGTTTGCCGGTCACTCCGACCCCTACGATTTCACCCTTGGCGGCACGCTCCTTGAGTCCATCCAGGACTTCGCCCAATTCCACCAGGGTGTTTGGCCCCAGCGTGGTGGGTTTGGAGTGGTCCAGTCCGTTGTCCAGGGTGATTAAGGCAAAGGTGCCTGCACCGCCTGGAAGCTGGATGTCCTGGACGTAGGAATGCGTCACGATCTCGTCGGGGAAGAGGGAGGCGAGCTTCTGGAATTCTGTGGCGCTCATGCGGCGGCTCCTTCTGTGATGGTCTGGCCTGAAGTCTGGACGGACGATTCGAAGTCAGCGTGGTTCGGGTTCTCCCAGATCACTGTGGCACCCATGCCCAGGCCGATGCACATGGTGGTGATGCCATAACGGACCGAGGAGTCTTCCTGGAACTGCCGGGCCAGTTGGTTCATCAACCGAACGCCTGAGGAAGCAAGCGGATGTCCGACGGCGATCGCCCCGCCATAGCGGTTGACCCGGGTGTCGTCATCCGCGATGCCGAAGTGATCAAGGAAGCTCAGGACCTGCACGGCGAAGGCCTCGTTGATCTCGAACAATCCGATGTCTTCAATGGCGAGGCCGGCGTTCTTGAGGGCCTTTTCCGTGGCTGGCACGGGACCGATTCCCATGACTTCCGGTTCCACTCCCGCGAAGGCATAAGACACCAATCGCATCTTCACCGGCAGGCCCAATTCCGCCGCGGCTTCTGCCGAAGCGAGTACCGCAGCGGTGGCGCCATCGTTCAAGCCTGCTGCGTTGCCCGCCGTTACCCGCCCGTGGGCCCGGAAAGGGGTACGCAGTTCGGCGAGATCCTCCACCGTGGTTCCTGGCCGGGGCGGCTCATCCGTGGTGTGAAGTGCCCAACCCTGCCCTGGCTTGATGGTGGCCACCGGGACGAGGTCCTCCTGGATCTGCTGGCGGGAATACGCTTCGGCCAGTTTCGCCTGCGACGCTGCCGCGTAGGCGTCCGTTCGGTCCTTGGTGATGGCCGGGAAGCGGTCGTGCAAATTCTCGGCCGTGTTGCCCATGTTCAGCGCCGCTGGATCCACGAGCCGCTCGGACATGAAGCGCGGATTGGGATCAGCGCCGGACCCCATGGGGTGGTTGCCCATGTGTTCCACGCCGCCGGCAATGACGACGTCGTACGCGCCGAAGCCGATGCCACTCGCCGTCGTCGTCACTGCTGTCATGGCTCCAGCGCACATGCGGTCGATTGCGAAGCCGGGCACCGTGCGGGGAAGGCCTGCCAGAAGGGCCGCCGTTCTGCCAAGGGTGAGGCCTTGATCGCCGGTCTGGGTTGTCGCGGCGATGGCTACCTCGTCAATGCGGTCAGCAGGCAACGACGGATTGCGGCGCATCAGTTCGCGGATGCACTTTACGACCAGGTCATCAGCGCGCGTACCAGCGTAGATGCCTTTCTCGCCGGCTTTGCCGAAGGGTGTCCGCACACCATCCACGAACACGACGTCGCGGACGCTCCTCTGAGCACTGCGTGATGGACTCATGTGTTAACTCCTCGTTGAGACATGGTGCTGGATTCCGCAGAGCGGTCTCCGATTGGCATTAATGCAATGTTACTTGTGAGTAACTTAGGGTGCAAGGTAGATGGGGGTGCAAGGTGGTTAGGATGCAAGATGCTGCGGATGCCTGACGTGTCCCGGGACGCAAAAGGCCCGCCACCTCGAACCGAAGTTCGGGTGACGGGCCCAGGGGGCAAGGTAATGAATCAGTCGGAGTCCTTGGATTGCTGCGCTTCCCTCGACTTGGACTCCTTGCCGGGGAGTGGCTTTGGGTTCAAGCATGCCTCAGTCAGGATGGGCGCTGCGAAGGAGATTTGCCATTCCCGCGCACCCAGGGTGCGTAGCTCATCGGCTATCGATTCCAGTGAAACGTCCGACGGCGGCCGCCACGCCACGCGGCGGAGGTAGTCCGGGGTGAGCAGGTTCTCGATAGGTAGCTTGAGCTCGTCGGCCTTTTCCTGGAGCGCGGGGCGGGCTGTGGCAAGGCGTGCGGCAGCTGCCGAATCCCTGTCCACCCATACGCGTGGCGGCGGCGGGGCGTTGGTGACCAAGTGCAGGGGAGGCAGTTCCGTGAGCGTGCGGGCTGTGGTTATGCACCGCAGCCATCTGGGGGCTTCGCGCTGGGCTGACCTGCCATGGAAGCCTTTGGTGGCCAGGAGCTGGGGAACGGTGGTGGGAAGCGCCTTGGCTGCTGCGACGAGGGCGGAATCGGGGATGAGCCGTCCGGGAGCGACGTCACGCTTGCGGGCCAGTTGATCCCGCTCCTCCCACAGTTCCCGAACGGCGGCCAGCTGGCGGCGGTCACGGATCTGGTGGAGTCCGGATGTCTTCCGCCATGGATCCACCCTTGGGGGTGCGATACCGGCAGCCAGGATTCCCTCGAATTCCTGCTCTGCGAATCCGAGCTTGCCGTCGGCCTGAAGAAGTTCGATGAGTTCTTCGCGGAGTTCAGCCAGGACTTCGACGTCGAGGGCAGCGTAGCGCAGCCAAGGCTCCGGCAGCGGCCGTGTTGACCAGTCTGCGGCGGAATGTTCTTTGGCGAGACCGAACCCAAGCAGCTGTTCGATGACGGCAGCGAGCCCGACGCGAGGGAGTCCGGCCAGCCGGGCCGCAAGTTCGGTATCGAAGAGTTTGTCCGGCCACATGCCCAGCTCGGAAAGGCAGGGAAGATCCTGGGTGGCAGCGTGCAGGATCCATTCGACACCGCGCAGCGCATCGTTGACGATGTTCAGGTTGTCAAACGGTTCGGGGTCAATCAACCAGGTGCCGGCTCCTTCGCGCCGGATTTGTACGAGGAAGGCGCGCTGGCCGTAGCGGAATCCGGAAGCGCGTTCGGCGTCGACGCCGGCCGGCCCGGTTCCGGCCGCAATAGCCGCGGCACATCGCTCCAGGCCCGCCAAGGTATCGATGACCAGGGGCACGCCTTCGCGCGGGGTATCAAGATCGATGACTTCAGGGATGTGGCTGTCGAAGCCTTCAACTTTGATGTGGGTGGTGGGATCAGCAACCGGATCGCCGGTTGTGGTTTTATCCAGGTTTTCAGGGGTCATGGTGGCTTAAGCTTACCGATTCCTGCTGCGGCAGGCCCTTGTGGAAAAATTCAGGGCAATCAATTGAGCCTCCTGTTGGGTAGTCCGGTAACGCCCGGCGGCAAGGGTGGCAGTCCGGCGAACGTACAAACCATGTCAGACCAGGCCTCCAGGTGCGCTTGCACATTTGCCGTGGCAGGAGTCCAGGAGGCACGCAATTCGATATCTATCGTGTCGGGGCGGTCGGACAGGGTGCCGAAGCTCTCCGAAAGAATCCTTGTTGCAGTACCTCCGGCAGCGCGGTACTGGGCAGCATGGTTTTCAAGGGCTTCCACCAGCCAGGTCCACGCGACGGAACCCAGCATGGTGTCATTTCCCATCTCGGCGTCCATCTGGGCGCGGATATAGGTGACAATCCGGAATTCGCCTTCCCATACTGCCGAACCGTCGGGGTCGTACAGCAGGATGAAACGGCCGGTAGCCAGCTCGTCGTCCTCTTCATCCGGAGGGCTGGCGTTCTGCTTTTCGGCGAAGGCTTTGGCTGCAGGGCCGTGGACCGGAATTTGGCGGGTGGCTGCCGTCGGGCTGAACACTTCCGCTCCAAGGGCCACAGCGTATGGTGCCAGACGGGCGGGCGCAGGGATTTCGTCCAACCGCAGTTCGCTGCGGCATTGTGCTTTTCGTAGCGATCCCAAGGCGGAAAGAAATTCCGAGGGAACCTGGGCGAGGGCGTTCACCATCGCAGATTATGCGTCCGGGGCAGCGAATCCCTGTAGGCTCGCCGCCCCGGACAATTCCTTGTTCACTTGTTAGCCGGCCGCCAAATCGGTGGCCAGCTCCCGCTTAATGGCGGCGACGAAGGCGTCGATATCTTCCTCCGTGGTATCGAAGGAGCACATCCATCTGACTTCACCACGGGCAGCGTCCCAATCGTAAAAGGCGAAGGATGAGCGCAGGCGGTCGGCGACTCCGCCGGGCAGAATCGCGAAGACGCCGTTCGACTGTGTGGCCTGGGTGGGCTCCACGCCGTCGATACCCTCGATGGCCGAGCGCAGGCGTGCTGCCATCGCGTTGGCGTGGGCAGCTGACCGTAGCCACAGTCCGTCCTCCAGCAAGGCGATGAATTGCGCCGAGATGAAGCGCATCTTCGAAGCCAGCTGCATGTTCATTTTGCGAAGGAATTTCAGGCCGTCGGCGGCTTCAGGGTTGAGGGCAACCACGACTTCACCAAAAAGCAGTCCATTCTTGGTGCCGCCGAACGACAGGATGTCCACACCGGCGTCGCGCGTGAACGTACGCAGGGGAACGCCAAGGTGTGCTGCCGCGTTTGCCAGCCGCGCTCCGTCCATATGCAACTTCATGCCCTTGGCGTGGGCGTGGTCGGCGATGGCGCGCACTTCTTCAGGGGTGTAGCACGTGCCCAACTCGGTGGTCTGGGTAATGGAGACAACCAGGGGCTGAGCGCGGTGCTCATCGCCCCAGCCCCAGGCTTCGCGGTCGATCAACGCAGGCGTGAGCTTTCCGTCTTCGGTGGGTATCTGCAGCAGCTTGATACCGCCAACCCGCTCGGGCGCACCATTCTCGTCCATGTTGATGTGCGCCGTGGAAGCGCAAATGACGGCACCCCAGCGGGGGAGGAGCGATTGCAGGGACAGGACGTTGGCGCCTGTGCCGTTGAAGACCGGGAAGGTTTCGATGCCGCTGCCGAACTGCTGTTCCAGGACCTCCTGGAGCCGGGCGGTGTAAACGTCCTCACCATAGGAGACCTGGTGGCCTCCGTTGGCGGTAGCCAGAGCAGTGAGGACCTCGGGGTGGACTCCGGAATAATTGTCCGAAGCAAAGCCTCGAACCGAGGGGTCGTGGAGTTGGCCGTGGCCGGTTGTGGCGGTGGYGCTGTGGAGCGCCTCTGTTGTGCTCGTCACTGGTTCATTCACGCTTTCAAGTCTATTTGGCCAGCAGGATGCGCTGGCCGTTGAGGGTGTCCGCCGGTTCTCTAAAGAGTTCGACGACGGAGGCAGCCAGTTCTTCGACGTCCGTGTAGCCGGGGAAGCGCCGCTCCGGGTGAGCGCGCCGCATAGCGGCATCGACGAGGGATTTGACCACGAAAATCACGGCGGCGCTGTGTTGAGGCGCCGGGGCTTGCTTGTTTCCTGACTGATCCTGCCGGAAACCGTCGGCTACCGCGAGGGTCCAGGCTTCTGCGGCGGCCTTGGCAGCTGCGTAGCTTGCTGTCGCGGCGGTCGGTGCAGACACGACGGTGGATGAAACCATGGCAAAGCGGCCATGGGGTGACTCTTCCAACTGGCGATAGAAAACGCGCGAGACGTTGCGCAGGGTGGTAATCGCGCCCTCTTCAAGGGATTCCCAGTCGTCGTCGGATTGGTCCTCGATGCCGGTCGCGTTGCGCCACCCGCCCACGAGATGGATGACGCCGTCTATTCGCTCGACGCCGAGCTGATGAATCGTCTCTGCAAGTTCGCGAACAGAATCAAGGCTGGCGAGGTCGCAAACCAGCGGGGTCACGCCATCACCGGCCTCCAAGGATGCGGCCTTGATGCGGACATCGTCTGAACCGATGGTGAAAACCCTGTGACCGGCGGCCGCCAAAGCGCGCGCCGCAGCTACACCGGACGCGCTGCTGCCGCCGGTCACCAGGACTGTCAGTGGGCTCATCAGGCCGCCGTCGCGCCAGTGATGCCGGTGGTGGATTCGATAACAGGGCGCATTTTCTTCTCCAATGCTTCGTAGAACATGGACAGCGGGAACTCATCGTCCAGGACCTGGTCGGTAAGGCCGCGGGGGGCACCGTTCAAAGGCAGGGCTTCAGGGCCCTTGGCCCAGATCGACGCCGGGTGTGGAGTCACTGTACCGGAAATGAGTTCATAGGCCGCAAGCCAGTGGGAGGCCTTCGGGCGGTCGATGGAACGCCAGTACAGCTCTTCGATCCTGGCACCGAGCTCCACAACTACGTCTGCTGCTTCATCCCAGTCGATGCTGAGCTTGCTGTCCGTCCAGTGCAGCACGTGGTGTTGGTGCATCCACGCGAACAGGAGCTGGCCACCAAGGCCGTCGTAATTGCGGACGCGGCTGCCGGTGATGGCGAACCGGAAGATCCGGTCAAAAATCACCGCGTACTGCACCAGCTTGGCGTGCTTGCGGGCATCAGGATCGGCGTTCTCGTCCTTTTCGATGCGTACGGACTCCCGGAAGGCGGTCAGATCGCAGCGGAGCTCTTCCAAGGAGTAGAGGAAGAACGGCATGCGCTGCTTGATCATGAACGGATCAAAGGGAAGGTCGCCTCGCATGTGCGTGCGGTCGTGGATCAAGTCCCACATGACGAAAGTGCGCTGGGTGAGTTCCTGGTCTTCAAGGAGCTCCGCGGCGTCCCCAGGGAGCACAAGTGATGTGGTGGCAGCCGCAGCTTTGAGTACGCGGCGGAAGCGGGCCGCTTCACGGTCTGCAAAGATGGCGCCCCACGTGAACGTCGGTGTCTCGCGGACAGCCACTGTCTCCGGGAAGAGGACTGCGGAATTGGTGTCGTAGCCCGGGGTGAAATCAACAAAACGAATGGGAACGAAGAGCTTGTTGGAGTACTCGCCGGCTTCCAGTCCGCCAATGAACTCCGGCCAAATGACCTCGATCAAGACAGCTTCGACCAGCCGATTGGTGCTGCCGTTCTGGGTGTACATCGGGAAGACCACCAGATGCTGGAGGCCATCGACACGCTGCTCCTGCGGCTGGAAGGCCTGGAGGGAGTCCAGGAAATCCGGAACTCCAAACCCGCCCTGGACCCAGCGGCTGAAGTCTTCCACCAACAGTTCAAGGTATCGGGCGTCGTGCGGGAAGTGAAGGGCCAACGCGATGATGGCATCCGAAATCGTTGCTACCAGTTGTGCGGCTTCTGCGTGGACGGCCGGATCCGCAATGGAACCGTCCTGCTCCTGGTATCCCTGAAGTGCGGTGGCAGCGGCCTTGAGGGCAGTCCACTCCATGTTGTCGGCAGTGACACGCGGGAGGGCGGCGGTGGCAGTGATGGTCATTGATGCTCGTCCTTTCAGAAGTCGTTCATGTTTCTGATGTGAGCGTAGCAACCGAAAAGCTTAGCTAATCCAAAAATGGGCTGAGCATAAGCAAAACTGTTGCAAAGGGTTGTTTCAAAGTGCTCGAGATGCAGCAGCTGTGCGTTCCGGGACGGGCACCGCTTGCGAGCCCGCCCCGGAAGGGCCTACTTCTTGTCGGACTCGGCTGGCTCCATGGACTCAACTGGCTCTTTCGATTCCACAAGCCGCAGCGAGATCGAATTAATGCAGAACCGCTGATCCGTGGGAGTGCCGTACCCCTCGCCTTCAAACACGTGACCCAAATGCGAATCGCAGTTCGCGCACCGGACTTCCACGCGGTCCATCCCCATGGTGCGGTCATGCAGGTAACGCACCGTGCCCTCCGCCAACGGCGCCCAGAAAGACGGCCAACCGCAATGGGAATCAAACTTTTCGTGGCTGGTGAACAACTGACTGCCACAAGCGCGGCACTGATAAACGCCCTCTGTATGAGTGTCCCAGTACTCGCCGGTGTAAGGCCGCTCAGTACCGGCCTGGCGCAGCACTCGGTACTCATCAGGGGTTAGCTCATCACGCCACTGGGCGTCGGACTTCTCCATGGGCACGCCCGTGGTCTTGCTGGTGTTCTCAGGAGTGTTCATGTCTTATGCAACGCTCACGAGTCGCCGATAAATCCCGAACCCGCATACAAGTGAAGAACGGGAAGCCCCAACTGGTCCTGCGCCTTATTGGCCCAATCCGTGTGGAAAGTATCCGCGATTGCGTGCGGACGCGTTACCACCACAGCTTGCGCGGCATCCAAGGCCCGGACCTTCGATACCAAGCCGGCCACGGCACCGCCGTCGACAATCTCTCCCGTGACACCGCCGCCCAAACCTTCCAGCGCAGCCAACGAAGTGGCCAGGGTTTCCGAAGCCTCCGCCCTCTCAACAACGGGGTTGGGAGACTGCCCGCCAAGTTCACGGAACGCTTTGGCAATATCAAGCATCGAAAGATTCTCCAGGAAATCAACCAGGAGATGTCGCTCGGTATTGGCAGGGACCAGGACAACCAGGGGTGCGTCGCCGCCGTCGATCAATTTGGCGATGTTGACGCGGTCGTCGGGACCAAGGGGCTCTTCTGTCAGGATGACGATGGGATCGCTCATGGCTACAGCGTAGTCCCGCCGAACCGGACGAGGCAGATTTTCGGCACTCAATTCCCGCCAGGCCATTCCCGGGCAACCAATCCGCCGCGCGCCCTCCACGTGCATGGACCACGGCCACTGAACGGCGACAATGGAGCCATGGCATTGAATACCCGGTCAGCAAGCAGCGCTGCAGAGAAGAAAATGTCCCTGAGCACCAAATGGGCCATCGCGGGAATCCTCACCGGAGGGACACTCGCAGGACTCGTCGGTGCAGGATCCTCCGCGCTTGCAGTGTATTTTGCCCGCCGCGTCATTACGCCCGCTGCCCGTCATGAGGACCAGGAGGTTCTCGCCGTCATCCGCAGCGACAAGGGACTGCAGGTCATCCTTGCGGCAACCCCTGACACCACCATCGACGGCGTGTTCAGCCTCTTCTTCGAGGGCGGCAAAGGCCATGCCAGGATTGGCAGGATCGTGTCCTACTCACCAGCTGAACAAACGGTGCTGCGCGAGGTCGACGAGGTTTACAGCGGCAATCTGGCTGAAGCCCGCCGGGGATGGTGGAGCGGCGCAACGTACCCGGATCCCGCAGCCATCGGCCTGGCCGCCGAGGATGTGGAGATCGACCTCGACGTCGGAAAGGCACCAGCATGGCTTGTCCGGGCCGATGCCGCTACCCACGCACCCATCTGGGCGATCATGGTTCATGGCCGCGGTGCCACCAGGCTTGAAGGCCTCAGGGCTGTTCGGACCGCCCGGGAGTTGGGACTGGATAGCCTGCTGATTTCGTACCGCAATGATGGACTTGCGCCCTCGGCGATCGATGGGCGGTACGGCCTGGGCTCCACGGAGTGGCGGGACGTGGAAGCTGCGATCGAATATGCGATGGCAAACGGTGCCCGGGAAGTTGTCCTGTTCGGCTGGTCCATGGGTGGAGCGATCAGCCTCCAGACAGCAGATCTCTCCAAGCACAGGCACCTGATCCGGGCCTTGGTGCTGGATGCGCCAGTCATCAATTGGGTCAACGTGATGGCCCACCACGCAGAGATGAACAGGATCCCCTACAACGTGGGCCGTTATGGACAGTTGATGCTCGGACATCCGCTGGGCCGCAGGCTCACCGGATTATCCGCTCCCGTGGATTTCAAAGCGATGGACTGGGAAGCACGAGCCGTTGAGCTACGAACCCCAACCCTGCTGATCCACAGTGTTGACGACGACTACGTCCCGTTTGAGCCTTCTGCGAGCCTTGCGGAGAAGAACCCGGACATGGTGACGTTCGAACCATTCCATGGAGCGCGGCACACGAAGGAGTGGAACGTTGACCCGGAGAAATGGGAACGGCTGGTTCGCTCATGGCTGCAGCGTCAGTTGGCTCCCCGGAACAATCCCGGGCAGTCGGAGGGTAACGCGCAGGCTGGGTGACGTTAGCCCTGGGTGAAGTTAGCCCTTGGCGCCGATTGGCGCCGTCACTGCTTTGGTCAGCCGGACCAGGTCCCCTGGGGCAAGCTCGATGTCGAGACCGCGTCGCCCACCGGACACCAGGATGGTGTCAAAGGACAAAGCCGACTCGTCCAGGACAGTGGGGGAGGGTTGGCGCTGGCCCAAGGGAGAGATTCCGCCCAAGACATAGCCTGTCCTGCGCTCGGCCGCCTTGGGGTCGGCCATGGCTGCCTTCTTCGAACCCAGGGCTGCCGCCACGGACTTGAGGTCCAGGTTTCCGGAAACGGGGACGATGCCCACGGCGAGTTTGCCTTCGACTTCCACCATCAATGTCTTGAAAACCCGCTTGGGATCGATGCCCAGGACTTCGGCAGCTTCCAACCCGTAGCTCGAGGCCGACGGATCATGGGAGTACGGGTGCAGCACGAAGGGAACGCCGGCCGCAGCGAGTGCTGCAGTGGCCGGCGTTCCCTGTGATGCCATCTTCTTGGCCATGTGTGCCAGGACGCCTCTCAGCCTTGCCTTGCGGAAAGTTGCTTAGCGTTCCAAGCGGCTTGCGGCCGCCACTTTCCGCTTGATACGGCCCAGCATGGCGGTCATGCCGCGCATACGCAGGGGAGTGATGGCCCTGGTCAATCCCAGCAACTCCGGCATGTCATCCGGAACGTCCAGAATTTCCTGGGCCGTCAACCCATCGAGTCCTTCGTGCAGTACCCCGGCGAATCCACGCGTGGTGGGAGCCTCCGGAGGAGCTTTGAAAAACAACCGGTAGGCGCGGGGGCCTTCGGCGTCGTCTTTGTTTTTCTCGGATTCGATCGTAAGGAACAGAGGCGACTGGCACTCCACAACCTGCTCCAGCAGCTCCGGGTGGTCCTTGAGGCGCTCCGGAAGTTCGGGCAGCCCACGGGAGAACTCGAGCAGCAGTTGCAGGCGGTCAGGCTCTGTCAGTGCCTGGAAGTCATCGACGATTTCCGCCAGTGCGGCGGGCAAAGTGTTGGTACTCATCACTTCCAGCTTACGCACAACGGTGCTGATTGCATCGCTGGTTACGTTGTATCGCTAGTTACGGACCAAGGCTGCCGGTACGGAACCGCGCTCGGCGCCCTTGACGATGGGTACGCGGACCGCGTTGCCCCATTCGGTCCAGGAACCGTCGTAGTTGCGGACGGTCTCAAAGCCCAGCAGGTACTTAAGCGCGAACCAAGTGTGGCTGGACCGCTCGCCGATGCGGCAGTAGGCCACGACGTCGTCGCCCGCCGTCAGGCCGGCTTCGCCGAGGTAGAGGGCTTCCAGTTCCTCACGGGAACGGTAGGTGCCGTCCTCAGCAGCAGCGCGGGCCCACGGAATCGAAGCGGCCGTGGGGATGTGGCCGCCACGCAGTGCGCCTTCTTCGGGGTACGCGGGCATGTGGGTGCGCTGGCCCGTGTACTCCTCGGGGGAGCGGACATCGATCAGGGGGTTGCCCAGGTGAGCCAGGACGTCCTCCTTGAAGGCCCGGATGGGAGCGTCGTTGCGCTCAACTTCCGGGTAGGTGCCCGGGGCCGGCGTCGGTACGTCCGTGGTCAATTCGCGGCCTTCAGCGATCCACTTGTCGCGGCCACCGTCCAGCAGGCGGACATCTTCGTGTCCGAACAGCGTGAAGACCCAGAGGGCGTAGGCTGCCCACCAGTTGGACTTGTCACCGTAGATCACCACAGTGGTGTCGCGGGAGATGCCCTTGGATGCAGCCAAAGCGGCGAATGCGGCACCGTCGACGTAGTCGCGCGTTACTTCATCGTTCAGGTCCGTATGCCAGTCGATCTTTACGGCACCCGGAATGTGGCCGGTTTCGTACAGGAGGACGTCCTCATCGGACTCCACAACCACCAGCTTGCCGTCTGCGATGGCGCCTTCGGCAAGTGCTGCGGCAAGCCACTGAGTGGATACGAGTCGTTCAGGGTTCGCATAGGACGCGAACTTTTCGTTTTCTTCAACGGGGTAGGACATGATGATGGCCTTTCACTGACAACGGGCGGAGCCAGGCCCTGGAAGCTGCATCAGTTGCCGGCCCGGCGTGCTCCAACACTAACCATGGGCCGCGAGGAATGCTTCCCCGCTGGTCACATGGTGAAACATGGCCTTGGTCACGTCACCGTTTTCGGGCCGCCCGATGCCGGTATTCTTGCTGGGGACCCAAATACTCTAAGAACGGACCACCGTGGTACAGATCGAACAACTGGCTGCCCGCACACCGGCAGTCTCCGTGGAGGAACTCCTTAAGGGTTTCTTCCCGTCTCCGCGATTCGGAGAGGTATCGTTCGATAGCTACCGCCCCGACCCTGCCCAGCCCAGCCAGGCCAATGCGGTGAAGCTGCTGTCCGCATTCGCTGACGGTGTTGGAGCCGATGACGGCGGTGGCCTGTTCAAGAAGTTGTTCGCCAAGAAGGCCCCCTCCGCCCGTGCTGGCATTTACCTTGACGGTGGCTTCGGCGTCGGAAAGACCCACCTTCTGGCCTCCCTTTGGCACCGGTCTCCGGGTCCCAAGGCCTTCGGTACTTTCGTTGAATACACCAACCTCGTAGGCGCGCTCTCGTTCCGCAAGACCGTGGAAGCCCTCAGCAACTACAAGCTGGTTTGCATTGACGAGTTCGAACTCGACGATCCCGGCGATACTGTGCTGATGTCCCGCCTGATGCGTGAACTGGCCGACGCCGGCGTAAAGCTGGCCGCAACCTCCAACACCTTGCCGGGTTCCTTGGGCGAAGGACGCTTCGCAGCCGTGGACTTCCAACGGGAAATCCAGGTCCTTGCCGATCAGTTTGATGTTGTCAGGATTGACGGCGAAGACTTCCGCCACCGTGGCCTGCCCGCAGCTCCGTCACCGTTGAAGACTGAAGAGCTCAAGCACCGCATGCACGCTGAGTTCGACGGACAAACAGTTGCTGTGGATGACTTCGGCACTCTCGTGCACCACCTCGCCGGCGTTCACCCCAGCCGCTACCGCCAGCTGATCTCAGGCATCGAAGCCGTGGTGTGGCGCGACGTCGAGACGATTACCGAGCAGGCAGTAGCGCTGCGCTTCGTGGTCCTCGCCGACCGTCTCTATGACAAAGATGTGCCGATTCTTGCCAGCGGCGTCCCCTTCGACAAACTCTTCACCGAAGAGATGATGACGGGCGGCTACATGAAGAAGTACTTCCGTGCCGTGTCCCGGCTTACGGCTCTTGCCCGTGAGGGGCAGAACCACGAACCTGCCTGATTCGGTTCCGGCTTTACTTGTGTGAAGGCATAAGCGGTTCCCGGTCTTTCAGTAACCAGCGGACCAGGATGCCTCCCGCCAATGCCCAGAAGGCGGCACCTACTCCGGCGAAGCTGATCCCTGAGGCGGCAAGCAGGAAAGTGATGCACGCCGGTACGCGTTCTTCTGCGACTGCCAATGCGGAAGAAATGGCTGAGGACAAGGTGCCCAGCAAGGCCAGCCCTGCCACTGCTTCAAGCAAACCCGCCGGTGCAGCAGCCACCACTGTGACAAGGGCCGCGGAGAACGCTGCCAATATCAGGTAGGCCAGCCCCGCAACGAACGCGGCGATCCACCGCCTGCCGTGATCTTTCCCCGCTTCCTCGCCCGCGGCCAAGGCGGCACTCAAGGCAGCAAGGTTGATGGCGTGGCCTCCGAACGGAGCGCCCGCGATGGTTCCGGCTCCGGTTACCACCATCGATGCCCGCCAGGGTGTTGTGAAGCCAAAGGATTTAAGCACGGCGACGCCGGGAATGTTCTGCGATGCCATCGTGACAATGAACAGAGGCAAGGCAAGCCCCACTGCTCCCTCCACCGTGAATGTTGGAGTAGTCCATTCGAGCCGCGGCAACAGGTCGTCCCCGGGAATCTGAACGCCGTTCGTCACGATATGGATGCCGATAACGGCCAGGGCGACCAACACTGAGGCGGGGACTGCCCAGCGGGCCGCGAACTTCATCATGACCAACCAGCAAAGGGCCACCGGGCCAACCAGCAAGGGCGCCTCTCCCAGGGATTTGAAGGGTGCCAGGCATAGGGGGAGCAGCACGCCCGCCAGCATCGCCTGCGCAAGCGCTGTGGGTATCTTCGCCATGAGGCTTCCCAGGCTGGGCAGTAACCCCGTCAGGACGATCAGCACCCCGACGACGACGAACGCACCCACCGCCGCCGGCCAGCCGCCGTCGACCATTCCTGCCGAGGCGAGGAGCGCCGCACCTGGGGTGGACCAGGCCAACGTGACAGGCATTTTCGACCTCCACGCCAGCCATAAGATGCCCAGGCCGAACGTCAGCGTGAGGGCCAGGAGGCCGCTGGAGGCTTGCGTCTGGTTGGCTCCCACAGCCCGGAGTCCGGCAAGGACTACCGCGAAGGAGGACGTGAAACCGACGAGGGCGGTGACGATGCCCGCCGTGATGGGCGGCCCCAACGTGTCCTGGCGGGAGGGGCGCTGGACTGCGGAAGAGGCTGACGGCATAGGGACCAAAATACCGGACAGGAAGCTGGTTACTCGTTAAACGCCAAGGGCACCGGTGGCGCCTCTCGGCGGGACCGGTGCCCCCTTGACGTATCTGGTACGGCGGGCTCAGGCAGCTACAGCTGCTTAGGCTCATCCGCGACGGGAGCCTGTGCGGCGTCTCCGTCTGTTGTAGCCACGAAGTCGGAAGCGGCATTCTGAACCGCGTCAACCTGACCTGCGAACTTGCCGCCTGTCTTTTCGTCGACGAAGTCTCCGGCCTTTTCGATGCCATTCTGGATGGCTTCTTCGTTGCCCTGAATGAGACCCTGAGCCTTACCCTTCAGGTCGTCAATTAAACCCACGGGCACCTCCCTTCCTTCGCGGAGCCAGTTCGCTCCTCCGCGTCCGACCCTAACACCACATTCAGGGTGTGCCAAGGATTCCAGGCGCGCTACGCCAAGGGCTTACTCAGCTCAAGGTGGCGCGGGCTGTCCGGATTCATGAGCGAGTGCTTACGGCCGTAGGAGAAATAGATGACCAAGCCAACAATGAGCCAGACGACAAAACGCAGCCAGGTTTCCCAGTGCAACTGGGACATCAGGAACGCGGAGGCCAGCACGCCGAACGCAGGAACTACCGGCATCCATGGCAAACGGAACGTGCGGGGGGCCTCGGGCCGCTTGTAGCGGAAGACGATGACGGAAATGCAGACTACAACGAATGCTGCCAGGATGCCGATGTTGGTGAGGTCTGCCACTTCCTTGATCGGGAAAACGCCAGCCAGGAACGCTGAGGCGATGCCCGCGATCCACGTCACGCGCTGCGGTGTGCCGTGACGGTCCGTACGGGCGAACCAGCCCGGCAGCAGGCCGTCGCGGCTCATGGAGAACCACACGCGGGTAACGCCCAGAAGGAACGTCAGCATGACCGTCAGGATGGATAGGACCGCGAAAACCGAAATGATGGTGGCGATGACCGGCAGACCCACCCCGGTGAACGCCGATGCGAAGCCAGCCTTGGGATCGATGTCCTTGTAGTTCTGCATGCCGGTGAGGACGAGCGTAGCCGCGACATACAGCAGCATGGCGATGATCAGGGACAGGACGATCGCCTTGGGCATGTGCTTCTTGCCGTCCTTGGCTTCTTCCGCGGCTGTACTCATGGCGTCGTAACCAAAGACAGCGAAGAACACCGTAGCTGCACCGGAGAAGACCGGGCCGAAGCCGCTAGGCATGAACGGATTGAAGTTCTCGGTGTTGATGTAGAAAGTGCCCAACCCGATGATGAACAGGATCAGCACCACTTTGATGGCGACAGCCACCAACTCGAAGCGCCCGAAAGCCTTGGTTCCCCTGCTCAGGATCCAGGTCACCAAGAGGCAGACCAGGATCGCCGGAAGGTTGATGATGCCGCCCTTGCCTTCATCCGCTGTGGATGTCATCCACGTGGGCATGTGGATTCCGATGCCGGACAAGAAGGCATCGAAGTAGCCGGAGATGCCGATTGCCACAACGGCAACAATGGCAATGTATTCAAGCAGGAGATCCCAGCCAATAAACCAGCCGATGATCTCGCCCAAAGCCACATAGCCATAGGTGTAGGCGGAGCCGGCCCTGGGGATCATGCCGGCAAATTCGGCATAGGACAGAGCGGCGGCGCCGGAAGCGAGTCCGGCAATAAGGAACGAGACGAGCACTGCAGGGCCAACGCCCGGGTTGTTTGCGTCGCCGTGGGCTACGAGGCCGGCCAGCGAGAAGATGCCGACGCCGATAATGCCGCCGACGCCGATGGCCGTCAGTTGCCAGAGGCCAAGACTCTTGAAGAGTCCACTGTGCTTGCTTTCTTCCTCGATGTCGTCAATGGGCTTGCGCCTCATGACGGATTGGGAAGCCGTCTGTTGATTCATGGGGTACTCCTGCCAGTTGGCGTGGAACGGTGATGAGCTCGCATTACATTCTGCGAGACGAATCACATTAGATAAAGCGACTTTTTCTTAGGTGTATCAGTTACTTCAAATAATGAATGGCATTTGGCTCCGCGTGTGCGCATAAAGGCTCAGTGTGGGCATAAAAAAAGCAGCTCCGAGGAGCTGCCTTTTTTCGTTGGAGCGGACGACGAGATTCGAACTCGCGACATCCACCTTGGCAAGGTGGTGCTCTACCAGCTGAGCTACGTCCGCACATGTTGTCTGCCCGGCAGATGCCTGGCCTTCAACAACAAACAAGTTGCCTTGTTCTGGTGGGCGATACTGGGATCGAACCAGTGACCTCTTCCGTGTCAGGGAAGCGCGCTACCGCTGCGCCAATCGCCCGTTTCCGGGTCCTCATGAAGGAATCCGTTCCTCATGAAAGAGAGCGGACGACGAGATTCGAACTCGCGACATCCACCTTGGCAAGGTGGTGCTCTACCAGCTGAGCTACGTCCGCACATGTTGTCTGCCTGGCACATGCCTGGCCTTCAACAACAAACAAGTTGCCTTGTTCTGGTGGGCGATACTGGGATCGAACCAGTGACCTCTTCCGTGTCAGGGAAGCGCGCTACCGCTGCGCCAATCGCCCATGCATCCAGCCGTGGCTGGAAGACATGGTTTTCACCGAGGTGGGTACGGGATTCGAACCCGTGTATACGGCTTTGCAGGCCGCTGCCTCGCCTCTCGGCCAACCCACCGTGTAAGCAGATTCCGAGGAATTCTTGCCTTGACAGTGCCTTGCGAGCGGACGACGAGATTCGAACTCGCGACATCCACCTTGGCAAGGTGGTGCTCTACCAGCTGAGCTACGTCCGCAGTGCCGTTACGCCGGCCTGCCCAGTAGGCATTCCGTCGCTTTCCGACGAGTAAAAACTCTATAGGAGGTTGCTTGAAACTCCAAATCGGTTGGTTGCTTTGGCTTCTTAACGGGCTTGGATCGTTGAATTTACGGGGCTCTTCGGGAGTTTCACGGCTGTAATTCCAGGCTTGTCATTCAGTGGTGGAAAGGTGGGCTGAGCGCGTTTTGCAATCCAGCCAGGGTGGGCTAGTCTTCTGTATGCATCAGCGAGTTGATGCACCTTCTACCCGGGCGATTGGCGCAGTGGTAGCGCGCTTCGTTCACACCGAAGAGGTCACTGGTTCGAACCCAGTATCGCCCACCAAGAGAAACCCCCGGATTTCCGGGGGTTTCTTGGGTTTCCGGGGCTTCAAGCCGGGCCATAGCGTGGCAGGGTCTGTGGAGTCATGGTAGGGAAGCCTGTTTGGGGCAGGGCCCCTGCCCTGCCCCAAAAGCTACCTTAGGGTGCTACATCGCTTGATGCGGCCCGTTCCGTACTTAGAGATTTTGCCCTTGCCAGCTCGATTTCTTCGCGCAGGGGATCGTAGCGTTCCCGACCAGCCGTTCGCCGATCAACGAAATAGTAGGCGACGAGTAGAGCCACGAAGAATGGAACACCCGCCACCCATGTCCAGGTGAGGCCTTCGATGAAGATCGTGGAGACGAGCACTGCGGCGAGGAACAGCAATGCAAGGATAGAAGTTACTGGGGCGCCCTTTAAGCGCGCGGGTGACGCGGGAAGACCGTATCGGACCCTAACCGTGCGGAACCGCATGTGGGTAATGAGGATAAGGATCCATACAACGAGTGCCCCAAATACGGAGATCCCAAACAAGGCCAGATAGGCGGTGTCGGCTGCCACAACAGAAAGTACGGCGGCAATGACGAGGCCGATTGAGCTTAGGATCAAGGCCATTGCAGGGGCACCGCCTTTTGTCAGCTTCCCGGCCCATTTCGGTGCGTATCTGTGTGCGGCAAGTGAGTGCATCATGCGGGTGGTGAGGTAGAGGTTGGCGTTTGCTGAAGACAGCGCTGCTGTTAGCACGACGAAGTTCATGATGGTTGCAGCCGCGGGGATGTTGGCCGCGGCGAACACCATAACGAAGGGACTTGCAGTGATATTGCCGCCTGCCTGCGACGTTTGGGTCCAGGGCACCACTGCTAAGACGATGCTGATAGCTACGACATAGAACAAAGTCAGGCGAAGAGCCATGGAGCGGGTAGCGCGGATAACGTCGCGACCTGGGTTTTCTGACTCTGCAGCAGTAACGGAGACGACCTCGGTTCCGATGAAGCTGAAGATGACGAAGACCATTGCTAACAGCAAGCCCTGCACCCCGTGGGGCATGAAGCCACCGTCAGATGTCAGATTACCTAGTCCCAAAGGTGCTTGGCCCGGAAGACCGAAAAAGAGAAGGGCCAGTCCCAAAAGGATAAATGCAACAATCGCACTCACTTTGATCATGGCAAACCAGTACTCGATCCTGCCAAACAGATTGACCGCTGCGGCGTTGACAGCAAGGATCGCGACCGAGAAGACAACGGTCGAGAGCCAGAGCGGAATGTCCGGCCACCAAAAGCGGACAAAAATGCCAGCAGCGATGACTTCGCCGCCGATGGCGATGCACTGGATGGCCCAGTACGTCCAGCGCACCACAAAACCCGCCCACCGGCCTACGTAGGAGTGTGCCAGCACCCCAAATGCTCCAGCCGTAGGGTGGACCACCACCATTTCGGCAAGCGCCCAGGCAATGACCAACGCCACGAGTCCGCAGACAATGTAGGCAATGATTGTTGAAGGACCGGCCTGCGAGATGGCCAGGCTGGAGCCGAGGAACAACCCTGTTCCAATTGCTCCGCCCAGACCAATCATGCTGAGCTGCCGTCCGGTGAGGCTGCGTTGCAGGCCATGTGTATTCGCTTGCAACAGGGTGTCTGTTGTGCTGTATTGATTCATGGAAATACTGCCTTGTCTGTAGGTAGTTCCTGTTCAAATCGGTGTGTCAGGGCGACAGCTTGCCGCGTTGTTTTCAGTGTCCTTGGAAGGCCTCCGCCAGCCACCAGGAGCCACCGTCCGAGGCGATCTTGGCGTCGATCACCAAGGGCCGGTCCTGCCCGCCGTCTCTGAACGTGGCAACCCATTCCCGTACTGGCTGAAGGTCCTCCAGTGTCCTGACGGTCACGCCGTCGGCTCCGTATCCCCGGGCGATCGCGGCAATATCCGTCTCCGGGAAGGACACGCTGCCCAGCTCCTCTTGCGTGTGGTGCTCCGCGAAGTGGTGGACCTCAGCGCCGTACGCGGCATCGTTGTAGACGATGCAGACCAGCGGCAGCTTCAGCCGGACGGCGGTCTCCAGTTCGCTGATGCCCATCAGGAATCCACCATCTCCGGCGCCCAGGACGGGCAGCCGCTGCGGTTGCGCTATGGCAGCGCCGATTGCCGTGTAGAGGCCAAGGCCAATGGCCTGGAATGCCTGGGTAAAACAGAACCCGAATTCGTCCGGCACCGCCAAATACTGGCTGGGGTAGCCCATGAAGTTGCCCGAATCCACTGCGACGATCCTGTCCGCGGGAAGGATGGTATCCAGTTCCCGGCTGATGACCCGTGGGTCGATCGACGTCGCAGTGCCAAGGTCCGGAGTCTCCACGTCCCGCCACCGTGCACTCTGTTTGATGGCGAGGGCGTTCTGCTCGGTGCGGTACTTTTCCGCCGCAGCAGGCTGGATGGTCCTGAGGACGTCCAGGGCGTCCTCGGCCGTGAGGGCGGAATCACCCAGCACGCCCAGGGTTATCTGCCTGTTGGCGCCCAACGAGGAATCTTCGACGTCGATCTGGACTACTTTTGTTCCGGCCGAGATCAACCGGCCGTGACGCATGGTCCACATATTCAGGGTGCAACCCCACCCGATAATCAGGTCCGCTGCGGTAATAAGTTCCGCGGTCAACGGCGAGGAGAACCCGCCGGAGATGCCCAAGTTATGGGAATCGCCGTTGAACAGCCCGTTGGCTACAGCCGAAGTCGCCACGAGCGCCCCCGCATGCCGGGCCAGGGCCAGGATGGAATCCCGGGCGCCCCTGCCGCCGCGGCCTGCGACGAACACGGGACGTTTCGCGTTCGAGATCAGCTCCACCAGCTGGTTCACTGCGCTGGTATCCGGACGAAGCCGCGCCGGTACAGGCACGACGACGGTACTCACCGTGTCTGCCGCGGTTCCGCTTTGGACATCCAAGGGCAAGCTGAGGACCACGGTCCTGCGCTCGTTCACCGCTGTTCGGAATGCCCGGACGGTATCCGCTACAGCCGTTTCGGGGGAGTGGATCCGTTCCGCCACGGCCCCGACGCTGCGCGCCAGTGCATCCTGATCGATCTTGAAGTTGGACCGGATGGCTGCCGCCTGCGTATCGGCAGTCAGCACGATCATGGGTGTGCGGCTCTTGGCAGCTTCTCCGACGCCGGTGATCGCGTTGGTCAGGCCACATCCTTGGTGCGTGGTTACCACGCCCACCTTGCCGGACATCCTGGAGTAGGCATCGGCCATGGTGGCAGCGCCGCCCTCATGGCGGGCCGCGGTGTAGGGAATTCCGGCGTTCATCAGCGTGCTCGTGATGTCGAAGTTGCCGCTGCCCACCACCCCGAAGACGTGGCCGACTCCCAGTTTTGCCAGAGTCTGGCCCACCAGGGTAGAGACCCTTACCTGCTCGCTCATGCGCCTGGCTCCGATGCTGAATTTGCTGAGCTCTCAACCAACGCATAAACGCGGCTGGGGCTGCCGGTCCCCCCAACGATAGGCAGGGGTGCAACCACCAGCGTCGCGCCGGTGACTGGGAGGCGGTCAACGTTCCGCAGCGACGTCACACCGTATTTGTCCGCGCCGAGCAGGAACGAATGGACGGGGAACATCGGGTCCAGCGTGGCTGCCTGGCCGGCGTCGATGCCGACCGTTTCCACGCCGAAGCCGCTGATGGAGGCGTTTCCGGCGAGCCATTTGGCACCAGCCGCTGAGACCCCCGGAGTGTGGGGGCCGGCGTCGTCAGCGTTCATGAAGTCCACWGCGTTACCGCCGCGGGYGGACCAGCCGGTGCGGAAGATGACCCAGCAGTTTTCCGGGAAGGGGCCATGCTCCTGCTGCCACTGCTCGAAGTGTTCGGGCTCCAGCAGGAAGTCGGGGTCCTGGGCGGCTTCGGCGCTCTTGTCAATCACCACGGCCG